>CBDUZS010000035.1:0-25757 GCA_965371785.1 uncultured bacterium
GACGGCGCAGCGTCCCGTCCGGATGAACGGCCACCGCCCTTCCTCAGTACAGCATCAGATGCCGATCGGACCACGAGTCTCCAACCGCCAGACAATCGGAGGATTCAAGCCCGCTCTCAGCGCAAAGACCACGGACAATCGCCACCTTTTCCCTTCCCCAGGGTCTGGGACCGGCAAGTTTCCCGGTAAAGGTCTGTCGATCGAAAAGCGGTGTACTTGCGACAACGGCATCAATCGGCAGATTTCTTGAAAGGGGTTCGACAAGATTCGTGAGGGAAGCTGACATGAGAATGACCCTGCATCCTCGATCAGCAAGATCTCTGATCATTTCAGCGACGGGGGCTCTAATCGTGCAACTGAGGAATTTCTCTGAGAAAAGACGTGCTTCCGCAGTGAACCGATCTCTCGCCATGTATTTCAGATATCCCCTGTTCCAACCCTTGCCTTCCCTGAACGTTCTGACGGGATGCGCCAGGTAATCCAGCCCGAAGGGAACCAGATGCCTTACCCTGAGAAGGCCTGAACGGATCAGGTGCTCGAGGAACATTCTCTCCGATGAGACGGAAATCAGAGTCCCATCGACGTCGAACAGCGCGAGTCCGGGGAGTTTCTCCTCCATATCAGATCAGAGGAGGCGCTATCCTTACACCTCTTCCCGAACCGGGAGAGTTGTCGAAGACCTCAACGACGTGAACAAGAATTCCCGGAAAGAGCCTTGGAAAATCACCGTGGAAATAGGAATGCGCAAGGTTCGTGTACGTGACGATATTCCTTGCGTACTCGCCCGCGGAGTCATTTCCCGGATCGACCAGCTGACCTACTCCCCTTACCTCAAAGGAGCTGTTGGCCAGAAAGACGAGCGATGTGACGGGATTGGCCATCAGGTTGAGGAAAGTATGTGTCTCGAAATCGGGGGTGGAGTAGAGTTCTAGTGAGATCATCTTGGTGAGATCGAAGTTGTGTTCATCCGAGTAGAGCCCGGTCAGAAAACCGAGCTTCTCCGGCATTGGTCCCTGCATCGTATCGTTCAGGTGTTCGATGAAACCGTTGATCAGTTCCCTTTTCGGACACAGCCCCATACCCTTGAAAGCATTGTTGATCGTAAGCCTGCTGTCACGTCTGTGACCGCCTGTGGTCGCCATCGCAGCGTTGTGCGGACCGGCAAGAGAAGGAGGTGATCCGCCCTCACCTCTCATCATCAGAGATATATTCTCCAGAACCTCCAGCCTGGCGTTCAGGTTCCAGTCAACGAACTCCCGCGGAAGGACGATCGTGTCGAAATCCTGCCAGTTCCCATCGATGACGGCCCTGATGATACCATCAGATTCCCGCGAGGCGTCTACGTTGTCCTGCAGAAAAGTAGCGCCGGTCCAGAGATCTGTCATTCCCTGCTCCCATTCTCCGGCAAGTGCCTTTCCGGCAAGGGAGGACAGGAGGATTGCTCCGCCCAGTTTGCCGGCTTTCTCGAGAAACTCTCTGCGCGTGATTTCCTTTCCCTTTTCTTTGTCGGCCATCTCGCTTCCTTTCCAATGTTCCATAACCAGGTACCCTTTTCCACCGTGGAAACGCCGTGTTATCTTCAGCGCTGTCCGGGAAGTCTGTTCCAGATGGGGGAAGATTGTCCACAACGACTGATTTCGCAAGAGAAAGGAAGTTCGACAGGCTATCCGATACCTGGATGGAAGCTCTTCCCGACGGTCTTTCCCCCGAAGAAATGCTGGATACCCTCCGCGTACTGGTAGAGCATGATGAGTGGGATCTCGCCAGGGAACTACTGGAGCTCAGTCTCACGGAAATGGAAGCGGCCGGCAGCAAGGGGATACCGGAACTCTGTAAGGGCACGGCCGTTATGTTCGACCAATCCCCTCCCCTGAGATACGCCCTTCTCGAAGCCCTTCGCGATGAGTACCTGATGTTCGAACCCCTGGAGTTCTTCTTCAGCAAGAGCGGTCTCTCAAAGGAAACTGCAAGCATTCGTGACAGCTGGAGTAGTTTTCTCCGACTGATGCGGTTCCGGAAAAAGGGGTACGTTCTTCACCAGAACTTCGGGCCTGGTCAGATCGTCCGTGTGACCAGGAGTTCAGTTACCATAGACTTCGAAAAGACACTGGATCATGACATGACTATTGAAGCATTGGTCGACACAATTGAACCACTCGAGGAGAATTCCCTCTGGATAAGGAAATGGAAAACACCTCATGATTTCGAAAGTCTGCCTGACACCGACCCCGGGGAATTCCTGGCCGGTCTTTTCAGGGAGGCTGCAAGCGATGGTTCGGTCGATACCAACAGCCTCCGTCCATACCTCCGCGGCGCTTCACTCAAATCCGCATCCGTCTGGAGGAAACTTCGGGACTTCGCCAGATCCAGCTCTGACTACGCGGAAATGGGAGACAGGATCGTTCTAAGGAGCGGTTCATCTCTGGAGGCACAGATTCGAGTGGTCCTAGCCGACAGAAAATCAGCCCTCTCGAAGAAAAGCCGGATTATCGCTTCCATATTGAAACAGGAAGGCTCAATTCCCTTTGATGCACTCTCAGGGCTGATCTCCGATATTACAGACCTCGATGACTGCGAGACGGGAGCCAGATTCGAACTCGTCTGGCTGCTCTCTTCCAGGTCCAGTAGTGCCGGGATCATGCCGGATGCAGTACGGCTCGTCGAGACCACCGCATCACGAGCATCGCGGGCGCTTGGCGAGATTCACTCCTCCTCCTGCAGAAAGGCTTACATAAAAGCCTTCCTCGACCGCTCGACCGATCGCGAAGAGGTTTTCCGGCTCATGTGTGAACTGCCCAGACCACTCTGGTTTACCATGGCGGATGAGATACTGCTGAAGGCACCCGATCTCCTGTCAATCTGTATCACCCTGTTTCTCAACGACAGGACTTCGGTCAATCAATTCATGTGGGCACTGGAACTCCTTGCAACCAGGCAGATCAAAGGTGATTTTCCCGATAGGAGTGAACTGCTCTCTCTGCTGATACGAAATCTGTGCTTCGTAAAAGCCGATACCCAGAGAAGAGTCGCAGGACTCCTACAGCAGGAACTCAGACCCGAGCTGGAGAGGTTCATCAAGGAAACGGATCGCAGAAGTCTCGACGGGCTCGTCTCGGAACTGGATGGCAGCAGCAGTCTTCACGAGACTGGCCTGATGTTGCTTCTGAAGCGAGAGCTTTCCGGGAGAAAGAAGGGAAGCGCAACGGGAAAACGGTGTTTCTGGGAATCGGACGCGCTATTCGACGGCAGCAAAGCAATTGAAAGACGAAGGCAGGAGATCGATCTCCTCCTCGGCGTCAGAATCCCTGCTGCTGCCGATGCCATTGCAGAAGCTGCTTCACATGGCGATCTCTCCGAAAACGCTGAGTACACTGCTGCCATTGAAAGACGGGATCTCCTTCTGGATACTCTCAGAAGATGGAGGAAGGAGTTCGAAAAACTCAGACCCTATCCCGAGACCGAAGTCTCGAGCACGGTTATATCACCTGGTACAAGAGTTGTTCTTGCAGCAATCGATGATAACGATGATGTTCGATCCTTCTCCATTGTCGGTCCTCTGGAAGCTGACCCGGTCTCGGGGAGGATCAACTACCTTGCTCCGCTCGGCTCAGCGCTTCTCGGACGGGAGATAGGAGACTCGGTCAATCTTCCCGGGGACAACTCGGGATGCGGTTGGAGAGTGGACGACATAGAAATACTGCAGGAGGTGTTTGAGCAGTGAAGTGCAGGTTTTGCGGTGAAGAACTGGATCTGGACAAAGTTGGTTTCAAATCGTTCTGCAGCTCATGCGGGCACTACCTCCACTCCTGTGTACAGTGTGGGCTTTTAGAAAGATCCTCAGGCAGGTGCAAATCTTTCACGACCGAGAGCGTGAGAGATCTGGAGGGTATGAACTACTGCGAGGAATTCACGACGAAGAGACCCGAACCCGAGAAAACCCCGAACGAATCGAGAGAAGACGTCGGACAGAGCGGAGCAGATCGATTCAAAAGCCTTTTCCGGGACGACGGATAGTCGCCCTGAGAAGCCATTCTACTCCGATCCAGCCCCATCATTGAGGCCTCATGACAAGGGTTCAAACGGAATGCCTGACATGATGAGAACAGCTCTTTTTCACATGCTTCCATCCGGAGGTGGAATTCGAGTCGTATCCCAGTTCCTGGGCGAGCTGAGGAATCGATACGGCTGGACTCTTCACCTGCCGGAGGGCGCGTTCGAGCTCGAATCGGATCTCGAGCGGGATCTTCCGCTCATCCGCTACCCGTTTCCGAGTTCGGGAAGGCTGACCGGACTCAGGCGGCTGGCAGCTCCCATTCTGCTCCTGGGGAAGCTGAAAAAATTCAGGATGCTCTGCAGGACGGCAGCAGAATCGATCAATTCATCGGCTGACCTCGCCCTCGTTCACAACACGCTCATCATTGCAGCGCCGCCGCTGCTCGAGTTCCTGGAGATACCTTCAGTCTACTTCTGCTTCGAATACCCGAGGCACATCTACGAACCCGACATCGTTCTCAGAACAGGTTCGAAGTACTCTGAAGTGCTGCTGAAGCCCCTTTCAACGATGGAGCGGAGGATGGACAAGTCCTCCGTCTCCTCTGCTTCGGTGATCGTCACCCTCTCCTCCTACATGCAGGATCGAATCAGACAGGTTTACGGGAAGAGTTCAGTCGTAGTGAGACCTGGCGTCGATACCGATTTCTACACACCTGACCGGAAGCAGCTCACCAATGGGGAATACATTCTTTCCATCGGAGCCCTGTGGCCTTTCAAGGGACATGAGCACGCTGTTCGAAGCCTGGCGCGGATCACTGAAAAAAAGCGGCCGTCACTGGTTGTCACCTGTGACAGGGAGTTCCCTGGATATGCGACCAGGCTGGAACGCTTATCGAATGCACTGGAAGTATCCTTGACGATTCTCAGGGGAGTGCCCGAAACTGAACTCAGGGATCTCTACAGAGGGGCTTCACTGGTTCTCTGCGCTCAGCATTGTGAGCCTTACGGGCTTGTACCTCTGGAAGCTATGGCTTGTGGATGCCCTGTTATCGCTGTAAACGAGGGAGGATTCCCTGACAACGTAAGCGACAACGTCAACGGTTTTCTTATCGAAAGGGACCTCTCTATCACATCCGAAGCCATCGCGTGTCTCATGGCAGATCGCGAACTCGCACGAAGATTTGTAGAAAATGGCAGAAGCTTCGTAAAGACGGAACGAAGTATTCCCGGTGCCGCCGAAGAGCTGGCAGCTGTTCTCGACTCCGCAGCCAGATGAGAAGACTGTACAAAAGACCGCTTCAGATGCTATCTTTGCGTGTCTTATGTTGACTTATCTTTCAGCCCTGAAGCTTAGTGGCTGGATACATCAGCCCTGCTGATTCAGGGTTTGCCGATATTTTACAGTATCTCTCTAAAGAGGTAGAGTAAATGAACGAAAGAGTACTCATAACGGGGGGAGCCGGGTTCATCGGCTCCCATCTTGCGGACCTTCTCCTCGCGAATGGATACCGTGTTCGGGTTCTGGACTGTCTGGATCCGCAGGTTCATGGCCTGAAGAGAAAACGTCCCGATTACCTGAATTCGGAAGCAGAACTGCTCATTGCTGACGTAAGGGATCGAGAAGCGGTCGATCGCGCGTTGGATGGATGTGAATTCCTTGTTCATTTCGCTGCTGCAGTCGGTGTTGCCCAATCGATGTACGAAATCGTACATTACACATCCGTGAACTCACTCGGAGCTGCGGTCGTGCTCGAATCTGCGGTCGAGAGACGAGACCGGCTGAAAGGAATGCTGGTTGCCAGCTCGATGTCGATTTACGGCGAGGGTCTATACCGATGCCCTGACTGTGGAATAGTGGCTCCGAGGCTGAGACCAACCGAGCAGCTGGCAGAGAGTAAATGGGAAATCCAGTGTCCATCCTGTTCCGAGCCCTGCGAACCCATTCCTGTTCCAGAGAGCAAACCTCTTTATCCGACCTCGATCTACGCTGTAAACAAGCGGGATCATGAGGAGATGTTCCTGGCGATAGGCCAGGCCTACGGTATCCCGTCCTGTGCGATGAGGTTCTTCAACGTTTATGGCACAAGACAGGCTCTCTCCAACCCATACACCGGTGTAGGAGCCATCTTTGCATCGAGGTTGATGAACGATCAGCCTCCGCTCATCTTCGAAGATGGGCTCCAGAGCAGAGACTTCATCCATGTCAGTGATATAGCCCGCGCCTGCATGATGGCACTCGAGAATCCTGCTTCGAACGGCAAATCCTTCAACGTGGGGACAGGCGTCCCCTCTTCGATTCTGGACATCGGAAAGGCAATAGCAAGGGAATTGGGAAAGACGGATGCTGATTTCATGATCGTCAACAAGTTCAGAGCCGGTGACATCAGGCACTGCTTCTCCGATGCCGGTCTTATCGAGAGTGTTCTGGGTTTCAAGGCGAAGATTCTGTTCGAGGAAGGAGTGTCCGAACTCTGTTCCTGGGTCAGAATGCAGTCACCGGAAGACCTGACCCTGAAAGCTACAGAGGAGCTCAACAGGAGGGGGTTGACCAGGTAAGATGGACATACTTGCTGACGCCCGCGCTCTCCTGGAAACCGTTGACGGTATCAGCCGTTACTCGCTCAACATGATCCGGAGTATTTCCGCACTCAGACCTGACTGGAATATTTCCGTTTTCGTTCCAAGGAAGGCTGCGTACCATTTGAAGGGCGTCCAGGTGCTCAACGTTATCGAGGACACACCACGATTCAGCCTTAACGAGCGGATACAGCTGGCCCCTCTGATAGACTCTCTGAAACCCGATGTGTACGTGAACTTCTCCATGGCCGGTCCCTGCCCGCGGGCGCCTTCCATCGTGACGGTTCATGATCTGATGGTTCTGAACATACCTGATTACTTCGATACTACACTGCTCAGAAACTACCTCAGCAGATCACTGTTCAAGCTGCTGGTCAGCAGGTCCGTCAGACATGCCGAACGGATCGCGGTTCCCTCGGAGGCTACGAGACGCGAAGTCGGTCAGACCTACAGGAGAACAAAGGATAAGATATTCATCACCGGTGAAGGCCAGAACCTCTTCGAATGCAGCGGTACAGGTTTTTCCGAAAGAAAAAACTTCCTTCTCTACGTCGGCAACGCAAGGAGTTACAAGAATCTCCCCAGACTCCTAACGGCGTACAAGGGCATTATGAAGGAAGACAGAAAGTTCCCGGAGCTTGTCATGGTCATCAGGAAGGATCGGGCATACGATGGCTTCATCGAACTCCTGAGCAGCCTAGATCTCTCTTCATCGGTGAAGGTCATGTCCCACCTGCCCGAGGATCAGCTCAGGGAATTGTACGCAACGTGTAAAGCACTGCTGATGCCATCCATTCAGGAGGGCTTCGGTCTTCCGGCACTGGAGGCTATGGCCACAGGCACGCAGGTTCTTACCTCACGTAATACTGCCCTTGCGGAACTGGTTGGCGATACAGGTCTTCTCGTCGACCCCATGTCCGTCGATGACATAGCTTCAGGTATCAGGAAGATATCGTCAGACCCATTCTGTACCGCTGAACGGGCCCGGAAAACTGTCAAGAGAGCATCTGGATTCACCTGGAACAAGGCAGCACAGAAGCTCGTCGATGTACTGGAGCAGATTGTTTGAAGGTAGCAGTAGTAAACCCGCCTTTTAAATCGGGGAGATTCTCCAGAACGTCCAGATCACCGGCTATCAACAAAAGCGGTACGCTCTACTGGCCATTCTGGCTCGCTTACGGTGTCGGCTCCCTCGAGGAATCGGGGCACGAAGTCCTTTTCCTCGATTGCCCGGCAGAGAACGTATCCACTGAAATGCTATTGAGCAGAATCGGAAAATTCGACCCGTCCATGATCGTGATGGACACGTCGACTCCATCGATACACAGTGATCTCGAGATAGCCAGTGGTCTCGGGAAGAAGCTGCCTGATTCTTCGATTATCCTGGTGGGAACACATGCAACCGCACTTCCCGAGGCGTGCCTTGATTCTGCTCGAGAAGTTCTGGGAGTTGCCACCGGCGAGTACGATCACACCCTGGTCGATATCGCCGGGTGCCTTGAGGAAGGTGGCGACCTCGAGAACGTACCCGGGCTCGTGTTCAGGCAGGAGAACATGATAATCGATACAGGTGGTCGCGATGCAATCGAAGATCTCGATTCGCTTCCATTTCTGTCAGATGTTTACCTGCGCCACCTGGATCTCGACAACTACTTCTTTGCGGCTGCAAGGTTTCCCAGTGTCATGACCATAACCAGCAGAGGATGTCCTTTTCACTGCTCCTTCTGCGTATGGCCGCAAGTGCTTCACAAGGGTGGCTACAGGTTTCGATCTGCAGAGAACGTCGTGAAAGAATTCCAGATGCTGACCGATTACTTTCCCTCTCTGCAGGAGATCGTTATCGAGGATGACACATTTTCCGTAGACAGCAAACGGGTCGAAGATGTCTCCGATGCACTGATCAGGTCCGGTAACAGAACGTCCTGGACAGCGAATACGCGGGCGAATCTATCTCTCGAAGCGATGAGAAAGATGAAAGCTGCAGGATGCCGTCTTATCATCGTGGGTTACGAGTCCGGCTCTCAGAAGATCCTTAACGGAATCCGGAAGGGAACTACGGTCGAGCAGAACCTGGAATTCGCGGAAAGAGCACGGAAAGCAGGCCTTCTTGTTCACGGCTGCTTCATGGCAGGGAACCCGGGAGAGACCGCCGAAACCCTTGAGATCACCTTCCAGATGGCGAAAAGGCTTGCCCCGGATACAGCACAGTTCTTTCCGATAATGGTGTATCCCGGAACCGCCCTCTACAATGAGTTCGCTGAAGGCGGCATGCTCAGAACAGAGGACTACAGCCGCTGGCTGACGGATGAGGGTCTTCATAACTGTGTTGTCGATCTTCCAGGACTTCCTGCAGAGATGCTGGTTGACTGGTGTAACGGTGCGAGGAAACGTTTCTACCTCCGCCTTCCATACATTATGTACAAGGTAATACAGTCGATTGCTCACCCTCTGACCGAGGGCAGGAGAACATTGAAGGCATTCGGAACGTTCAGGAAGTACCTCTTCAGAAGAGGTCGGTCATCGGGGGAACCGCCACGAAACGCTACGTAATAATTCTGGGATTGGCATTCGATGCGGCAGCAATACTGACCGCACTGATTGCGGCAAGCTGGCTGAAATTCCATTCTGGGATTTTTCCCGGTATGGCATCCATCTCATGGTCCGTTATCTTTGCCGGCGCTAGTGTCTCTATATTGTTCTGGTGGTTTATCTTCGCATCCTCCGGAGCCTACAGACCTCACTGGGACAGGAGCTGGACCGATGAGCTTGTGCTGGTGTTCAAACCGGTTACTGCCGGTTTCATCCTCTTCACGCTTCTCACCTTTCTGACGAGCCCGTCACCATCCATCGGAAGGTGGATTTTCTTTATTTACTATGCTCTGATGCTCATTCTGGTCTTCGTAGCAAGAAGCGTCTCGAGACTCCTGCAGAGGAACCTGGCAAGGAAGGGAAAATTCTTCAGAAACGCGGCCATTGTGGGAACGGGCAGCAGAGCGAGAGAGCTTTACAGGTATCTACGGGTCAATCCCGCTCTGGGCTACAGGATAACAGGCTTCGTGAAACCTCCGAGACATCTGGATGATCCAGCAATAACCGACATGATACTCGGTGATGTCCATGAATTGAATGATCTGATCCGCGAGTACGATATCGACGAACTCCTGGTCACGATAGCTTCGAATTTCCATGACGATATCCTGTCTCTTCTTCTCCCGGCAACGGGAGCCAGAATTCGAGTAAAGGTTCTTCCAGATCTTTTCGACGTTGTTGCCGGTCATGTACACAGTACCCAGATCCTCGGTCAGCCTCTCATGGAAATACTCCCTGAGAGACTCAGTTTCTGGCAGAAACTGGTCAAGACCATGATGGACTACATCATCAGCATCCTGGTTATCGTTATCGGGTTTCCATTCTGGTTTGCTCTTGGCATCGCGATAAGGATTGACACCCGCGGCTCGGTATTCTACAGGCAGGAGCGTGTAGGCAAGGGCGGACACAGCTACAGGATCTTCAAATTCCGCAGCATGGTCCACGATGCCGAAAAGCACAGCGGTCCTGTCTGGGCGGGAAAGAACGACAACAGGATAACACGTGTCGGTAACTTCATCAGGAAAACACGGCTGGACGAGATACCGCAGTTCCTGAACGTGCTCAGAGGTGATATGTCCGTTGTAGGCCCCAGACCCGAGCGGCCCAAATTCGTAGAGGAGTTAAGGCAAATCTATCCATTCTACCAGAAACGTCTTACCATTAAACCGGGCATAACCGGATGGGCACAGGTCAAGCTCGAATACGACACATCCATTGAGGATGTAGCCGAGAAACTCAAACTCGACTTCTACTACATCGAAAACCAGTCACTCTTTCTGGATATCGAGATTCTCATTCGGACCGTAGCAGTGATCGTTTCCGGTTCCGGAGCCCACTGACGCACCACCAGAAAAGATGTGTATTAACGACCAAATGAAAGGACCAGGAAAAAAATGGCTGTTCCCCTTCTGGATATCAACAGGCAGCATGCACCCATACTCAAAGAGCTGAGTGATGTCTTCGGGCAGGCTCTTCTATCCTCACGTTTCATAAAAGGCCCCGAACTCGAGCAATTCGAATCGGAATTCGCCGAATACTGCGGTTCGAATCGAGCAGTCGGATGTGCGTCGGGAACTGATGCTCTTATCCTTTCCCTGCAGGCAGTTGGTCTGGAGCAGGGAGAAATAGCCATCACTTCCCCCTTTACATTTTTCGCTTCTGCCGGTTCCATCGTCAGAACCGGCGGAGTGCCGGCCTTTGTAGACATTCTGCCGGATACCTTCAACATGGACCCCTCCTCCCTCTCCGCATGGCTGACCGGCAACTGCGTGATAACCGAGCGTGGAGTAGTTCATAAAGCCAGCGGGAAAAGGGTCGCGGCCGTTATGCCCGTGCATATCTTTGGCCAGGTCGCGGACATGGCCGAACTGTGCAGGATATGCACGGAATGGAGGCTTCCCGTAGTCGAGGATGCAGCCCAGGCGGTCGGAGCGAAATGGGAAGGAAAGAAAGCGGGCACCTTTGGCGCGACTGGATGCTTCAGCTTCTTCCCGTCCAAGAATCTGGGTGCGCTGGGAGATGCTGGTTGCGTAACGACTTCCTTCGATGAGACAGGTGAGAGACTTGTCAGGCTGAGAGAGCATGGGGGACAGGGGTACTACCACAGCGAGGTTGGCACGAACAGCAGGCTGGATGCAATTCAGGCAGCGTTCCTGCGAGTCAAGCTGAACCACATCGAGGAATGGCATCTGGGCCGACGGAAGAATGCTCAGTACTACATGGATGCACTTGCGGATCTCCCACAGATCAGGACTCCGGCAATCGACCCCCGAGCCTGGTCGATTTACAACCAGTTCACGATTCTTGCCGCGGACAGGGACGGTCTGCTCGAGCACCTCAGGAGCAGAAGCATCGGCTGCGCGGTGTACTATCCGCTTCCGCTGCACCTTCAGGAGTGCTTCGGTTCTCTGGGATACTCGGAGGGGGATTTCCCGATAGCGGAATCCGTATCCCGGGAGGTGATCTCTCTCCCGGTATTCGGAGAACTCCGGGAAGAGGAACTGGAAGAGGTTGTTTCCACCATCAGGGAATTCTATGAGGATTGAGTGCTTCCGTTCCATCCCGGTACTCGTCGTCATTCTTGGCGGTAACGTCATCGTTGCCGCCGACGACTTCTTCGGCTACCTGGGGAGTGATTTCTCCGAAATTTTCAGCAGTGGTTCCATCTGGCCTGCAGCGGGAGGTTCCGGACTGACGGTGCTCTCCATGTGTCTCGAAAGTAACCGTGGATACGAGAATTTCCTTGGAGAAAGCAGTTTTCTGAGAACCTCTGAGAATGTCGTAAACACAGCATTTGGGATTGCGCTGCTCGGTGCTTCGTCTTCTGTCTGGCTCTGCGGTGAGCTTGCGGGACACCCCGCCACATCCGAGACGGGACAGATGCTCACGGAAGGACTCCTCATCACCTATGGCATCACAGGCGGCCTGAAGCTTCTCACAGCAAGACAGAGACCCGATGCCTCCAATGCCCGGAGCTTCCCTTCCGCTCATGCTGCTGGTACATCCTGTGCTGCAGTGATACTCTGGGATCGTTGTGGACCGGGAGCGGGCATTCCAGTATCTCTTCTCGCAGTCTTCACAGGCATCTCCAGAGTGGATCTCGGAGTGCATTACCCATCCGATGTAATCGCCGGAACAGCCATCGGAATCCTGACCGGGCTGGCGATTTCAAGGGCTCATGGGTTAGAATCAGACACCGGACAGGATGGTTTCCGCATTGGGTGGGATTCATGCCTTGGTCTCAGGATTGGGTTCTAATGGTAATGAAACGGATCAACAGCTTCAGGTTCGCCTTCCGCGGCATTACAACGCTCCTCCGGACTTCTGCCAATGCACGGATACACGTCGCAGCAGCAGTTGCAGTAATCACCCTGGGTGTGGTTATCGGATTAGGACCCGTTGAATGGTGCCTGGTGATCATCGCGATTTCCATGGTTATTGCTGCAGAAGCCCTGAACAGCGCAATCGAGTTTCTTGCAGATCACACTGCGCCCGAATGGCATGAAGCTGTCGAACGGATCAAGGACCTCTCCGCCGGAGCAGTACTCCTCGCTGCAGCCGGCGCCCTGGCAGTCGGTCTGATCGTTTTCCTCCCCCATATCCTTAACTAGTCTCAGGTGGAAGGGACGAAGTTACAGCATGCTTGACAGAGAAATCCTGAGAAGGGAGCCCGAGAGAGTAAGGGCAGCTTCGGAATCAAAGCAGGATCATTGCGATATCGACAGATGGCTGGAACTCGACGCACAAAGAAGAGCGGTATTGACCGATGTCGAGAAGCTCAGGCAAAGGAGAAACGAACTGTCCAGGGAGGTCTCCCGCCTGAAGAAGGAAGGGCTGGATTCAACCGAGCTTGTCACCCGGAGCCGTGATGCGGGAACCTCGATTGCAGAGCTGGACAAGAACCTGGACTCGATTGATCAGGATATGGGAGTGCTCGAACTGCAGTTCCCGAACATTCCGGACTGCGATGTGCCGGTTGGCGATTCGGAAGCCGATAACATCCTTGTGCGTGAATGGGGAGACTTGCCGGTATTCGACTTCGATCCACTACCTCACTGGGAGCTCCTCGGCAGCAGCATGGACTCAACTGCCGCCGGGAAGATAACAGGCTCCAATTTCATTCTGCTCAGAGGCTGGATGGCGCGTCTCCAGAGAACGCTCATCAACTGGATGATCGAGTTCCACACCAGTGCGGGAATGGAGGAAGTCTGGGTTCCCTTTCTTGCCAATTCGGACAGCATGCGAACCACCGGTCAGATTCCCAAGCTGGAATCCGACATGTACAGGATCGACGGTGATGACCTCTTCCTGATCCCTACGGGAGAGGTTCCCATTACGAGTATCATGAGAGATCGTACGTTCAGCGAATCGGATCTGCCTTTGAGACTCTGTGGCTATACGCCATGCTTCAGGCGAGAAGCCGGGAGTTACGGTAAGGAAACCAGAGGGCTCAACAGAGTGCATCAGTTCGAAAAGGTGGAAATCGTAAGGTTTGAGCACCCGGACAGATCGGATGAAGCGCTCGAGGAAATGGTGGCTCATGTCGAAAAGATGCTGAAGGCTCTCGAGCTTCCATACAGGGTGCTGCTGCTGTCAACGGGAGACCTGGGATTTGCAGCAGCAAAATGCTTCGATCTGGAGATATGGTCGGCCGGACAGAACCGATGGCTCGAGGTGTCATCCGTGTCGAATTTCAGAGATTTTCAGGCAAGAAGGGGCTCTATCCGCTTCAAACCGGCGGACGGCGGCCGTCCCAGGCTGGTTCATACTCTCAACGGATCGGGACTTGCGCTTCCAAGACTCATGGCCGCTCTGGTCGAGAACAATCAGACTTCCGAGGGCAGTATCGGTTTACCCTCGTTCCTGACTGGAGCATACGGTCTTGCGGATGGTTGAAAATAGTCTGTAGGCACGAAAGAGAACGAGTAACAGGTCAGAAGCCCTTTCTCCTCTTTCGCTTGAAATCACCCCTGATATCCTGAAGCAGTTTCCCCCATGGCCCCCAGGCTTCCGGGCGCTCCCTCTTCATTTCGGATACCCTGTGTTTTGCCTGCACGTATCCGACGAGGAAGAAGGATGCCAGGAAGAATACCTCGATCCAGATGTACAAACGTTTCGGTTTGCTCTTCCATCCGGGATGACCTGGTGGATCGAGTACTCTGATGGTTTCATCTACTATCGCCTCCTGAACGATAGCCTGATCCAGCTGGACTCTGAGCATATTCGACATGGTCAGAGATACATCGTAGTTAGTCCTTAGCCTTGCGTACTCAACAGCAAGCACGGGGATGTCTCCGAGAGAGAAGTTGAATCCCACGTTGTCACCAAAGGAGGGGACCTCTCCCTGCTCGAGCAGATCGATTACTTCTCTTACCGCCACGGCTTGTCTTTCAAGCTGATAGAGCATGGCATTGCTTCCGTGAGCAAGTCCGTCCCGTATTGCCTGCGCCGATGACTGGATCTCCAGATACTGGCCCTTGGTTGCCATCAGAAGGGTTACCAGCTCTGAGGTTTCGATTCCGAGCTCGACCACTCCACTCGTGTCCTTGAAAAGGAGCAGATCCTGGCTTGCGCGGCGCAACATGCTGTCAGCGCTGGCATACTGTCTTTCGATAAGCCTTCTGCTCGTTGCGAGGCGAGAGGTGTTGATGTTCGCATTGATACTGTCAAGTAGAACAATGACTCTCTCCGAAATCTCAATTGAATAGAGTGGATCCTTTGTAGTTACAGTGATTCTGATGAATCCTGAGGGAGTTACGTTGACGCTATAGTTATTCCTGAACCATTTCCGGGCCCAGTAGAGACCGAGAGCAGGATTTAGATCGTATTTATCCTGGAGATCATGTTCCTCGAGGAAGCCGGTCGAGAGGATGACGCTTTCGATCAGCGTTCTGCTCTCGAGGATCTGGGAATAGACATCCGAGAGAGTGGTCATCAGCGGAAGGGAATAGCCCATTCCTCCACTGAGGAAACCGGCAAAGTCCCCAGATGACATGCCTCCTAAACTGAGCCCGGGAACCGGTTGACTCTCGGGAGGCATTATAAGGGTAGTGACGGTGTAGCTCTTCGGAAGGAGATAGGTTACGATCACGGTGGGAATCATTACCACGAGCAAAGCCTTAAACAGGAACCATCTGTTCTCGAGGATAAGAAACAGGAACTGATTCGGAATGCGATTAGTGCTCATAACTCAATCAATCAATTAAAAAGACTCTTGTACGCGATGAATACCGTTGCCAGTCCGGTAGCCACCGTAAGGTAGTCCTGCCACCAGACAAGCGATTTTCTAGGCGCATTGATGACCGAGCCCGGTTGAATGACGTTGACTTCCTCGCTGGAAAGTTCCTCACCGCTGGCAAGAGTGATCCTGACCCCTCCACGCCGGGCTTCGTTAGTGAACCCGCCTGCCTGAGCGATGTAGTAGAGCATCGTTCTGCCTGAAACGTATGGATATGATCCTGGAAATGCAACACTCCCTACGACTGCCACCGACGTGGCCGACCCGGGAACGACCAGCTTGTCGTTCGGCTCGAGTATCGGATCGATATCGATATCGTCCAGCTCGGCGGGCAGCATGACCGGCATGCAGTCCACGATTCGCTCTATGTAGCACTGCCCTCTTATGGCGTTGGAGGTGAAGCCTCCGGCCCGCATGAGGAGCTGACTAACCGTTTCTCCGGGAATGTATTCGAGTATCGCGCGTTGGGAGAGTACCGAGTCAGGCTGGCTGCTGCTTCCGGTCAGGTAAACTGCGCCTTCTATCTCGACGAACTCGATAGCCATCGGTACATGGATTCTGTCACTTCGAACCAGAAGGGGGTTTGCCTCGAGGCTGCCATGGGCGACGAACTCGGTCAGGTCGACGAAAGAAGTATCGTAATCCGCATGGAGAATAGCGACCTGCGTCCAGGATCCGGCTGGTGCGATCCCGCCCGCCAGTTCGAGAGCCTGTGATAACCTTGTCAAACCGGATATCTGGATAATGCCTGGATCCATCACCTGACCGGACACTGGTATGCGGAATGTAGCGGGTGACGAGAGGCCGACGGAGACATCGATGCCCCGATAGTAGTAGGTGATGGCATAAACGATGGCATCCTTTGCTTCAGCAAGCGTAAGCCCGGAAACAGGTACTGCCGCAATCGCTGGAATGACAACGTTTCCATCGATCGTGACAGGCAAGTTGAGAACGGACGCAGCCCCGATGTCATCCTCGTACATGAAAGGGAGCCCACCGGCAATCGAAACCCAGAGCCAGTCACCTGTGCCGATGGTATACTCATCGGGATCAACGTAATCTATAATGACAGTTTCGTATTCGAAACCCGGATTCACCCCGTAAGTACCGTCTGAGTGACCAGACTGACCGGTGACCAGAACTACTACCAGAGCAACCACTGAAGTCATTGAAACCTTCCCATGGAATTCGTCGGAAACTAATCTTCCCTGCACCTCTTGTCAATTTTGAGCACTGTATACCATGCCATCAGGAGGAGGAGGAATCCCATGTTGGTGACGATCCTGCCGAGATGAACCTGAGCGTTCCCGCAAGCGAAGCCACGTTCATCAGCCAGAAGTAGTAAGGCAGCAGCAGGAAGGAAGGCAACCTGTCTTTCAGGAGCCTTCCCGCCAGGGCCAGCAGATGAAAGACAATGAACGCGTACAGAATAAGCCTGTACTGAGCCGAACCTGCCAGAAGCAAGAGACACAGCGTGGCCACAATTGTCAGCAATCCAGCCTGCCATCGCAGGATCTTGTGAACCAGCAGCTGAAGTGCGAGAAGGAATCTGCCTTTGCGCAGCGCTCGACCGAGAAGGATTATGGCAGATCCGCTCATCCAGCTAACTATCCTGACCATTCTCAAAAATTGGGAAGCATCCTCGGGAGTCGGTTCGACTGCAATAGCACGTTTGCTGTATACGCATCTGTAGCCAAGAACCCGGACCATGACAGCTAGCTCGAAATCGTCCCCTCTTGCCGGGGAAAGCGGTCTGAAGAGTTCCCGTCTTACGGCGAAGACTGCTCCCGTTGCACCCAGAACCGCTCCCAGTCTGCTTCCATTTTTCTTCATCCATTGTTCATACTTCCAGTAGACACTTTCGCAGGTTTCACCCTCGAGACTGTTCAGCCTGCATCCATCGACACATCCTACTCTTGAATCGGAAAACGGCCTGACCAGTTCGTAGAGCGTTTCCGGCTGGAACTTCGCATCTGCATCGGTCAGGACGAGCACTTCCCCCGTCGCTTTCGGGACGAGTTCGGAAACCAGCACCGACTTGCCTTTTCTCACTTCTGATCTGACGAGAGTGACTTTTCGATTGGAAAAGGCTCTGACTTGTTCATCCGTGCGGTCTGTCGAGGCATCGGAGGCAACAAGTATCTCAACAAGCTCCTCAGGGTAGTCGAGTGAAAGCAGATTCTCCAGAGTGCTGGATATCTGTTCCTCTTCATTTCTCGCGGCGATCAGGATGCTGATCGAAGGAAGGCGGTCGGTTGGGGGATATGACTCCTTCCGGAATACAGCAAGAAGCGCGAGAAATGCCGGGTACACCACCAATGGTGTAGCGATCAGACAGATAGCCGACCAGAACACCCATTCAGCAATGTTCATCAGTATAACCTGTCTCCCCACGCAAATCGGAAGGTGATATCGTCAGTCCGTCAGCTGAAGGTCTCAGAAAGCTTGTCCCTGTCTTTTCTGCTAAGCCTTGCAAAACACAGCAGAAGCCCCATCTCCACCCAGAATATCGTTGATAGTTTAGGCCACTGGAGAAGGTTGTCTACCAGCTGATGAAGCCCGTACGCTCCCAGAGCTGCCGCGATTCCAAGTACGATGAAACTGCCTGATCGTCTGTAAGCCCTTACAGAAGCTGTAATCGCTGCCAGTCCCAGCAGGAAGAGTGCCACAATGGACGGAATTCCTCCCTTTACTGCGCTGTTCAGGAAAAGACTGTTCAGTCCTCCAAAGGAGTTAATGCTGCTGGTGCTTCTGGTGTGCCGGACCTCCCAGAAGCTGTATATCTTCGTCCTGCCCCAGTAGAACTCTTTCGCTCCCCAGCCCAATCCCGTCAGGGGCCTCTCCATGAAATTATGCCAGTAACCCTGGTAAGTAACGTACCTGTGCAGGAGGGTCGGTTCGATCATGACCGCTCGAGGATTCGTCAGAAAGCTGAGCTGCCTGTTGAAAGTATCTCTCTTTGCGATGATGAGACCGGTGGATAGAACAATGGCGATCAAGGGAACCCAGAGCTTCTTTCTGAAACGGGCAACCAGCAGAAAGATTGAAGAGATCGACGCAACCAGAAATCCAGCTCTCGAGAACGTATAGAGTATAGAGATCGCTCCCAGACCGTATGCGGAATAGGCGATGATTTTCCATTTCAGAGAGCGTACGGAAAGGGCGATTGCAAGGGCAATGGGAACCGTGAGTTCAAGGAAACCGGAGAAAATATTCGGACCTCCGAAAGTCCCGCTGAACCTGCCCTTGATCAGATAACCTGAGGATAGTTCAACCCGGGAGAACCCGGTCGATGAGACTTGTTGAACGAGTCCTATCAGAGCGGCAAGCAGCAGAGTCAAAAGAAGAAGCTTTGTCAGTCTGACGATATTTTCACGGCCCCCGTACAGATCGGCGACTATCAGCATCAGGGGAAGCATCATGTAAACGTTGAATCCCTCTCTGATAGCATTCCAGAAGTACTGCTCGTGTAAATGCAGGGAGACGAACACGCTTACGGCCTGACAGAGCAGTGCAGCAAGCGCCAGTTTGACAGGAGGAACCAGAGGAATATGAGGATCATTCCAGAGCACTCGCCGGAACACGTAAACGGCGTAGAAGAGAAACGACAGAATGGTTACCGGGGATGGAGCGAATTCACCAAACAAGAACTGTCCCTGGCCGATTACCGCTGTGATCAGCAGGAGGGGGAACCAGAATCTCAAATCCGGCTTGAGGATTGCAAGCATTACAAACGCGGCTGACCCTGCCATCACTACGCGAATAGAACCCGGCCAGTAGAATGAGGCGTACAGGTAGAACAAAGTGAGAAAGGTAATGACCAGATAAAGTTTCAATCTCGATCCGGGTACTCCATTACCCTCTGCTCGTTCGGAATGACTAGGATTCAATGGTGCTTCCTTCCGTTGAATCGATAGAAGCCACAGCGGCATCGGAGAGATAACCGGGAACATCTTCTGCCAGTGACCTGAGGGTGACACATTTGTAGTTCTGCAGGATTCGGCTCAGACGGGAGATCGAAACCTGCCCGCTGTTGTGGTGCTGTCTGAACCGCTGCAGCCAGTTCATCTTGTGCGACATGTTTATTGAATCTATCTCCCATGGATGTACGTACAGTATGGGTACCCTGCCCCGCCTGGAAACAGCCCTGAGAAGAAACCGGTGAAGCGGACCAGGATAGAAGCGCATGTACGCCCCTCCCGCCACGGGAACCTTGAAGTGCAGAATCGAAATGGAAGCGAGGGGCATCTCGACGATTGTGTGCCTGCGTCCGCTCAGTAGATGCGGTTCGAATGGAGCTTCAGGCATTCCGTACCTGTGCCTGAACATGGGGTATACGCTGCTGTCGTATCGGTACCCGTGCTCGACGATCTCATCTATGGCCCATAGGGTCTCTCTGACCACGGAAAAACTCGGAGCCCGGAAACCAACCGGTTCGGGAATATGAAGTTTCTTGTTCACGATTTCTCTGAAGAGATCGAGGTCCCTTCGGAAGTCGTCCTCTGGCTGCTTCGTCAGCTCTGTGTGACCGTAGCCATGGGAGGCAATCTCATGCCCTCTGTCCGAGATCTGCTGAATGCTGTCCGGATACTTTTCGATAATCCAGCCCAGAACGAAAAAGGTGGCTCGTGCTTCGTACTCATCGAGCAGATCGAGAACCTTCTTTAGCATGATGGGTACGCGAGACTGCATTCCATCCCATTTCTCGGCTGGGTACCACCTTCCTGCAGCCGATGTCTGAAACCACTCCTCAACGTCAAACGACAATCCTACAAGAGGTCTCGAGAACCATTTTCCTGTGATTCTTCCACCCATTTCGCGAAATTTCCTGACATCTTCCACGGTCGGGAAGAAATTCACAGTGGCTTCTGCTGCCGGATTGGGTTTGAGTTCGACCTTCCCGGCTTCCAGCATGGCAAGGCCTCTGACGATGAGTGAAGCAGCAACGTTCTTTGATTTCCAGAGGAGCTGTTCGAGGGTTGTATCCTTTATGGATGCATCAATCTCACGGCTGAGCAGAATCTCACCCGCGTCCACATCCCTGACCATCCTGTGGAAGGTGACTCCTGGCTGATCTCCTTTGTAGAGGGACCAGAAAGATGGCATCATTCCCCTGTTCCTGGGGAGAAGCGAGGAATGAACGTTCCAGCATCCCAGTCTGGGAATCTCCAGAGTCTTGCGTTTCAATATCTCCGGACAGGCGATTGAAATGAAGACATCCGGATCGAGAGCTTTGAGCTGCTCGCGGATCTTATCGGAATTGATCTTCTGAAGCCTGAAGTGCTCCACGTTGAGTCTCGAGGAAACCTGGCTGAGGGAGTGGGGAATTCTCGTTGGAACGTTCAGCCATGCCAGGAGCTTGAGACGGATGAATCCGGCAAGCTTGATCGGAAATCTGAGAATGCCGAAAAGGCTCATGTACCTGTTCAGGTTAGCAGAGAAGTTCCCGATTGATCCGTGCCCGGCAAATGACACGATCGTGTAGTGGTGATGTGGCGATGCGGTGATGATCTGCTGCACGGTATTCGGGATGTTGAACGGTTCGTCATCACAGAGGAATACGACGTTCATACCGCCGTTAGCTTGCCGAGCGTTATGCGAGTCCGTCATGATCTGATTGATTTCAAACCTCCGTAAGCACTTTTGCCTGCTATGCGCCAGCCTGTATAATGCCTTAGCATATAATAATCATACCTTGATCAGTGATTGGACTGATCTTCCTGCATCGTCGGGGGAAGATAGTACGGAAACGACCGGCAATCAAGAATGGCAGCGACACCTGGTTACCCGGCTGTCCTGCCTGGCGGACAAGATCGGAGAGGACATGCGATTCTCTCCCTGTCCGCGAACCGGACGGTATGGGTGAATCCGGTTTCACGAAGAAGCTCGGTAGCCCGATGCAGAGCATGGAATACCCATGGATCGCGGTGGGTATCGGAACCCGTTGTAACGAGTTCACCCCCGAGTGTTCTGTAAAGTCTCAGGACGGCGGAATTAGGATATGTAACGCTTTCCGGCCTTCTCAGGCCAGCGGTGTTGACTTCGAGTGCGATGTTCCGCTCGATCATCGTGAGAAGAATCCGCTCGAGAAGAACCGGCCAGAGAACGGTCTCATCGAAATCGATCGAAATGCCTGCTTTAGCAAGCCCTCTTCTGAAGATTCCAAGATGGGCTAGAATATCCAGATCGCAGCTCTCGACTATTCTGAGAGTCCGACGGAAATATTCTTCGACCAGTTCCATGGGATCTGTTGATGAGTATGCGCTCTCGTCGAGCAGGAACCTGTCCTCAATCCAGTGAAGTGCTCCCATTAGGAAATCGAACCTCGATTCGGTCAACGCACCCGTTATCTCGGATCTGAATCGCAGGGGCTCTCCCAGCTCGACACCTTTCATCAGTATCAGGAAATCTGCAGATTCACTGCTGACCTTCCTGAACGCGGCTTCGTATTCATCGGGATCGAAACCTCCGTAACAGAAATCGGATGGGTGAAAATCAAGATGGACAACGAATCCGATTCCTGCCAGACCTTCTTTCACAGCACGATGGGCGAGTGTGATCTCGCTCAGGGAAGCATCTGGCGAACATGTTGAGTGGACATGCATGTCGAAGAGAATCTGAGCCCTCCTCATTGCTGGTTCAAGGGATGCTGGTCATATTCGAAAACCCATCCGCGAAATATAGCGCACTGCAATGCTGAATGGAGTTAATCATGCGTACAGCTCTCCTGTTCCTGTGTGTTCTGGTTCTCGCTTCATTCGGTGACGCCGATCATCTACTGCTTTCAGAGATCTGTGTAACACCGACTGACGGTGAATTCGTTGAGATCTTCAACCCGACGGGCGTGTCGGTTTCTCTCGATGACTACTACCTTTGTGATGTCTACGGTGACAGCTCGAGCATCGAGTACCTCTACGTCCAGATAGTCGCCGGGCCTCTCACGCAGTCGGGATCGGACTTCGTTGCGAAATTCCCGGGCGGCGCCTCCATTCCCTCTGAAGGGGTCATCGTCGTAGCCACAACCGGTTCCGGCTTCCTGACGACTTACGGTATCTCAGCCGACTTCGATCTCAGGGGAACAGGTGGCGGAGCCACCCCCATGGAGGTTCCCGGAAACTGTTTCATTGGTGGATCGGCTGGCCTCACGAACTCTTCGGAACTCGTAATGCTGTTCTTCTGGGACGGTACTTCCGATCTCTGCTCCGATGTCGACTACGCCATCTGGGGAGACGAAGGTTACATCAACAGGAGGGTTGACAAGACCGGCATCTCAATCGACGGACCTGACGCAGGCACCACTCCCACTGCCTACCTGAATGACACCCCCATCGCTGACCAGGATTCGATTGCCGATTCCGGTGCAGCCTACGGTTTCTCGTTCCACAGAGCTGATTTCAACGAAGGCGCAGAGACCTTTACAGAGGGTAATGGCATCACCGGACACGACGAGACCAGCGAGGATATGTTCAACACCTGGATCACGCTGGAACCCTCTCCCGGTGAAGTTTACACAGCCCTCGTCCGGAGCACGTGGGGAGAGATCAAAAGCAGTTTCTAACTGTCGAAGTTCTGGGCGAATGGAGTAACGGAACTCGAGGGAATCAGTACGTGATACCCAGACCTGCCACTATCATGTTCCATCTCAGATCCAGAGGAACAAGGAACTCGAAGACAATACTCTCAGGTACGTAGGATCCAGGGCTTCCGATCTCGAACTGGCATCCAATACGAAGGCACTGGAAGACGGTATTCTCGACTTCTCCCCAGTCATGACCGCCGTTTTCCTTTTCGGGGATGTTCAGGAAATCAGGGCTGTAGCCCACCTCGTACCCCGCCCAGGCTTCCAGATTGCTGCCGAAGCGGAGTCCGGCGGCAAGAGAAGCCCTTGATCCGATAACCCTGGCGGGAATGACGTACGAAGCGTTCAGGAGAACTGAAACCGCCTTGTCTCCGGACGGGTCGAGCAAACCAATTTTGACCAGTGGTCCAACACCGTATCCGTACGCTGAAAGCCCTACATCGATTCTCTCGGTTGCACCGGTTGAGAAAGTAAATGTCGGATAGGCGTTAAGATTGTCATCCCCAGCCTCTTCGGCTTCCTCCCTGCCCTCGGCGCTGAAGAAGGCTGGGAGCATGAGGTTCCCCCTGAAGATCATGTGGTTCTCTCCCAGCGTATGAGCACCCTGCATAGCTCCGTAATAGCAACCTGTTGCAAGTAGAAGAATGCCGAACAAGATCGCGATTCTCATGTGACAGCCCCTCCGTCAGTTTATTCGATTATAGACCGGTGACAGATTCCTGTCATGCAGCATAGGGCAGCGAGACCTGGCTGACTGCGTCGATGTCGAGTTCAGCGTACAGGTAGTTGATGCTCACGTTCGGCGGATACATGACCATGGGTACTCGACACGGACTTGGCCACTTGACTATGAAACAACTCGTGGGATACGGCTTCGAGTCAGGATGAATGAGCAGGGAGGCTACGATGGGCAGGAGGGTCGCATTCGTTCTCAGCGGGTGTGGAAACATGGATGGTACCGAGATTCATGAGGGAGTCTCGGCACTGATCGCACTGGATAGAGCAGGATTCGAGGTGAGCTGTTTTGCTCCCGATATCGAGCAGAACTCTTCCCTCGATTACATCACCGGAAAACCACTGGACATCGCAAGGAATGCTCTTGTGGAAAGCGCAAGGCTGGCCCGGGGGGATATCAGACCTCTTTCCTCTCTGGAGGACGACGAATACGACCTGGTTGTACTGCCAGGAGGATTCGGCGCAGCCCTGACACTGTGCAGCTTTGCCGCGCAGGGAGCGGAATGTGAGGTCCTCCCGGAAGTCAGAACCCTTATCGAAAAGGCTCATGCATCAGGGAAACCGATTGCTGCAATGTGTATAGCACCGGTGATCCTGGCAAAGTGCCTCCCCGGGATATCTCTCACCATTGGCAACGACAGGAGCACTGCCGACGCATTGGAGTCGATGGGGGCCCGGCACATCGATTGCTCCCCCGTCGAAACCGTCACCGACGTGGAAAACAGGATCGTTACGACCCCTGCCTACATGCTGGCAGAGGGTCCTGCTCAGGTGTTCAAAGGTGCGGAGAGAATGGTCGAGGAGCTCGAAAGACTGCTGGATTAGCCTTCGACTTTCCCTACAGGTGCAATGTAGACAACGAATTCATCCCGTCCGTCTACACCGACAAGAAGGTCAGCCTTGAGCTGATCGTAAGCGCCAATGGCACACGTGCCGGCACCGATCTCCCCAACCGCCAGGTAGAGATTCTGACAGAGATGGCCCGCGTCCAGAGCAATGATTTTCGCGGATACGGGGCCATACCTCCACTCGGTTCTGTACGGAATGGCGGTCCAGATGAAACAGACGGCCGAATTACCACAGAACTCCTGTCCGAGACAGGCTTCGCTGACGGTATCTTCATCCGGACAGCCGGGCAGCAGAACCAGGGAATGATCGATTGGAAGGTACCTGTACAGCCCCTTTTCGAGTCCTTCGACTCGATTGACAACAAGGTAGGTCTCGAAGGGATGCCTCGAACCACCGGACGGCACCGTTCTCATGGAGATGGTGTCGTCCCGAAACACTTCTCTGACGCCCTGGGTTGCCCAGAGCAGCCATGACAATTCAGCCAGTGTAAGCTTCGCTTCCGTGAATTTCCTGATGCTCTTTCGCTCCGCGATCATTTCGTCCAGGGAGTGTACACTGAAGTCGGTATGGTTGATTTCCCCGAGCAGGATCGGCTGAACATCACCGGGCAGACTCTTCTGCATGGGAGGTATTGTTTCTCCGAGGTTCTGATCGCTGCTGAAGCCTTCGAGCCTGCTCCAGTTGGCCTTCAGGAATTCTCTGTCGTATCCGTTCATCTTAGTATCCTCCAAGCATATAGGTAATACACCATCACTGTTGCTAACGAATAGTCCTACCTGAATATATGCGTGTCAAAAGTGTCTGCAGGGGAAAAGGCTGGATTCCTTCTGGCGCTCCGCGGTGGTGTAGAGCCTAGAATTGGCGCCCCTTCTGATTTCGTTTTGGAATCCTTTTGTGGAGTGGATGGCAGTTCTGAGTGCGATTCCTACTTAATCACAATGAATCGCTGAGTTGCTGCGAAGTCACCCGAGATCATCCTGCAGAAGTATACTCCTGGAGAAATGTCTCCAAGCAGAACATTGTGATATCCAGGGGAATACTCTTCTCCATTTATCATACTGACAAGCCGACCCGACAGGTCGAAGATTGAAAGCTCGACTGAAGCAGGCTCGGGCAGCCCGAATCTGATGACAGGTGATCCTGCTACCGGATTCGGCGTTATGGGAAGCAATGCAATTCCAGGCGGAATCGGTTCAG
>CBDUZS010000036.1:0-25254 GCA_965371785.1 uncultured bacterium
AAAACATGGTATCAGGCTTCTGGAGCGGAATCCACAGATCTACAACCCTGATGAATCCGAAATACTGGAAGAACAGAAATCAGATCTCAAAGCTTTCAAGGATTCAGCGAAGCTGAACAATGATGCCGGGATCAGGCTGTGGATATCCATCATCCATTGGTGTTCGAGAACGCTTTTCTACAGGGCAAATCGAAAAATCGGATCGAAAACAGAAGCATGTCGCTGGTGTATTGCACAACATGAACTGGAAGAATTCAAGAGCTGGTTCAGAGAAGTGGAATGCCTGCGCTCGCCTTATACGGAAACGAAATCGCCGAAAAAGGTAAAAGATACATGCCAGGCATTACTGGCTTACGTTGACAACATTCTGCAGAACACCAACCATCAGAAACAGTGATTGTAGTTGAAGTCAGAACTACTGGATGGTCCTGCGCAAGATAATCGGCGCAGGGGCTCAGGAATCGAAGAGGTCTCCGCCGGCATCCTTACATTGCCCTCTCCGACAGCAGATCCAGAGGACTTCCCACACTAAGAGATCGTCCAGCGACTTGCCGCTCTTGAGAATAAGGCTCAGTGGGATTATTCGAAGCGTAAAATATCCGGTTTGAACGCTTCAGGGTATCCCGAAACAGCTACTTTAGCAGATTGACCTCACTCAGCGAGAAATCGGCTTATTTCTATGACCTACAATAGTATACAACCGGATTTTTCCTTTGTTGTGTTTCTGTCTGCAGAAAGAGATTTCTGTGTAATCAAAACCAAGTATTCGAAGGAACTCTAAGATTAATCTGGGGGATAAATTCCACCATGTTTCGATTGGCCTGCGCTTATTTGCGTTCGGAATGAAACGGATCAGTCGGCTGCCCGTAAAAAGCTCAGCAACTGACAATAGCCTGCCTCTTAACTTTGGAACCACGTCCGTTACAATTACCGTTTCTTTTACATGATCTGTGACGCGCTGAAGTGCAAGAAAAGGATCGCGCAGATGCAGCAGTACTGAACCAAAGGTACAAATATCGAATTGACCAATGCTGTCAGGAATTTCATATACTGTTCCGTAAACAACCTTTGCGCTTGAATTAAAAGCCTTATGGGCGAACCAGAATCCATTATTCAGTCTACGCAGATACTTTTTGTGCTCAATTACATAGTCCGTTAAATCATGTTCAGCGTAAGGTACAATGTCCCACTCCTGGTTTTCCGAAAGGTCGTATGTAACTATATCGGCACCCATTTTTTCCATAGCGAAACAAAGGTAACCACTCGCGGTGCCAATCTCCAGAACTCGTTTCCCTTGAAAGTTGACATTGCCAAGATAAGTAGTTTCCTGACCCCTCAGGTCCCATTCTCCATGTACCACACCATGGTTTGGAATATCCATTGTGTGATAGAAATAGCAGTCTTCGATACTGACGTTATCTCTTTGTTCTGCCCAAATGGATTTCTCCATAGTATCTCCTTTATAACTGGCAATTGTTATAAAAGCATAATATGAATTGCAGGTTCTAACAATCCTGTAGCTCGACATTCTACCTGCAGGCTTCCCAGTGAGTCAGAAAGGAAGTATGCCTGTTGGGCAGACATGGCCACACCTTTGGTCGGCTGGTTCAGAGAAGTGGAATGCCTGCGCTCGTCTTATACGGAAACGAAATCGCCGAACAAGGTAAAAGATACATACCAGGCATTACTGGCTTACGTTGACAACATTCTGCAGAACACCAACCATCAGAAACAGTGATTGTAGTTGAAGTCAGAAGTACTGGATGGTCCTGCGCGAAATAATCGGCGCAGGGGCTCAGGAATCGAAGAGGTCTCCGCCGGCATCCTCGATGGCACGAGTTGTTCTGCGCTTGAGATTCTCAGCCTCCTCGATTATCTGCTCGACGGTTTTCGCGGGCAGTTCCGGAACTGAGGTTTCAGCCTCGTCTTCGTCGGAGGATCCGGCAATCGAGGTCTCGTCGGATTCACCGGGGGGGTCCTCGGGAGGTTCCTCTGGAGGTTCCTCTTGAGGTTCCTCTTGAGGTTCGGCGGAAGAGACCTCCGACACGATTTCCCGATCCAGTTCTATTCCCTTGAGGCTGGAGATCACCTTTTTCCCGGAGAGCCGGACACCTCGCGCTCCCGCGCTCTTTACCAGAACCTCCGAGAGATCGGTTGATCCCTTGCGTATCCTCATCCTCTTGACTCTGGAGAACCAGTACTCCAGGCGAACTTCCTCCCTGGAGGTGAAGAAGAGAACCTCGCTCCCCTCGGGGGCGAACCTGTACTCCTTGTCCATGATGTAACCGCCGATTGTGAAACGCTTGACGTAGGCGATCATGTCAGAGGTATTTCGGTACACGGCAGAGAAGATCTGTTCCTTGCTGAGCAGGCCGCAGTGGAGGACGGTCCCGTCTACGAAGTATTTTTCCTGAACGGGCACTATCCTGTAGGTGCCATCCGCAAGGAAGAAGATAATCCTGTCGTACTCGGATGCATCGAATACGCACCCTCCCTTTACGGATGTTCCGACAAAACCGTTGTCCGCGTCGAAACCAACTCTGAGGTTGCGCAGAGATACTTCCTTGACATCGATGTCAGAAAACGTCTCGATGCTCGTCAGTCTCGGATGAAGGGTTCCGTATTCGGACAGGATGTCTTCGATGTACCTGATGGAGTAACCGGTGATGTCCCTGAGGTTCTTCCTGGTCTTCTTCAGACCCTTTCGTATCTCCTCCATCTGCAGTTTGTGTGCCTCGATATCGAACCTCGATATGCGGCGAATCCGTATTCCGAGCAGTCTGTCTACATCCTCTTCCGAAACCTCTCTCCCTATCTCCTCGCCAAATGGTTCGAGACTACGGCGAATCGTTTCTCTGACGTCCTCCAGGGAGTCGCACTCCTCTATCAGTTTGTACAGCCTGTTCTCGATGAATATCTGTTCGAGGATCATCCAGTGCAGGCGCTCTTCCAGGGTGCTGAGTTCGAGTTTCAGCTCGATTCTCAGAATCTCGATGAGTCTGCCGCTACTGTAATGAATCAGGTCGGTGACGGACGTTTCCACCGGTCTGCCGTCCATGATCACAACCATGTTGGACGTATGTGTTTTCTCGCAGTCGGTATGAGCGAAGAGCTGTTTGAGAGCCTCTTCGGAACTGACACCTCTCGCCACCGTGATCTCGATCTCGACCGATCCCGTGGTGTAGTCATCAATCGATGAAATCTTGAGTTTGCCTTTTCTGACAGCGCTCTCTATCGAAGCCATCAGGCTCTCGGTTGTCGTTCCCCAGGGAACTTCCCTTATCACGAGCTTCTTGTTGCTCTTCGTCTCTATTCTCGCACGGTTCCTGATCTTTCCCCTGCCGTCATCGTAGCCTTCGACGTCGATGCTCCCGCCCTGGAGAAAATCAGGGAACAGCTCGAATTCAGAATTCTTCAGGCAGGATATCTGAGCGGAGAGCACTTCACAGAAGTTGTGCGGCAGAATTCTTGTGGACATGCCCACCGCGATACCCTCTGCACCGAGAAGCAGAACGACCGGCAATTTTACGGGGAAAAGAATCGGTTCCCGGTTCCTGCCGTCGTAGCTTGGCAGGAACTCGGTGATATCATCGTTGAAGAGGATCTTCCTGGCCAGATCGGTGAGGCGGCACTCTATGTACCGGGGAGCTGAAGCGTCGTCACCCGTGAAGATGTTGCCGAAGTTTCCCTGGCGTTCGATGAAGTAACCCCTGTTTGCGAGAGCTACGAGCGCGTTTACAATCGATTGATCGCCGTGGGGATGGTACTTCATGCAGTGACCGATGACGTTGGCAACCTTGTTGAACCTCTTGTCATCCATCTCGTGGAGAGACCAGAGTATCCTTCGCTGAACGGGTTTGAGACCGTCCGCAGCATCCGGGATTGCTCTTTCCTTTATCACGTAGGAAGCGTAATCGAGGAAGTTGTTCTCGATGAGCTTCCGCAGAGGGTTGCGAACCATTATCTGAGATTATCCATGATGAACTGCCTGCGAACGGGCGTGTTCCGCCCCATGAAGAAGCTCAGCAGGTCCGGAATATCCTTCAATCTGGTGATCGCGACAGGAACCAGTTTCATATCGGTGGAGATGAACTGCCCGAATTCACCGGGGGATATCTCCCCAAGACCCTTGAACCGTGTGATCTCCGCTTTCTTTCCGAGTCTTGCAGCGGCATGATCACGTTCCTCCCTCGAGTAGCAGTAGACCGTCTCCTTCGCGCTTCTGACCCTGAACAGAGGGGTTTCGAGAATGTAGAGATGCTCGTCGAGAACCAGCCCTTCGAAGAAGTGCAGAAAGAGTGTGATCAGGAGGTTACGGATATGCATTCCATCGACGTCCGCATCGGTGGCCAGCACCACCCTGTTGTAGCGAAGCCCGCCCGTAGCGTTTTCGATGTTGAGAGCCCGCATCACGTTGTAGATCTCTTCGTTCTTGTAGAGTGTATCGCGCCTGAGCCCGTAGCAGTTGAGAGGTTTGCCCTTCAGAGCGTAGACAGCCTGTGTGTGGACATCACGGCTTGCGACAATGCTTCCCGCTGCGCTGGCGCCCTCGGTGATGAAAATGGTACTCTCTTCGGCACGGGGATCTGAATCACCCAGATGAATCTTGCAGTCCTTGAGATTGGGTATACGGATTGCGACCTGCTTCGCCCGTTCTCTGGCTTTTTTCTTCACGCTCTGGAGTTCGGTCCTTATCTTCTGGTTCATCTGGACCTTGTCCACGAGCATCTCGGCCACATCGGTGTGTCTGTGGAGGTACTGCTCGATCTCATGCTTGACCGTTCCAACGATCCAGCTCCTGATATCCGTGTTTCCAAGCCTCGTCTTGGTCTGGGATTCGAAGACGGGCTCCTTGAGACGCACACTGATTGCGGCGATAATCCCTTCTCTGACGTCATCGCCTGAGAATCCCTTGCCGGAGTATGCGTTGACACCTTTCAGAATTCCTTCCTTGAAGGCCGAGAGGTGTGCACCGCCGCTGCTCGTGTGCTGCCCGTTGGCAAAGGAGAGGTACCGTTCACCGTACTCGGTGGTGTGGGTGAGCGCGAACTCGAGGGTTTTCTCCCGGAAGTAAATGACCGGATAGATGGACGTCTCACCGGCCTCATCGTACAGGAGGTCCTTCAGACCATCCTCGGACACTACCGTCAGATCGTTGAGCTGTATCTTCAGACTAGCGTTGAGATAGGCGTAGTGCTGCACTCTCTTCTCGAGGTACTCCTGTCTGAACGTGTATTTTCCGAATATCTCCCTGTCGGGCGTGAACTCTACCAGAGTGCCATTACGCTCGCGCGAATGGCCCGTCTCATCGAGGGTCAGCACTCCCCTCTCGAACTCGAGTGTCCTGTAATTGCCGTCGCGGTAAGCAGAGACTCTAAAGCGGCTCGAGAGTGCGTTTACGGCTTTGGCTCCCACTCCGTTGAGACCGACACTGAACATGAAGACATCGGTGTTGTACTTCGCACCGGTGTTTATCTCCGATACGCATTCGATCAGCTTGCCAAGAGGAATCCCCCTGCCGTAGTCACGGACCGAACATGATGTGTCGTCATGTTTAACGCGGATACGTCTGCCATGTCCCATGATGAACTCGTCAACGGAGTTGTCCATTACCTCCTTGAACAGAACGTAGATGCCGTCGTCTGGATGACTTCCGTCTCCCAGGCGGCCGATGTACATCCCTGTTCGCAGACGGATGTGCTCGATCGAGGAGAGTGTCGTTACCTTGCTCTCGTCGTATTCAGCTGTACTGACCGGGATTTCCGTTTCCTTCATAAACCACCATATATCGGGAAGTGGCCGGAACGCATACACCATGTAGTATAGCATAATGGATACAGGGAATCCAATCTCAACATATAGCCATCTTCCAGGTGTTGATGCACAACATATTGTGCCACGGGGTGCGGTTACCCGTCAGTTTCCAGGATCTATTTCCGGATGGCGATGCTTTTCAGCGGTTTCAGACCACCCAGAGGCAACCAGACTGCCAGGTACGCCGCTGCCGGAATCAGCATTCTAACGGGGAGAGATGGGATACTCCTCGTCATGTAGATGACAGCAACGCCGGCAAGAGCACTGATGACCGGCTTCCAGATGTCTCCAAGAAGCGGAAGAGGACCGAGTTTCCGTAGAACCACGAAGTACAACAGAGCCATAACTCCATTCGATGCAGCAACCATAATCGCTGCTCCCGGCAGCCCTATCAACGGAATGAGAACCAGATTGCCACAGACACTCAGGAGAAGGGACACTGCGGTAACGACTACCGTAATCTTCTGCCTGCCTGCTGCTATGACACTCGCCACCAGGTAGTTCATCCAGAAGAGGACCGGGACGGCAGCCATCAGGATGAAGTAGGCCAGCCGGAAGTCACCGGGGTCCTGTCCCCTGAGGTAGCCGCTTCCCCACAGAAATTCCAGCAATCGTGTCCCGCCTGCAAACACCGGCATCATTACAAGCCCTGCCAGCCCAGTTACCAGCTGCGCAATTCCGCCCATTCTCAGACTGAATCCTGTCCATCCGTCTCTGAAAGCTCTGCAGAGAGAAGGGAACAGTGCCCCGGGAAGAAGAGTCGGTGTAACCACGAGGACGAGCGTCTCGAGTATCCTGTAGAGCTCATTGTACGCTCCGACCGCCCGGATACCCAGGCAGGCTTCCATGATCACCACGTCGAGTCTCTGAAAGGCAACGAAAAGAAGTCCCATCGCACCGAGCGGCCAGCTTTCCCTCAGGAGTTTCGAAATGTGTGTCCGGGAGAATCCAGGCGTCAGCCTGATTCGGAACCTTCCAAGGGCAAGGAATGCAGAGGTCAGCAGAACCGTCGCTCTGAGAGCGTAAGTGGCTGCCGCTGCATACACTCCCAGATCCGTCTTTATGACCAGGAGTACCAGAACAAGCGATGTTGCCGCTCCTGCTACCCTCGAACGGGCTTCCAGCCCCATCCGCTCGCGGGAGCGGAATATCGCGAAGACGAGCTCCCCCCAGGAGTCGAGAACGAAACCGGCTCCGATTATCGCTACGATCAAAGCCTGGGCCGTGCTGTAGAAGAGAAGGGAAGCTCCCAGGAGGAGCGAGTAACCGAGTACGGTCAGAATTGCCCTGAGACCCAGGGCGGTACTGAACACTTCCTGGGTCCGGGATGGATCGACACTGAACTTCCTGTTGGCAATCAGTGATACGCCCATATCAATAATGAAGAAGAGTATGAGGGAAAGGGATATCGCGAAGGTGATCATTCCGAAGGATGTATCGTCGAGGTACCTGGACAGCAGCATGAGGGACAGGAAGAGCGTACCTTTCCCCACAACCTGTCCGGCGAGCATGACGGAGCTGTTGAACCCCGTACCCCTGGGAGAATCGGTCACGTCATGAACCGTCTCGCGGTTCGAGAAGGAACAGTGAGAAAGGACCGCTGCTGCGGCGAAGCTCGATTTCGTGAATCAGGGCATGTGCCTGCAGGGACTCGATGAGATCGATGTCGGAATTCACGTCACTTCCCATGCCCGTGAATTCACCCCCCTGCGGACCAAAGATTTTCCCACGCGCATGGCGAGGATCATTTACCAGGAGAAGGAATCCCTGATCGTTCAGTGCGAACCATGAGGAGACAAGGGAATCGGTGTTCAGAGTGAGGTACTCCAGCGTGCTTCCCACATCCTCGTAGAAAGCCGATCCCGCTTCAAAGAGTGAATCGTGAGGATGTATTATCCCGGTGAGGTCTGCTCCCGCCTGCTCCATATGGTAAAGGATCCCCAGGGTGCTGAAGACATCCAGGTGGATCACTACCGGAAGTGAAGTGGATTCCGCAATGCAGACCGTTACCTCCGCTGCTTCCCTGAAATCTCTGTCGAACGTGCACCGCTGGGGCATTGTTGACCTCATAGTGAATGGAACACAGAGGATGAGCAGGAGAAGAACCACAGCCGGGAAAAGGATTTTCCCGAGCCTGCTGTTCCGCACTGAGCCCGCTCCTGCAAGGATCATGAAAGCAGGAAACGCGAGCGCGAACTGTCTGGGGCTGGGGCGAAGGAACGACAGGGGAATGAGAGTCCAGAGGAGAAGGGTCAGAGGTACTGCCCCCCCCTTCCGGGAACCCTTGAGAACAAGAATAAAGAGTGCGAGAGACAGAACGATCGCCGGGAGAGTGAGGATATTGAATTCATCGAGTGAAAACTTGCTGAAACTGAAAGCTGACGTTCCCGCTGCAAATCTGATCAACGCGCCTGCAATGGAGAAGGGAACTCCGATGAGCCTGTCGGACAGGGATGTTCCGGCCAAGAACTCGGCACTCCCCGACATGGAAACCGAGCCGAACCTGCTCAATTGGGCAATTCCCCGCGAGAGCCACGGCGTGTAGAGCAGGGCGACTCCGCAGAGCAGCAGAAATGATTCTGACCATTTCCTGCGGACCAGGAGCAGTGTCAGTGCGGATGCAAGAGCCAGCCATCCGAAGTGGTGAATCCAGGTGCAGAGGGAGATGGAGATGATAAGCAGGGCGAGGTTCATCCCCTTCTGTCGATGAAGATAGCGTTTGAGAGCGAACAGGAAGAAAAACCCGCACAGAGCGAGAAGACCGTACATCCTCAGCTCTACGGAGAGATGGAGCAGAAAGGGGCTGACCGAAAGCAGAATGGCCGTTTCCGACCGGAGAAAGCGGATGGACAGGACGAGCATGACCAGCACCGGAAGCAGCGCGAAGAGCCTCAGCATGAAGAGCCCGTTGCCGAACACTCTTACCCATGCCCACAGGAGAGTGTAATAACCCGGGACGTGGTTATCGAGGCTCACCGTCCTCAGGAGATTACCATAAGATAAGCCGGATACGGTCTCCGTAAGAGCCTCATCACCGGTAAGGCTTTTGGACCAGGACAGGGCGAAAAGGATTAGAAACGGCAGCAGGAAAAGCCACATGTATCGCCCTGGAAGGTCAATCATGCACGGTTACCCTTCGATGATGATAATCTGAAATATACACATCACCCGGCCCGGGGCATGGGTTCCGGTGAGAAGGTTCTTTCGACCAGAGGAGTCCCGGTAAAAACCTCAGACCTAGGGAAGCAGCTCCCTCGCCTTGATGGCAAGGTTTCTGATAGCCCTGTTCCTGCCTCTGAAATTGAAAACACTCTTCTCCTTGATGTTATCGAGAATGGATCTGTCGCAGCCGATTCCGGCAAGGAAGTCATCGAATCCTTCGGGAGGCTCCATCGGCTCCCGTTCGTCTACGACCTTCAATGCTTCCTCCCGGGAGATCACGCCCGCCCTGGTCATGTTCGCGTAGAGGTACTCGTACTTGCCTATACCCGTGCGCATTCTGAACAGGTAGCTGGAATGCGGCGTTCCCAGGCAGTCATATCTTACGTCCGCCATTGATTTCCCGAAGTCGAGCTCGCGGTTGAGCGTTTCGTATATCAAAGGAAGATCCCACTCGATGAAATCGGGCAGGTTTATCTGTTTCACGCCGAACATCCTTTTTCGGCTCGGAAAGAAGTAATCCCATTTCAATTCCTTCATGGGGATATGATCCTTGACCATGTTGGTGAAGCAGGCTCGATCCATGTAGCACAATTCCGGGGGAGGCGCTTCGAGTACATCGGAAAAGCCGGCGATTATCAGCCTGATACCGTGGATGTCGGCAGCTCTGAAAATGGCGGTTGGCATCATGTCCACGCAGGCGGCACAGAATTCACCTGCGGCTTCGAGCGCTCTCTTGTAGACTCTGTTGAGCAGCTCCGTGTCGGGCGAGTACGTGTAGAGATCTACACCCAGCCTGCGGGCAGCATCCTTCGCGAACAGAAGGGCGTTGGGATCGAGAAAACCGTTATCGAAGTTGAAGGCCAGCGGCGTCATTCCATACTTCTTCTTCATGGTCCACAGACAATAGGACGAGTCCTTCCCACCGCTGAAAGGTACCATGCAGTCGTACTTCAGCCCTTTACCTCTGTACCTGGACAACAGTTTGCTGAGCCGTTTCTCACGCTCGACCCAGTCGATGCCGGTGTACTTCTCATCGAACTCACGGCACACTCGACAGACACCCTCGTCATCGAAATCGATGTTCGGGTAGTTCTCCGGCAGGATACACCTGGTGCACCTTCGAATGTCTTTGTTCATGCCAGCTCTCATTTCCGGTAATATTTCCTATATAATTAGTATGTTAATATGGAACGTATCCGGCAAGTGCTTTTCTCAGGTTCTATACGTTATTTCTTCTTCAAGACCCGCTTCGCGGAATACTTCGCGGCGGCGAATCTTCCGGGTGGTCGTCCTCGGGAACTCTCCCTCGCGGAGAATGAACCTCGAGATGTGGCGGTAGGCGGCTGTCGACTTGTTGTATTCATGAATCTCATTCCTGACGGTCTTTACGGCATCGTCCGTCGACAGGCTCTTTCCCTCCTCCTCCGCATCGGAAATGAGCATGTCCATCTCGGGGACGACCACGACCCAGATCTCTTCACCTTTCGTGGCCGACTTCCTGCCGAAGACCATCGACTCACTGATGTACTCCGAACGGTTCAGGACCGTCTCGATCTCCTCGGGGTAGACGTTCTTTCCATTCTTCGCCACGATCACGTTCTTCTTCCTGCCGGTGATGAAGAGGAATCCGTCCGCATCGAGGTACCCGAAGTCACCGGTCCTGAACCAGCCTTCCTCGGAGAGGACCTCTCGTGTGGCATCCGGATCGTTGTGGTAACCTTTCATGATGTTGGGCCCCCTGACGATTATCTCGCCCACATCCAATTCATCCTTGTCTTCGATCTCCACTTCCACTTCGGGCAGCGGAAGACCCACCGAGCCGATTCTGTTCGCACCGATCCTGTTCAATGAAATAATCGGGGATGTCTCGGTCAAACCGTATCCCTGGAGGAATGCGAACCCGAGTTTCTCGAAGCCCGAGACCACCTCCGGATCGATGGCGGCCCCGCCCGAGATCATCATCCTCAGTGTCCCGCCGAACTTGTCGTGAACCTGTGAAAAGATTTTTCTGCGCAGGTGGGTCATACCCAGTTTTTCAGCTACGGCAGAGGCTGCCAGACCGATTCCGTACTTGAGAGCCCCTCCCCTCATGGTCTTTATTCCTGCTATTATGCGTCTGTACATGGCTTCCCATAGAAGTGGAACCGCAAGCATGATCGTTGTTCCCGATGCGACCATGTCCTCTACAATCGTCCTGAGACCTCTGCCGATCACAATCGATTTTCCGAGCAGTATCGGCCCCAGGAATCCACATGTGCATTCGTACGTGTGATGTACCGGGAGTATCGACAGGAATATCTCCCCCTCATCGAGTTCGACGAACTGGTACATCTGTCGGATGTTCGCCAGCAGATTTCTCTGAGAGAGCACGACGCCCTTTGCCTTTCCCGTGGTTCCAGACGTGTAACAGATGGCAGCGGGAGCACTGATGTCATAATGCTGTGGAAGCACTGCAGAACCGCTTCTTCCCATCTCCATGACATCGCTGTACAGCATCTGTTCCCCCGGCAGTCCGCCGTTCATACAGATCTTTACGAGGTTCTTCCCGAAGCCGCTGCCCTGTTCGAGGAATCCACTGCAGAAGTTTTCGTCGTAGAAGACGAGACAGGCGCCGGAGTAATGCAGGATCGTATGGATCTCGGATAGCGGCAGTTCCCGGTCGATCGGGACGATGACACCGCCGGCTCTGAGGGTTGCCAGGTACACCGTACTCCAGGAGATGCCGTTCTTTCCAACAACCCCGACAACAGGTTTCTCAGCCAGCTCTAGAATACCCCGGGCAAGAGTGTCTACGTCGCGAGAAAGAGACCGGTAATCGACTGACAGGAAACCGCCGTCACCGTCAGATTCCGAGATGGCGGATCTGGTGGGAACCCTCTCTGCGGTCGATATCAGCGCCTCGGGGATACTGCTCATTTCGGGAACTTCGAACAACTCGATATGCGTTTTCTTCCCGATCACTGCTCTCTCCTTCCGTTACGCTGCAAGCAACTCATCATAGCTCATTCATCGAGGATTCGGCAGTCACGCCTGCGATTCTGAAACCAACGAAAGCGTACCCTTGATTGCCTCCGAGCTCTATGGAGGAATCAATCCTGCAATCAGACGAATCTGATATCCAGCTCCCGCCCATTGCGATACCCGGCTCACATGCTTCCCACACGTTTCCACTCATATCGAACAATCCCCAACTGTTTGCCGGGTAGCTGCCCCTTGGAGCCGTTTCACTGAATCCATCGGTAATTCCCGGACAGCGGCGCATGATCGGTTCGTGGGAATCGGAAAGGTTGAGAGACGCATCGTCGGCAGCAGCCTGGCCCCAGGAATAGGGGCCATCGAGACCTCCTGCAGCCGAGACGATCCACTCCTCCCTCGTGGGCAGGCGGTAGAGAGTACCGGTTTCATCTCTGCTGGTGAGCCAGCTGCAGTACATCTGCATGCCCTCTCTCGAAATCCCGGTTACGGGATGATCCGCATATCCATCCTCGACGTGGTAGCCCCTGCCGGGTACTCCCGTAACGGGCTGGTGCCAGTTGCACGGAGCAATGCTGTCCAGGAGGAAGGTCCTTCCCGGAAGGCATGTGGAATCCGAGAGCGCACCAGGATCGACGGTGCTCAGGAAGGCTGCGTACTGTTCGTTCGTAACCTCGTACCTGCCTATCAGGAATGCTTCCATCCTGCCCGTATACACATCTCCCACCCTGTGGAATCCAGATGGTACGGCCAGCATCTCGGGAACATCTTCCGCAAGAGCAGCCGGAGAGGGAATGTCGAAGTGGAATTCATGCTCTGTGCTGCTGATAATGCAGACACTGTCCGTTACGGTGATTCCATTATCAAGGTACAGGGATATGGAATGAACTCCCGGCTCATCAACCGAAACAAGGCAGGGAGTGGTGCCGACGAGAACGCCATCAAGACGAAGGCTGGCCCCGCAAGGAGTAGAGGAAATGCTGATAGGGAAGCTGCTTCCGAGATGTACCGTTACGGCTCCGGTATCCCCCCCGTGCAGAAGCGTATCGACGGGAATCCAGCCATCTTTCTCGATGCGAATTCTCAGCCCCCCGCCCGGTACCGGAATGGCCGCCGGGGAGAGCCATGACACGCCATTCTCCGACGTGATCCGACAGCCGGTGGGAACCGTTGACACGGTTATTATCGCCTCCGGCCAGTCCGGTACGACCAGAAGCGAAATACCCGACACTGCAAGGGCAGTGAGAAGGATCACCGGACCAAACCTGGGAGCAGGCATCATGCTCATGCCTCAGCCCGACCAGTCGTTGTCCACAACCGCGCGAATATCAGCCAGCAACTGGCCCATCCTGATATCCCTCCAGAACCGCTTCCACAGGTAGCCGGGGCGGAAATAGAATCTCCTGTGGAACCTTGAGTAGTAGTGCTGTATCGTCTTCCAGTCGAGATTCTCATGGCGCCAGACTTCGGAAGTCGAATGGAAGTTGTACCGGGTCCAGTCCTTTGAAAGGATGCGCCCCTCCTTCATGATCTGCCTGTAGAGCGCCGAAGAGGGAAATGGAAGGGTCATCGAAGCCTTGGCGTAGGTCAGCGGCAGGCTGAGAGCAAACCTTGTCGTCTCCTCCATGGTCTTTTCGCTGTCACCCGGAAGACCCATCATGAAGAAACCGATTGTTTCAACTCCTGCATCGTGTGCGAGGTTGACTGCACTTCGCACGTCATCGAGCGACTGATCCTTGCCGACGTTTCGAAGTATGTCGGGAGAGCCGCTCTCTATTCCGAAGGCAACCTGGTAGAGACCGGCCTTGCGTGCAAGCGTGAAGAACTCACCGTCCACATCGTGAACGTTGACACCGGTTGGAAGAGCCCATGGTGCAGAAAAGTTCCTTTTCAGAAGAAGCCGGCAGACTTCTTTCGCCCGCTCGATGTCGGCTGTGAAATTGTTGTCCTTGATGTGGATATCACGGAATCCCATGTCGATCATCCTGAACATTTCGTCCACAACGCGACCAGGCGACTTACTCCTGACCTCATGCCCGAATATGTTCTGGCTGCAGTAGGTGCAGTAGTGGTTGCATCCCCTGTTCGTCTCCATGTAGCCGACCGGATTCCTGCGCGAAGTGATATGTGGAGACTTGTAGAATTGCAGATCGTAGAGATGCCAGGCGGGGAGAGGAAGGTCATCCAGATCGGGAATGAGCTCTCTCTCCGGGGTAATCAGGAAATCGCTGCCCACACCAAAGGCAATGCCGTTTATCCGTTCAAGGTCTTTACCGCCGCATATTTCGCGGATCGTCAGCTCACCCTCACCGATAACTGCCACATCGAAATGCCCGCTCGCGAGCACCTGTTCGGGAAGAGTGGTCGCGTGAACTCCACCGCATATCGTAACCGTGTCCGGAAGAATTGATTTCGCTATCTCCGCAAGCTGTTCTGCTTCGGGATAGAGAGGTGTTGTGAACGTGATTCCCACGTATTCGGGTTGAAACGATTCAAGAACATTACGGTACGCCTTCATCGGACGGCACTCGATCATGAGATCGGATATCAGTACTTCATGACCGTCCTCCAGCAATGCACCCGCGAGAGACGCAAGGGTTACGAACGGGGCTGACGTAATCGCCACCCTGATCTTGCTTTCATCGTAAACGCCGATGGCCGATTGAGGATTGACCAGGAGGATTCTGCTCACACGAGAGCCTGCCTTTTCAAGGGAACGGCGCACCATGTTTACACATCACATGATGCGCCGGTAACAACTCCTGCGATGCCTACCTGACCACAACGCTCTTGCGGGTTGCGGACCATCCGGCGGCATCCAGCCTCAGGAAGTAAACACCCGAGCCAAGCGGACGGCCGTTGTCATCGGTTCCATTCCATGTGACGCTGTGTGAACCGGCAAGCCGCTCTCCCCTATCCAGTACCGCGACAAGACGGCCGGAGAGATCGTAGACCGACAGCGTCACGGGACCTGCTTCGGGAATCACGTAAGTCAGAGAAGTAGAGGAACTGAACGGGTTGGGTGCCGGTCCGGTTAGTGTCGGCACCAGAGGACCGCCGCCGCCTTCGATACCCAGTTCTCCGGCTCCCCAGATCTCGATGTCATCGATATTCCATCCGCAGTATGTCCAGCCTGCATCGGTGGAGCCCATGGTCCATCGGATGTACACAGCGTACCGATTATCCGCAACGCTGGAAATGTCATATACCTGCTGTACCCAATCACCGTCGGATGTTTCCTCGATGGGATTCGACCAGACGGTCGTCCAGTTGATGTTGTCGTTGCTCACCCTGACGTAGGCATGATCGTATTCGGAGCTCTCGACTCCCAGCCAGCGCCAGAACCTCAGATGCGTGTTGTAGATGCCGCAGCAGTTAATCGAGGATGTAGTCAGATGCATCTCCGAGAGGTTGTTGGGGTAATCGCCGTAGAGATTGTATCCGTATACGTTGGAGCCGGTGTGCCCGGATGAGGGATCAGTGCATCCGTGCTCGCCGCCCTGACCGGTGGGAACACCGAATGCCCACTCTCCTTCGGTCAGCCAGCCCGGATCATCTTCCAGGTTCCACTCGTAGACCATCGAATTGGGGCCGATTACCAGTACTGCATCTCTCGAGGTGTTGCCGAGCTGTGTTGAAGTATTCGTGAACGTGATCGTTGCGGTGTAGACCCCGTCGGGAAGTGTATCCGCGGCAGTGGTAATGCTGAAGGTCCGCTCGACGGGTGTACCTGGATTTATCGTTCCCGTTGCAGAGCCATCGATGTCGAGCCAGTCGACGGCGGGAGAGATATCTATCTCGAAATCGATCGGATCCGGTCCGATAATAGACATCGTGTAGGTGATGTCAGAGGGTGTGAACGGCCCTCCAGAAGAGCCCGCAACCAGGAAATCAGATACGGGAACAACGTTGAGTCCAGCGTTCTTCACAAGCGCCTTGATGCAGAAATTTCCCGTCCCGGGGTAGGGGTTCCCAGCCCAGTCGTAGAAATCCTTCCATACACCGCCATCGAGGTAATAGCTTTCCCCCTGGGATGCGCTGGATTCGACGATCACCCTGTAACTGGCACCCAGGAGAACGGGCACATCGGAGGTCCGATCGTATGGCTGTCCAGCACCCGTGAACTTGAGGTAGAGGAAGAAATCATCTCCTTCGGTGAAAACAACGGGTGAGGAGAGATCAACTGTGTAGAAACCTGTATGCTCGACCGTTCCGGTTTCGGTTGAGAGCAGGTCTGAGAGTTCCCCACCCGAAAACGTGTCGTAGAGGGAAAACTCGTAACCCACATCATCTCCCGCTACGAAGAAGCTGACGGCTTCTATGCTGTGGTCTCCCACGGCGGTAAAGGCATTGAAGACCTCGGTGCATTCGTTCCACGTATCCCGCCAGCCGTGGTAATCGTGGTAGTAGACATCGCTGTACTGCATCGGTTCGACGTCCTGAAAACTCACGGCGCCCATCTGGGGTTCCTGCCCGCACCATTTGTCGTAGAAGGATATCCAGAAGTAACCGTCGAGACCCCAGCCAGTACCCCAGCTGTTCTTGATGAGCCAAGCTCCGGGATCGGGAGCCTGTGTGACCAGGTTGTTATCCCATCCGATGATTGAAACACCGTGATTGGGGAGGTCGGTGGTGCCCGGGGGCTGGTAGTGGATGAAGTTCTCGTCGATGTACTGGGCTGAGTAGCAGAGGCAAGTCGATGTTACACCGTACGCCATTATCGCTTCCTTTATCGTGTCGATGTTCGAAAGGTCGGGTTCGGCAACGAACCATTGAACGACGCGGGGATAGTAGTAGTGATAGGATTCGAGCCACCTTGCCGGTGCCGTTCCGTAGGACTGCCCGTCGATGTCCCTTACCGCGCCCTCACCCCTGCTGAGATAGGCTGTCGTGACCATGTAGTCGCCACCCATGTGAACCGTCAGCCCTCCACCTGTGGGCGGGTCGGTATCGTCGTTGTTCCATTCGTTGAAGCCATTCCACCAATCAAGATGGTACTCGGCCAGGTCAGGTTCACCGGTCTCACCTGCTGCCGCCCACACACCCGTCATCAGAAGGTTGCCCTCCAGAGCGGCCATTGAGCCAAACGTCCAGCAGGTTCCGCCCTGCTGGCTCTTGACGGATGTGACGTAGTTCTCCCCGCCGACATCGCGAAGATCGAAGGTTACAGGCGGCTGTGCTGAGGAACTGCCGGCAAGAAGGAAGAGACCTGCAACCAGAAGGGATGATTTTAGGTAAAACCTGTTCATCGTCGTCTCCCGTTCGAAATAATGAGATATGCTTCGTACGAAAATTCTTTGCATACAATCCAGTACATCACATATACGCAGAACGATTGTTCAAAGCAAGGAATGTCTTCTCAACATGAGCACCGCTGCGGCAATACCGGCTGCGAGAGAGACCGTTAGAAGGATCGAACCCTCAGGTCCGAAGCAGCCCCAGAAATTCTGCAATCCTGGTCTGACGAGAGAGGGCAGCGTGTAGCCGCTCACCTTCCATCCGAAGACCATTCCGGTCATCAGGTTCCAGAGCCAGTGAATAACCGATGGAAGGATCAGCCCCCCCGACAGAAACCGGACGAGGGAGAGAAGGACACCGAAGATCGCAACGTTGATAACGCCGATAAGTGTGGCTCCGGTGTTGTCGGAATGAACGACTGCAAACAGAACGGATGAGAGGATAACCCCTGGCAACAGGTTACGGCCGAAGCTGAGCGTGTTGAGAAGAAAACCTCTGAACAGCATTTCTTCAGCCGAAGCAAGAAGGAGGAGTGCGGCAGCAACGATGAACCAGCCCGTCCCGGGGAACGTCCACGTAAGGTCCTGAGCGAGACCCACCGCGATGAACGGCACCGTTACTGCGAACAGCACGACAGCGGCTGATCTTATTCTGCGGCTCCTCCGGAAGCCGAATTTCAGTGGGAGAAAGCAGTGGACCAGCAGAAGAGGCGCTGCCGCGAGAAAGCCTATGATGGCAGGCCGAAGGAAATCGATCGTGATATCCGGGACGATAAGGCACAGAAGCCAATGGAGGGTGAACCAGACACCAGCCCCTGCCAGCAGTATCAGGACCCTTATCCCGAGGTCTGCCTTGAAAGAGCGTCTGGACTCGGCGGGCAGCTCAATCTCCCGTATGGAATACTATTTCGTACAGGCTGTCGGCATGGAGGCTGGCACCGCCGACCAGAGCACCGTTCACGTCAGAGCCTGCCATGATCAATTCAGCGTTGCCTGGCTTGACACTGCCACCGTATACGATCCGGATCTCTTCCGCGAACTCGGCGTTCCTTATCTCGGAGATCCATTGGCGAATCAGTGAATGAACGCGCTGAGCCTCGTCGGGTGATGCAGTGAGACCGGTGCCGATTGCCCAGACAGGCTCGTATGCGATGACGAGGCTGTCCGGGGAGACATCGAGAGAGGAGAGCCCGGAATCTATCTGTCGGCTGACGACCTCCTCCGTCCTTCCCCCTTCGCGATCGGACAAAAGCTCACCTACGCACAGAATGCCCCTGAGACCTGCGGCTATACCTGACTCTAGTTTGAGTCTGACCGTTGCGTCATCCTCTCCGAGAACATGCCTCCGTTCGCTGTGTCCGGCGAGAAACCACGTGCAGCCTGCTTCCTTGAGCATTCCTGCGCTGATCTCACCTGTGAAGGCGCCCTGCTCCTCCCAGAAGAGATCCTGTCCTCCCAGTGAGACTCCCGCTTTGTTAGCTGCTTCATTGAGCCCCTGTATCAACGTAAACGGTGGAAAAATAACTACTTCAACGGGAAGTGACCGGATGTTCCTCTGGTGGAGCTCCCTCAGGAAATCCCGACCTTGATCGAGAGATCCGTTCATCTTCCAGTTGCCCCCGACGAACGGCACAGTCATCGGCTGCCTCCCAGGGCAGCAAGGGCTGGAAGTTCCCTGCCCTCGAGAAGCATGAGAGAGGCGCCCCCGCCCGTTGACACGAACGTCAACCTGTTCGACACGCCCGCCTCGACAACGGCCCTGACGGTATCACCCCCCCCGACAACTGTGATCGTTCCCCTGTCAGTGGCTTCGGCCATCGCGGCCGCTACAATCCTGGTTGCAGTATCGAAGGGCGGTGTCTCGAAAAGCCCCATCGGACCGTTCCAGACGACCGTTCCACTTTCCCGGATGATGCCAGCATACTCCTCGGATGTTTCCTGCCCGATGTCCAGACCTGCCTGGTCAGGCGGTATCTCATCGGCGGAAACCATGTCGGCAAATGCCCCTTCCTTCGGGGAGTGGGCAATGACTACATCCCAGGGGATCATGACCTTGACACCCATGTTTCCCGCTTCCTCGATGATTCGAGCTGCGATCTGCAGGCTGTCGGGCTCGACGATACTGGTTCCGATCTCCTTTCCCATGGCCTTCAGGAACGTGAAGGCCATTCCTCCCCCGATCAGGAGGTTGTCGATCCGGTCGAGAAGGTTCTCGATCACGGGGATCTTGTCCGCGACCTTGGCTCCGCCGAGGAGCAGTGTGAAGGGTTTTGGAGGGGAAGAGAGAATCTCATCGAAAACTTCCAGTTCACGCTCGACGAGAAAACCTGCGTAGCCGCCGCCCAGTATACGAGGGATACCGCACATCGATGCATGGTCCCTGTGACAGGTTCCGAATGCGTCGTTGACGTAGAGTTCGGCAAGGGAGGCGAGGGATGCCGCAAACTGCAGATCACCTTCCTTCTCCTCCCTGTGGAACCTGAGATTCTCCAGCATGAGAACGTCACCGAGTCCGAGATGTGAAGCCATCGTTTCGACACCGGATCCGATGCAATCGGAAGCGAACATGACCTTGATCCTGAGTAACTCGCTCAACCTCCCGGCAACGGGTCTCAGGCTGAGTTCGGGGTTGACAGTTCCCTTCGGTCGACCGAGATGGCTTGCGATAACTACCGCCGAGCCCTGTTCGAGAAGGAAACGGATCGTACGAAGTACAGCCCTTATCCTGGTATCGTCCGCGATTCTGTCATTCACCAGAGGAACGTTGAGATCGGCTCTAAGAAAGACTTTTCTGCCCTCTGTCACGAGGTCTCTTACGGATGGATACCTCAAAGCCCGATTCCGATCATGTACGCGACCAGGTCGACCATCCTGCACGAGTAACCGTACTCGTTATCGTACCACGAGAGAACCTTCAGCAGCCTTGGTCCCATCATCTTCGTAACCGAGGAATCGAAGATCGAGCTGAAGGAGTTGCCAACGATGTCTGTGGACACCAGAGGTTCTTCACTGTACTGGAGAATGCCCTCCAGGCTGCCTTTGGCAGCCGTCCGCATGGCTTCGTTCACCTGCGTGACGGATGCGTCCTTCTCCAGTATGACGACCAGATCGACGAGCGAGCCATCCGGGACGGGAACTCTCACGGCCATGCCATCGAGTTTTCCCGCAAGTTCGGGGATGACCAGCCCCACTGCTGCCGCAGCTCCCGTCGTAGTCGGGATGATGTTCACCGCCGCGGCACGGGCACGTCTCATATCCTTGTGGGGGAGATCGAGTATCCTCTGATCGTTTGTGTAGGCATGTATCGTCGTCATCACACCTGAGTCGATGCCGAAGGTGTCGTTCAACACCTTCACAACGGGGGCAAGGCAGTTGGTAGTACAGCTGGCAGCCGATACGATATGATGCATGCCGGGGTCGTACAATTCGTGGTTGACTCCGTACACCGCTGTAAGGTCCGCGCCCGGTTTTCCCTTTGCCGGTGCGGAGAGAAGTACTTTTCTCGCTCCCGCATCCAGATGGAGTGCAGCCTTCTCTCTCGTTCTGAAAAGCCCGGTACACTCGAATACAACGTCCACATCCATCTCTCTCCAGGGCAGCACCGTGGGATCAGGGATGCTCAGCACCAGAAAGTCATCCGCACCTGCCCGGATCCTGTCTCCCTCTACGAGTACGTCGTCTCCGAATGGACCGTGCACTGAATCGTACTTGAGAAGGTGAGCAAGCATTGCGGGATCCGTGAGATCGTTGACGGCAACGATATCGATATCCTCTACCTCCAGTGACCTCCTGTAGACCAGTCTCCCTATCCTGCCAAAACCGTTGATTGCGACCTTCACAGCCACTTTCCTCCTCCTAACCGAAGAAGAGTTCTGCCTTTTTGTACATCTCAAAAGGCACAGTCTTGAGCACTCCCACGGCATCCGCCAGTGGGACGGCGATTACTTCTGTCCCGCTGAGTGCGGTCATCATTCCGAAAAGACCTTCCTCAGCCATCTCCACTGCTTTCACGCCCAGCCTAGTACCGAGAATCCTGTCGAACGCAGACGGGCATCCACCCCGCTGAACATGACCTAGAACAACATGGCGGGTCTCGAGACCGGTCCGATCAGCTAACTCGTTCTTGAGAACTTCCCCTATGCCGATACCGGTTCCCAGCAGGACATGCCCGAAGCTATCCTTTGCAGCCGAGTGCATTACATGTCTGGCGAGGTTAGGGTCCATTGCGCCTTCGGCCACCGCCACAAGCGCAAATCGCCTCCCCTCTTCGAATCTCCGTTTCAGAACGGCACACACCTGATCGGTGTCGAACTCGATCTCGGGGATCAGGATCACATGTGCACCGCCGGCAATCCCCCCGTAGAGGGTCATCCAGCCTGCATGACGCCCCATTATCTCGACCACTATCACCCGTTCGTGACTTAGAGCAGTTGTTCTCAGTTTGTCGAGTGCCTCCATCACGTAGTTGATTGCGGTATCGAAACCGAATGTGAAATCGGTTGCGCTGAGATCGTTGTCGATAGTCTTCGGAACACCGACAACGTTGATCCCTCTCTCAGCGAGACGGCTTGCTACACCCAGGGTGTCCTCTCCGCCTATTGCGATAAGGCAGTCTATTCCATGGGATTCAATAGTTCCTTCGATCCTCTTGTAACCGTTCTCTACTCTTTCGGGATTCATCCTCGAGGAGAGCAGTATGGTGCCGCCCTGTGTCTGGAGGTCTCTCACCCGCTCCCTGTCCAGTTCAATGCACGTATTCTCAATCGCGCCCTTCCAGCCCCTCAGAAAACCTGTAACCTCATGACCGCCATGAATCGCTCTGACCGTAACGGCCCTGATGACAGCATTGAGCCCGGGGGCATCGCCCCCTCCCGTCAGGATTCCGAAATGCAAGAACCCACCTCCCAGTTAATTCAGAGAATCTGCCGATCCTGTATGGACCGGTCATCAGCTTTCAACGATCTTCCTTGACAGAACAATGAAATCATCAATCGTAAGTGATTGTCCACCATCGGAGAGGGCTCTGTCAGGATCGGGATGAACCTCCAGCATGATGCCGTCAGCCCCTGCTGCAATTGCTGCCAGTGATAACGGCTCGAGGATGTCACGCCGTCCAGCTGCGTGACATGGATCAACAACCACCGGGTACCCCCCGAGAAGTCTTGCCAGAGGGACTGCGGAGATATCGAGTGTGTTCCTGGTCCAGGGCTCAAACGTCCTGATGCCACGCTCACAGAGTACAACGGCTTCGTTACCTTCCTTGAGGATGTACTCTGCAGCCATGAGCCACTCCTCGATAGTGGCCATGAAACCACGCTTGAGGAGAATTGGAACATCGGTTCTCCCAACCGCCGACAGCAGAGGGAAATTGTGCATGTTTCTCGCGCCGATCTGGATCATGTCGAGATGCTCGCAAGCAAGCTCGATCTGGGTGATCGACATCACTTCGGCCACGACGGGCATCGAGAACTCGCTTCCGACGTCGTTGAGCATCTGAAGGGCTTCCTCACCGAGACCCTGGAACGAATAGGGTGAGGTTCTGGGTTTGAAGGCTCCGCCCCTGAGAATGTGGGCACCCGCACGGTGCACGGCCGACGCAACCTCTCTCAGCATATCGAGACCCTCAACCGAACAGGGACCGGCAATTATTACCGGTGGGCCGGAACCAAAGGTGATTCCCCCGACCGTGACCTCTCGGATTTCCAAATTCACCTCTTTCCGAAGGCGTTGATGATATCCATGATCATTTCGCGCAGCAAGCCGTCCGAGACGGGACCCGGATTGTGTCCAATCGCGTTTGCGATCTGTTCCTCGACCCATGTCGGATCGAATCCGCCGCCGATCCTGTCGAAGAGCTCAGCTCTCAGGTTCAGCAACCTGACCAGTTCGACATCGGACCTGAGGAGCTCTCCCCGGTAATCGGGTTCGATTCCCTGCTTCCCCACAGCCTTCCGGTCGATCTTGCCACTGGGAGTTCTGGGGAATCCGGATACGAAACTGACTATCCGTGGGATCTTGTGCTCGTCCAGATGCGGCTGGAGAAAGCGTCTCAATCCGGAACTGGATATCTCCGCACCGGGTCTGGTCAGGATGAACGCTGCTGGAATCTCACCACGGACAGGATGATCCTCACCAATCACGCATACATCGGTGACATCGGGATGTCTGAGGATGGCCAGCTCTACTTCGAGAGGATAGACCTTCAGCCCTGCCGCCTTGATCAGCCCGCCCCTCCTGCCAAGGAAATGAAGGACACCGTTTCTGCGGGAGAACACGTCACCTGTCCCGTACCACCCATCAATGAAGTTACCGGCTGTGGCGGAGCGGTCACCCAGATACCTGGAGACTACACCCGTGCCGGATAACCATAGTTCTCCCCTGCCATCGTCAGGGATAACACCGCCATCCGAACCTCTGAGCTGAACGGTATACCCTCCTACAATTCTGGAAAAGCCTTCTATTCCCGGCTCTCCGACGAGGACAACTCCACTCGTTTCAGTGCTGCCCCATACCGGGAAGAGATCGACCCCGGTTCTCTTCTGGAAGAGTTCCATGAAACCTGTCGAAACGTGCATACCACCGGCTTCGGCAAGCCGTAATCTCGAAATGTCCACATCATCCCGTGAACAGAGCCTTCCCAGACTCTCGAGCTGGGGAGGAAGCCCCATCAGAGCAGTGACACCATGTTTCGTAATAGCCGCCAGTACGTTCCTGGGATAGGAATGGTCGGTCAGCACAGTCGTGCCTTCCAGGAGGAGGCCCCTGAGGAAAAGCTCATGGGGATGGCCGATTACACCGAAAAGAGACATATGGACATCGTCAGGTCTCAGGCCGAGCGTAGCACAGATTCCGGACGTGTTCGCAATCAGCTGTCTATGAGTGGTGGCAGCGACCTTTGGAAGCCCTGTCGATGCAGAAGTGACGTTGAGATACACTTCGATATCGCCGTCCGGTTCCAGTCTATCGAAAGAATGATCATCTCCCGTCAGCAGCTCGGTTCGCGTATTCAGAATACGCCCGGTATCACAGTTCCATGCTTCGAGTTCGAATCCTGTCCCCATGGCCAGGAGGTATCTTTCCGGCCATCTCTCGAATACGCGTTCTCGTTCCTGAGGGGGCCACTTCTGATTGAGTACTACGAAGCGGGCTCCGAGCAGTGAGACGGCGGCAAATGATACCGGGAGTGAATTGCTCCTCGTCGTGAGGACTCCCACTATATCACCCGGACGTACTCCCCCCCTGTGGAGGATCGATGCGAGGTGCAGTGATCTCCTCCACCAATCGGAGTAAGTCAGGCTGGCGGAATCATCGATAAGAGCGGTTCTGTCAGGATGGTCCCGGGCAACAGCCTCGAGTCGACCATGAATCGTTACCTGTTCCATATCTGAATCCCGAAAGGCCTATTCCTGTCCCGCGCCGCACTCGGGACAGAACTTGTCTCCTTCATCCATGTCGGCTCCGCATTTGCCGCAGACGATCGAGGCCTGCTTTGCTCCGCATTCGGGGCAGAACCTGCTGTCGGCGGGAAGCGGTTTGCCGCACGATGAACAGCTTTCCTGCAACGTTCCGCCGCACTCGGGGCAGAATTTTCCCTCGGGAACCTGTTTACCGCATTCCGGACATGTGACAAGAGGTGCTTCCGAACCTTCTCCAGCGGCACCGTCTGAACCATCCTGCTGCTTGCCCATACCCATCGACTGGCCCATCATGTTTGCCATGGCCATTCCCATTCCGAGGCCGGCACCCATTCCCACTCCTGCGCCTGCGGCTCCGCCGCCGCCCTGGTTCTGAGCGGCATCGCCCATTGCCGTGGCGGTCTTGAAGCGCATGTACTCGTTCATGTCGCCCAGCGCGGCCATGGCGCTTCTCTCGTCGATCCGTTTCTGGACTTCTTCCGGCGGAGTTATCGCGTTTATGTAGAAGTCGACAAGCTGTATTCCGTACTTCTCGAAATCATCAGCCAGTCTCGATTTGGCCAGTGTGGCAATCTCGTCGTAGTACTGTGCGAGATCGAAGATCGTCTCGATCGTCTCACCCAGGAGATCCGCGAGCCTTGCGGGAATAATGG
>CBDUZS010000037.1:0-25182 GCA_965371785.1 uncultured bacterium
ACGCGCATCACAAGCGTCAGATAATGGGCCGTGAAGTAGTCGTAGCGGTAACCGACGGCAAGCTCGATCTCGGCCCCTGGGAACAGATATTCTACGGCGAATTCGATGGCAGACGCCGCAAGCGTGTCCTCGTCAAGATCATAGGTTCATGAACGGAATAACTTCATCTATTGGACTGTCGATGTGCTCGATGAGTGGATGGTCAAGCGGTGAAATCTGGTGCCCCGTGGTGAATGCTTTTAGAACTCTGGCAGCTACTCTATGACCACGAAGCGCTGTGTTGCAGAAATATCTCCTGAGATCATACGGCAGAAGTAGATGCCTGGAGTGAGATAATCCAGCAGAAGGTTATGATAACCTGCAGGGTACTCGCTTTCATAGACATTACCGACGATTCTACCGGTCAGATCGAAAATGGAGAGCTCGACTAGAGAAGGCTCGGGCAGACCGAACTCCACAACTGGAATTGATGCAGGATTCGGTGAGAACGGCAGGAGAACCAGAGCATCCGGATACTCCGCCCCCTCGATTCCCATCGGATCCCAGGTCACCATGATACTGAGAAGCACAGACGTAAATTGCGGGTTCGTGGACTCGAGTATTACTCTGTATTGAAAGTATTGATCCCCATCCGTCAGGATGCCTTGAAGAAGACTGGGAATCGAGAGCGTATCCGACCATGCTCCCATTGATGTGTAGTCATCAGATGCCCTGACCTGGAACGAGACTGATGTTCCTGACGGAACCTGTGAATCCCACTCAATGAAGTCCCAGTCTGGATCCATCTGTGTATCCAGGATACTGGACTCGAGCGAACCTGCAGCGATATACCCGACAATACTCCACCAGGCGATTTCGTTATCGGCTCTCGCTGCACCAAGAACGTCCATTTTACCATCTCCGTTGATATCATCGGCATGTACAGAGCATGCGCCGGAAAAATCAACACCGACGATATGCATCCTCCACGTTGTTCCGGAACCGTCCATGTTCTCGCACCAGACGATCTCTGCACCCGAAAAGCTGGCGGCGATAACATCAACATCGCCATCTCCGTCCATATCCTCCGAGAAGACCGAGTATGGAGCACTGATATCGTCGTTTACTACATGCTCGATCCAGGATGTACCTGTGCCGTCAGTATTCTCCCACCAGCAGATTCCGTCTGCAACTGCGACTCCCAGCGCATCCATGTCACCATCACCATCCAGGTCGTCAGCATGAACGCTGAAGGCTCCGTTGAAATCCCCGTCGATGACATGCTCAATCCATGCTGTTCCCGAACCATCAGAGTTTTCCCACCATATGATGTCATCTGCAATTGCAGCTGCACCCAGAACATCCATGTCACCATCACCATCAATGTCCTCTGAGTAGCAGGACATCGCTCCCGCAAAATCCTCCTTGATGGTGTGCATGGTCCAGAGAACTCCAGGGCTCGTGTCAGAATTCTCCCACCAGGCGATGCCGCCGTAGAATGCTGTACCGAGGACATCCATGTATCCGTCACCATCGATATCCTCAGAGTAGACAGAATTTGCGTATTCGAACTCATCCTCTACAATGTGTTCGGTCCAGGATGTTCCTGTACCGTCCATATTCTCCCAGCATGCTATGCTGTTGGCGTATTCGGCTGCGCCGAGAACATCGATATCGTTATCTCCATCAATGTCTACTGCGAATACACAGGATGCGTACGTAAAGTTACCATCTACAGTGTGCTTGGTCCAAACTGTACCTATTCCATTCAGGTTTTCCCACCAGGATATGTCACTGGCTGTCTGCCCAGCTCCGAGAATGTCCTGGTCACCGTCGCCATCGATGTCCTCCGAGTACACGGAATTGGCTCCAAAGAAGATCGTTGCGACGTTGTGTTGTATTGCAGAATATTCGAGCATGAGTGCCCCTGGAGTTCCTTCCCAGTCAACATAGGTGGATTGGTCAAACCGGTTAGCCCAATTCAGGACCGGACCAGGATAGCCACCCCCGCCTGACCAGTTGGTCTGACCTGCATAATCGGCAAACGTGGTTACAACGCAGAGGCAAAACAGTACAGATAGCATTATCAGTTTCATGATGCACCCCCTGTATACTCAAGAATCATAGCTTCTTAGAGGGATGTCAATCGGTTCGAGAGAGCTTAAATCCACCACCCCCTACTGAATACTTATAGAACTTTTCTCACTGGTGGGAATGGAGTTTCTGGATTAAGTCTGGTGTCGCGCTAGAACGATGTCTTGATCGAACCCCAGGTCGAGTGTTCAAGACTCACATCCGTGTAGTTCAGGATACAGAAGGTGTACAGGTTCCACTCGATATAGGCGTAAGCCGCCATGTAATCGGTGAAAGATTCTACGAGTCCCCTGAACACAAAGGATAGTGTGTCACCCGCCGAAACATCGATAAGCGGTATGTAGACAGATCCGCTGTCTGTTACACTGTAATTAAGTGGATCGGTGGGGGATGCGAGCAGAGAATCTGGATAGCCGCAGTAGCCACTTACTTCCCATAGTCCTACAGGAACAGAGTAGACATCAGTTCCATACATTTCAAGCGTTGAAGCGCTCTGCGCATACTCGGGGGGGGGCAATCCAACAGAAACCATGTCCCCACCAATAGTGATCGAACACCAGCACAAGTGAATCAGCGGATTCAGGAACTACGAAAGCCGGTGAGAGAAGGCTGTCCTCCTGTGAATGGTAGACAGAAGTCCCACCTCCACACACTATATCGAGATAGATGCAGTCTGCCAGGTATTCCCAGAAGGGACCGGCAATCCATCCTGTTGGTTGAGATGAGAAATCAACAACCCAGAGAGTATCGACATCAGCAATCGTTGTACCTACAAACAAGATTACCAATAGAAGAATACGCATGCCTCATCCTCCAGCAATACAAGAACTTATTGGCATGCTTATGTCAAGGTTTCTGGTACCCCGTACTGGATACTTATAGAACTTTTTTCACTACTGAGAATTGAGTTGGAGAATAAAGATCTGCTATATCCTGGTTGACAATCTTCGAACTCTTATCACCTTGAATCTCTGCTCGAACTCCCATTAACTCCTCCAGTCCGTTTCCGATTTCACTTGCTTAATGTAACGAAATGTGTTACTATACGCAGGTGATATCGGACGGAGGAGAAATGGAATCAATTGTGGATTACATACGACAGCTCGAAACATCTGGCAGACACAGCTTCACAGTGAAGCAGGCTGTCAACGAGACCGGTTCGAACCTGGTTGCTATAAGAGCCTCATTGCGTCGGTTGACAAGTAAGGGACACATCGCATCCCCCTCCAGAGGTTTCTACCTGATAGTCCCACCTAGATATAGCCGGCTCGGTTGTCTTCCCCCCGAACAATTCATACCGGATCTGATGAAGAGCCGTAACTTGGGCTATTATGTCGGACTTCTTTCAGCAGCTAGCTATATGTCTGCTACACAGCAGAGATCACAGGAGTTTCAGGTGGTAGTACCGCGGTCACTGAGACCTATTCAGTGTGGTTCGGTTAAAGTCTCGTTCATTATGAAGAAGCATATGGCAGAAGTCGCTACAGTTATTCGAAATACCCCGAGAGGTTTCCTGTATGTCTCTTCCCCTGAGACTACAGCATACGATCTGGTCGGCTATATAAGAAGATGCGGTGGTCTCGAAAACGTAATACTGACTTTACATGAAATCTTCGGGCATCTGGACGGGAATAGACTTGCACAGTCATTTTCCATTCACCCAATCGTATGGGCGCAACGATTAGGGTATCTGCTTGAGTATTCTGGTGCGGATACTAGTCTGACGGAACCATTGGCAAGGATTGTAGCAACTTCAGTTCGAGACTACACTAAGCTCATTCCAGGGATTAAATCTGAGAACAGCGAGCGTAACAAGCGCTGGAAGCTTATGCTCAATGCTGCATTGGGAGCAGTCGAATGATCCCGGAGGACTTCATTACCGAATGGCGTAGCACTGCCCCATGGGTTGAGGACTACCTTGTCGAACAAGATCTTGTGATAACACGTTCTCTTGTTGAGATATTTACTGATCCATTTCTACATTCACACCTGGTTTTTCGTGGCGGAACTGCGATTCATAAGTTGTTTCTAGCCCCAGCAATCAGATTTTCCGAGGACATAGATCTGGTCCAGGTTGCTCCTGCTAGGATTGGCCCTGTGTTCGATGCTATTCGCGCAAAACTAGACCTTCATCTCGGATCACCTGATCGCGAAACCTCACATCAAACAGCGACACTGACATACAGATTCATGTCTGAGGATCAACCTCCAGTACCGCTCCGTCTGAAGATAGAAATAAACACACGTGAGCATTTGAACCTGTTCGGACCGACTGAAGTTCAATTGGATGTTGATTCCAGATGGTTCAGTGGCAGTGTGAAAATCCCGACCTTTGATCTGGATGAGCTTCTCGGTACCAAATTAAGGGCACTATACCAGCGCAGGAAGGGTAGAGACCTGTTTGATATTGCATATGCACTGAGGAACGTCATCGTAGATGCACAAAGGATAGTTGATGCCTTCACCTATTACGTACGACACCAGGACTTACGCATAACTCGATCAGCATTCATGGCAAACCTTGAAGAGAAGCTTAAGAATCCTATCTTCACTGCGGACATGACTCCGTTATTACGAATTGGAGCAACTTGGAATCCCATAGAGGATACCCAGCTTGTTATAGACACTCTGATATCAAGGCTTCCGTAAGGGACTGACTAACATGACAGGATCTGCTTCAAGGAATCGGAGTCCGTTGTGGTACCCCTGATGATTCGCAGTTGGAAACCGTTCATTGACTGGATGGCACAGATTGCTGACCTGAAAAGGGCTCTCAGTGCATGAGGATCTACACACCTTCGGGACTTTCGACGACGGCAGAGCCCTGATAGAGAGAATACTCCTGCCAGATGGGATTGGAACAGTGAGTTCCTGGCCCAACTGGCTGGCCACCTTGAGTGATTTTCGAACTAGCGTGGCGGGGATGCCACAGGAGATGGGAAGGGCTATCGCGGCGTGCTGCTGAGATCGATATCCTTACAGATCATACCCGGTCTTCGTTTGTCCGGGTGATCCATTTTTTAGTATGGAAACCAATTGACGAGATGCTCATCGCGAGCTGTAATTGTGCAAGGACATTCTTCAGAGCTTAACCGATGAATGGAGTGTTTAAGATTGTCATTGACTCTATTATTCAAAGGGGATATTCTTTTTAGCTTAGTGTTACACAAGCGATTCGTTTCAGGGGGGTGGCCAAATGTGTTCAGCTCTTCTTCTTTCCGTATTGATCGGACAGGTCTCAATTCACACAACAGTAGCCGACAGTTCACGGGTAGCCTTCATCGCCCAGACTCCCCTCACCTGTGAGACGGTCGAGTACGACAGTCTGGACTTCATCAGGTTCACAGATGTTTCGGTCTCCGACAGCATAGGCTACCCCGAAGTCCCCATGATCACCTGCCTTGTCGCTCTTCCCGACAGCGTCACCCCCTCGCTTGAGTTCGCCTTCTCAGGAGAGTTCGAGCAGCAGGTCGACCCTGTCTATCCTGCTCCGGCCAGAATCATTTCCGATGACTACACTCCCGCAGTAGTGGACTCCTTCGTACAGGACTCCACGGCATACGCTTCCAGTAGCTTCTGGCCAGCATCGAGAGTAAGGGTGATAGGCGAGATCAGGATCTGCGACCAACGCCTCTACCAGGTGCAGCTGTTTCCTGCACTGTACAGGGCATCTGACAGCACTCTGAGTACCGTGTCCTCGATCAGCGTCTCCCTGAACTTCGACAGTGCTTCGGCGGACTGGAGTAGCACGGGCCTCGGCCCCTTCCAGGACATGGCCAGGGGTTCTTCCATCATCGGCTACCACGCAGTAACACAGACCCATGCTCCGACGCCCACCTACTTCGGCAAGGTAGATCCCGACAGTGGACCGAGCCGCATGCCGGACTACGTGATCATCTGCGCGTCAGGCCTCTACGATGATTGCGATGATGCCATCGACGATCTTGCCGAGCATCGGGTGAGTCTGAATGGCTTCGATGTAGCTCTCGTCACCACCGATGACATCCTGGACGACTTCGGAGGGGAGGCTACTGCAATCACAGATGAAATCATCCGTAACTTCACGGAGCACATGTGGGAGGAGTGGACGCAGACATCGGGGAAGAAGCCGTACTACCTGCTTCTCATCGGCGACCATGAGACCAGCAGCTACTACGATGAGCCATGGTTCCTGCCCACCCATCAGTATCCCTATGGTGAGGAAGAGGCAGGTGTGAATCTTATCGGCAACGACGAGTGGTACGCCTACTTCAACGATGACACATCGATCGACAACGACTATCCTGATATGATGGTGGGCAGGCTCTCGGTGAAGAACGGGGGGGTGCTACTACCGGATACTCTGAGCACACTGATCGACAATCTGATCGACCTGGAAGACCCCATCACCCAGATACCGATCCCGGACAACAGGCGCAGGATCGTACGCCTGGCAGGTGCAGGTAATGATCATCCGGATACTTACAATCAGACATACGGGATCGATAACACTCCGGGAAGACTGTGGACATCGGCTTTCGCAGGATGGATGAACTACGGCTACACAACGTATTACTGCGGTGACGGCAGAGACTTCACCTACTCCGACGAGAGCCTGATGCAGAGCAACGAGTTTCGTGACCACTGCCTTGACGAGTTCGGAGACGGAGCAGGCGTGGCGTTCTATACAGACCATGGATCCACACACCTGTTCAGTGCCGGGCTCGAATGGGTACTTCGATTTATCCCGCAGGATCACTATACGAAGGGTGCCCGTGACAGCACCTTCAACAACTACCAGATAGAGCAGAACCTGACCGCGTCGCAGGACTTCGCATCCCCGTTCATTCTGCTCCTTTGCTGCTCTTCTGGTACATTCAACCACACGGTTTACGAACATGAGAATCCGACCCAGTGGGCCGAATTCTGCTTCTACGATGGCCAGGTAGATCCCCCAGATCACTACGACTTCGGCACGGACTGCATCGCGGAGAAGCTCCTGAAGCACACCGATGTTCCCGTGGCTGGTGTCTTCTGCGGCTCGCAGCCTTCCTGCATGTTCAGCTATGATCATTATGGCCGGGGAATCCTTGAAGCAATCTACGTCAGGGGCTTCAGCAGGCTTGGAGATGCCATCGCTTGCGCCAGGCTAGAGCATGCAGACTTCTTCACCAATTCGTCAGGAACTAGTAAGGACGAACTTGGCCAGTTCAATCTCCTGGGCGACCCGGCGCTCGATATCGGCGACCGCGTGCGCTTCACCAGCGACTGTGACCTGGTGGCCTACAACGGTGACCTGAGCGTATGGGATTACCCGTACGAGACCGCCTCAGGTGCAGAGCTTCCGATATCGTTCACGGTGCATAACAATGGTGCACAGGATTCGGACGAGTTCGACATCAGGATTGTCTTCAAGGATGTGTCTCACTCGGACACAGTCTACATCACGGACTGCGACGAGATCACCGCAGGTGAATACGACGACTTCCAGTACACCTGGGAATGTGAAAACTGGTTCGACCCACCCATGGAGCTAACCGTCTTCGTAGAGGCAGACTACCAGCAGGATTGCGACGACTCCTGGTTCGGCAACAACACCGCCGGGATAAGAAAGCAGCTCAACGGCATCTATCCCAGCGAGGAGGGCTGGCCGGTATCGGTGAGCGGTGTCGTAAACACCACACCCATTCTCGTCAACCTGGACTTCGATCTGAACCTGGAGATCGTCGCTCACACCGGCAACTCCCTTACAGCATTCGAGCAGGATGGAACCGTAAAGTGGGAACTCAAAGATGTAGGACTATCTGGATTTGACCACCACCCGCTTGCCGCTGATCTCGATCACGATGGCTCCATCGAGCTGATAGCAGCGTGCGATGGAGGAGTAATGGCGGTAGACCCTGACGGTGAGATCCTGGACACCATAGAAACAAACGGCAGTGTGTTTGCCGTCGGCAATGTCTACTCGACTTCCGGGCTGGAGCTCTGTATTGCACATCAGAAAACTCTGTACCTCTACTCCTGGAATTCGGCCCTGGATGAGTTCAGCTACATCGGATCAGAGCTGATCACCCTTACAGGCTTTAGAAATGCATACTCCGTGTCTTGTGCAGACATGAACGACGACTCGTACGACGATATTGTCTTCTGTTGTGGTTTCATTGAAGAGATCGATCCGGTACAGAACCTGATCGTCTACGACTGGGTGGGTTCATCGACTCTCTTCTGCTCAGACGACTGGTCCCAGACGGTGGGTAAGGTTCATCCCGCTGCCGGTGAACTCGATGAGACGGCCATGGTCGGCTATCCCTTCGGGGGCTACGATTACACCTCTGAACATCCAGCCATTCTCGTGGAACCCGATGGTATCATCGAAGCAGAATGCGACGAAGGAAACGTAAGTGCTGCTAAACTTGTATGCGGCGTGTTCGCTGATTGGTATCCCCTCGTCACAGGGGCGGACGCTTTCGTGCTGCCGTCCGAGACGGAATGTCTGGCGTGGAATAATGAGGGAGATAGATATAGCAATGACTGGCCAACTGGCGAGTATTCAGGAGCTGAACAAGGTTCGCTTATTAGCCCTACCGCACTGGGTGATCTGGATGATGACGGAGTGGCTGATGTCCTCTTCAGTACCTGGCTGTCTGATGGGTGGGAGTTGCTTGTATATGACTCTGACGGAGAAGAAATAGGTGGATTTCCAATAGCTCTTCCGGATGATATTAGCGCTCTCGGAGGCTTCGCTATTGCTGACATCGACCGGGACGGCAGTGTCGAGGTTGTCTTCGGAACCAGCGATGGTCTCCTGCACTGCTGGGAACTGGACTCCTGCACAACTGGTTATGCCCCGTGGCCACAGTTCCAGCACGATCAGAGCAGAACGGGCGTTCTCGAATGATGCTGTTCCTAGGCCTGCTTCTATCTTGTCTCGGTGTAACCCCCGGACCGGGCTGGAGCTACCCGGTCGTGGTCACTGAGGAAGAAAACTCAAGCCAACCCGTGCAGTTCATCTATCGGGACTCTCTTGGCAGATTCCACATGGTCTGGGAAGACATGAACGACCAGAGCAGGATCGGCTATAAGATCTTCCTGCTGGACGGGACCACCGTCTATCCCGAGACGATGATCTCCAGGGATGTCCACAGCGTGTACATCTCCAAAATGGAGATGGGAGACAGCCTCTACGCCTTCTGGAGGGAGAGCAGCCCTGTGTATGATGCCATCAGGAGCGTCTCGGACGGAAGCGAGATAGCTCCAGCAACGTACCTGTTTACTACATCGACACTCTATCCTGACATAAGGGCATGTCCCGATTCTCTGGGGCGTCTTCATGTCATGTACAACATAGGCAAAGAAGTCTGGTACGCGGTGTGGACTCCCGCTGTGGGAGGGGGATTCACTACGGACTACGAGTGGAAGATCGAGGGTGCCGATGCCGGGGGTGTGCTCCTGGTTGATGGCAACCGGGTTCATTGTGTGGTACAGGACGACTACTACCACACCTACGAGTACATGCAGTACGACCTGCAGGGGAATACGGTTGTGCCTCTGACGGATTTCACCTCTGATGAACTGATAAACTGTGGCAGGTTCCCCGAGTTGAATCTCGATTCGAGTGGCAACCTGATGGTAGTAGAGAATGCAAACCGGATTGGCGAAGAATCACGTTACATGCTCTGGAAGCTCGAAGGAGCCACAGGGGCATTACTCATTGACGAGAAGGTGATCGTTATAGGCATACCCCCTGTGATGGATGTGAGCAACGACTTCATACTGAGGCCTCTTCCTGGTTCGACTGAGTTCTACCTCTGCTGGAGCAAGGGTGCTAACATCGATCAGATCTACAACCTCGTTATGGACGAGGACGGCACTGTCCTGATCGACTGGCACGTGGCCTACGACTACAGCGATGAGGATCCTGAGGAGGTCCAGAATCCTCACGGAGTAGTGGACGACGAGGGGAATCTCTACATTATCTACAGCCAGGGTGAGACGGAACCGGATCTGGGAGCGTATCCGACATTCGGGTGGTTCGACCACACATACCTCTCTGTGGAAGAAGAGACCGCTCCTGTGCCTGTTCACTCTGGTCTGAGTCTCTCAGTGAATCCTGTCAGGGGGAGTGTTCTGTTCACCCTTTCCGGTGGTAGTTCGGGGGAACTAAGGATATTCGACCTCACTGGCCGAGAGGTTTCGGCTGTGGTCCTGTCTGACGGAATCGGCTACTGGGATGGGACCGGCTATTCTGGTGACAGACTGCCTGCGGGTGTCTACACCGCGCAAGGTGAGAATGGTCTAACGCAACATTTTACTCTACTTGATCGCTGATATTGCCTGGTACCCCCAACGGGATTCGAACTTTTGATGGAGTTATGTTGTATCTTCACATAATCCTGCCGTGCAATTGAAGAATATGAGTGATTCAGCTGCTCTTTCTGTGAGGAGTGCCGCCCTGGTTATGTCACTCCCACAATGGTGTGGCCTTTCCCGGCAACTTTCATGACCAGACCGGCTATAGTATAGGAAAGCAGGTGAACACGACGGGGCTCGGTAATGCCCTGCAAGCCTGAATGAGGTGATGGTTCCGTGTTCTGTCGAAATGCATACCCTCTATTGATTCTCCTTCCCCTTCTGGTAACGGGCCAGTCCGTTGCACAGGAGTCAGGGGAACAGATCCTGACCCAGTTCATAGAAGCAATGGCCAGTGCCAATGCCATGAACGTGCTTGAACTCCTCGACGACACATCCCGTGCGGAAGCCATTCAGGCCGCCGATTCCCTTCACGGTATCCTTCTGAGCATGACTCCGCAGGAACTGGGAGGTTTTTTCTCGGGCCTGGGTCTGGAAGCAGCACCCGACGAAGTGGTCTACTGGCAAACGGTGGATTGTCTCGAGATTCTGCTGCTCTCGGTCGAATTCGACACATCGTTCGTAGAACCCGAGGAACTCGGAAACGTCTGGAAAGTAAGCTGCAAGAACGGGATATTCCTTCATATCATTGGCACACTTGAGATTCCAGCCCACTAGTTAGTTGTTTTCTCTGCCCTGAGCACTTTTCAACCCACCTCTTGACAAATTCGAAAAACACCAGACACTGGCAGTATATGAGTGAGATGCTGGTTTTCCTGCTCTTCTCGGGAACGGGCCAGCTCCCCGTTATCTCTGAAGTCATGTCCAACCCGACCGATGAGACAACAGGTGAGTACGTGGAGATATTCAATCCCTCCCCTTCCCCCAGCTCACTCCTGGGCTTCTCCCTCACAGACGGAGATGCACTGGATGAGCTATTGGCGTGGGACGAAACGATCCATGGCCCGTTCCCGCACGCGGAAGCAGTTATCGGAACCGATACCATTCCCCCCTACGGCTTTGCCGTCGTATTCGAACTCGATTACCCGACCGGACCGCTGCTAACCGTTGCCGACGGCACGGTTATACTCACCACTGGCGATCATTCAATCTGCAACGGTCTGGCGGCTTCCTCCGACCCTCTCACCCTTTTCTCGTCTGAGGGCACTTCGAGCGTGGATGTCCAGAGTACGTACGGCACTCCTGTCGACTCTGACGACTGGCACGAGCGTGATGACGACGGTCTCGATGCAATCCCCTTCGATCCGGGCGATGGTTTCAGCATCGAGCGGTATCCGCTTCTGACACCCGACTGCGAGGAGTTCTGGCAGGCAGGTGCCGAAGGAGGGTCACCGGGCTGGTTACCCGATTACCCTGACACCTGCGATGTCTGCATTGAAAGCTTCACATGTTCACCCGCTCCGGAACCGGGAGTGCCGTTCACGCTCTCGGCAATCCTGCTCAACTGTGGCTCTGTTACCGTTACGAGCGTACAGACCACACTCTTTCTCGACGATAACGCCGATTCCATTCCCGGAGCAGCAGAAATCCTCCTCACCTGGGTCACAGGCCAGCTGGAACCCGGATGGCGCGACACCGTATCGACCGTTCTTATCCTGGAAGATGGTAATTTCCTTGCCGCGGCACTGATCGAGTGCGAAGATGATCAGGTCGAATGGAATAACCTTGGATTACTCGGTATTGTCTGCGGTGACGGTTCGTTCCCCGTGGTCTCCGAAGTTCTCTGCAACCCATCGGACCAGGATCGTGACGAGTTCATCGAGCTCTTCTTCCCCGGGCCGGGGGTCTTCGAGATCACAGGCTGCTCATTCACCGACGGAGACGCTCTCGATCAGATAGTCCAGTGGGATTTTTCGGGCTCGCCACTCGATGATACCAATTCGCGGTACGGTAGTTTCATCCCCGCAGGCACATTCGCTCTGATTCTCGACAGTGAGTATGCCGAAGGTGTACAGCCCTGGAGCTTCGAAGCACCGACCCTGATTCTGACCACGAACAACACCACGCTTGGAAACGGGCTCAGCGGCAACGATCCCATTACCCTGTACGGTCCAGGTGGAACCACTTCATCGGATGTTGTCTCTACGTACGGGACTCCCCTTTCTTCAGAAGACCCTCTCCTCTGCGACGACGACGGTCTCGACGGAATACCGTACAACCCCGGAACGGACAACAGCGTACAGAGGGTGGATATTACGGGGCCAGATACGGAGTCGAACTGGGCCGATTCCCCCGAAGGACCGACTCCCGGCAGCCCCCCTCCCCCGGTCACCTCGGGACTAGATGCCTCCATGACCTCGCTGGTTCTGAGCCCACCCCTGGGAAGCGCTGGTAGCAGCGTGTACGTTTCGGCAACCGTGCTCTGCACCGGAACCGAATCCATACCTGCCCAGTCTCTCGAGGTAACGCTTTATGCCGACCTGAACGGCAACTCCGAACCTGACGAGAACGAGATCATCGCCTTTCAGACCTGCGATGAGCTGCTTCCCGGTGATTCCAGTGTCGTCTCGGGCACATGGCTGGCCATCGGGAATCCTGTTGACATCTGTGCCCTGTCCAGCTGCTGGGAGGATTCGTTCCCGGAAAACGACTCCCTCGACACTGTATGGAACATCCCGCCGGGTGTGATAATCAACGAGTTCATGTACTACCCCTCCCCGGGGGAACCAGAGTGGGTCGAGATACTGAACGGTAGTCAGACCGCTGTTGATCTCATGGGATGGACGTTCAGCGACTCGAACACAGGAGTCCTGGTGTCCGGGGTTCCCGCAGAGCTTCCTGCCGGAGCCTACGCCGTGGTCTGCCCTGACACGTCCGCCTTCATCTCTTCATGGGGAAACCCGGGCTGCCTTCTGTACCAGCCCTCTTCATGGCCGTCGATGAACAACTCGACCCAGCAGGGCGAAGACTATGCCGACCTGCTCTTTCTCGAATCACCGGATGATCAGATAGTGGACTACGTTCCATACGACGATGACTGGGGAGGCGGCCAGGGAATAAGCCTGGAACGTCTGAATCCCACATTGCCGGGGTTCGAGCCTTCCAGCTGGACCGGGTGCGGAGAAGGGGGAACCCCCGGTGTCCCGAACAGCACCTTTTCAGGCGATACGGGTGCTCCATTCCTCTTCTTCCATCCAGACCCCTTCTCGCCCGATGGTGACGGACACGACGACACGCTGCTCATCGAGATGAACCTTCGGGGCTCACAGAACATCGTCACCTTGACGGTTTACAACGTTCAGGGCCGAGAGGTTTGCCGTCTTCTCGAGGATATGGAAACGGGAAGCTTGCACGCCGCGACATGGGACGGCACGAACGACTCGGGTGAATCGATGCCGGTGGGAAGGTACATCATCTACCTGAGGGCAGAGCCTTCAGTGGGCGAGCCCCATGAAGACTGCGCAGTCGTCGTTCTCGCCAGGCGGCTATGATTTCCCGGGTTGGACCTAGTCTGGATAGAGTGTTCCGTTGTCGCGCCTTGCAGCCAGCTTCTCGAGCATGTCCTTCGTCATCGAATCCAGATCCCAGTCAGGTTTCCATCCCCACTCGCTTCGTGCAGCGCTGTCGTCGACGCTGATGGGCCACGTGTCCGCAATATCCTGCCTGTAGTCGGGCTTGTACGTTACAGTGAAACCGGGAAGGTACTTACGAATGCTCTCTGCAAGGTCTCCCGCACTGAAGGATAACGCGCCGACGTTGAAGTCGCTGTGGTGTTCGAGCAATGCGAATTCCGCCTCGGCAAGATCGATTGTCGCCTTGATACAGTCCGGCATGTACATCATCGGAAGTCTGGTGTCCTCGCGGACAAAGCACTCGTAACACCCCTCTTCGACAGCCTTGTAGTAGATCTCGACGGCGTAGTCGGTGGTCCCTCCACCGGGGAGCGTTTCCGAGGAGATGATTCCGGGATAGCGGAGTCCCCTGACATCGAGCCCGAAGCGAACAGCGTAGTAATCGCAGAGCAGCTCACCCGCGACCTTTGTGACGCCGTACATTGTCTTTGGTTTGAGAATGGTCTCCTGAGGAGTGTCGACCCGCGGTGTTTCCGGGCCGAAGGCGGCAATGGAGCTGGGAACAATGAGAGTGTCCAGCTCCCGTTCGACTGCAGCGTCGAGCAGGTTCTTCGTACCATCCATGTTCACGTGCCAGCACAGAGAAGGGTTCTGCTCTCCCGTTGCCGAGAGAATGGCCGCCATGTGGAACACCCTGCCTATTCCGAAGCGAGCGAGAACGGAATCGATCGATTCCCTGCTGGTTACATCGAGCTGCACCCAGGGGCCGTCTGCCGCCAGAGAGCTGTTCCCCGGCTCACGGAGATCGCTTGCAACAACATTGTCTGCACCGTATCTTGATCTGAGAGCTCCAACGAGTTCGCTGCCTATCTGACCAAGCGCCCCGGTCACGAGTACTCTGCGTGAAGAATCAGTCATGCTGCCCTTTCCCGTCCCAGTTCATCGACTAGAGTCTTATGTGTTCTATCAGCGTTCCCACGGTAATGTCATCGAGTCCTTCGTCATCGACAAGCTCACCGAAAGCGGTGTAGCGTCCATCGAGACGGTTGTGATCATCGAGCATGATAAAGAACTGGCTGCCGGCAGTGTTCAACCCGGCATCTGCCATACCGAGAACGCCTCTGCGGTAAGGCTCGAGGTTTCGTTCGTTGGGAATCGTGTAGCCGGGACCGCCCATCCCGTTGCCGTCAGGACAGCCTGCCTGGGCCACGAAACCCGGTATTACACGATGGAACCGGATTCCATCGTAGAAACCACTCTCGGCAAGGTAGACGAAATTTGCACACGTCACCGGAGCAGTGTCCTTCCACAACAGGATCCTCAGCTCGCAGCAATCCGTTACCAGCACAATTGTATCCGGCAGGTGAACCGATTCAGGTGAGAAGGGAAGCTCCGTTGGTTCCAATTCGTACCCGTCGATGATCCCCAGAAGGACTTCGAGTTCAGGCATCAGTTCCCGAATGTTGTCGTAACGTGCAGGATCTTCTCTGACGGTTTCGTAGACGAGAACGGCCAGATCGTGTTCACCGTCCTCCTCTAAAAACCAGGCCAGGAACAGGGGAACCAGCCAGTACTCATCTTCTGCGAGTGCCTTAACTAATTCACTGCTGAAAACAAGTGAGGATTCGTTCCAGGCATCCAGAGCGGCAAGCCTCTTACCCTTTTCCGGCGACATGAGAAGCTCATTCAGGAGATCCTCGTCTGCCTCGTTGAGTCCTGCTGCCGCCTGATATCCGACGGGGCCCGGGATTGAGGTCATCTCCCGCAGGAACTCATGGGCTTCCCGTGAACCTTCATCGGCCAGTCTCAGCACGGCCGTGAGCCGGACGTATGCCACACTGTCCTCGAGAAGAGAAGCCAGATCGTCGCTTGCCGCTCTGGTTGCGGCAGCGAACCTGACTGGCCAGAGAGGATCGCTCAGGTATCCGGCAAGCAGATCCGGGTGTGTACATCTTGCAGCGTACAGCCTGGTCAGGAGTGACATCTCGGAGTGAAGGGGAATTTCGTCCTCTATACCGAGCTCTGCGAGATAGCGGAAGTAAGGAGCGGTACCCGCTTCCCTCAGCTCCTCCTCCGGCAGTTCATCAGTGATGTCCAGTTCCAGTTTTCCCAGAACTTGCAGTGCTAAACCGCGCGTAGGGGATGTAAAATGACCCCAGCTCAGTACGACAAGACCTGCAAGCTCTTTCGGCTTCTCAGGTTCGAGCTGCTCCGATAAGTAGTGAAGAGGCCGCATCAGTACTCCCCGAGCCAGCTCATCATTGCCTTCAACCTCGAGGGGCGTCGGAATGACCGTCTCCAGTCCGAATTCTATCAGAGCGGGATCGAGGGAAGTCTCCAGGGGAATTCCTGTCACCCAGCATGCCCATGCGGAAGTTCTTCCGGGACCATGGTCATGAATGATGTCGAGAGCATGTTCGGAGATGATGTCCCGGTCTTGAATCTCCCCGGTTCTGGCCACGAAAAGGTAGGCACTCAGGGGATCGTTCTCGAACAGGTCTTCGAAGGTGGATGCAAAGCATGCGCAGCAAACCATGACGGCGGGAAGCAACAGTATTCTCACTGGTCATCCTCCACAGGCTGCGAATCAACCTCTCCAAGAACCTTCAGGTATTCGGTAATGAGTGCCCGTGCTTCCACTTCCCTGTCATCCAGAACGACAACGAATCCCCATACCGGGTTGTATACCTTCGCAATTCCGTCGAACATGGGTATCTGCCTGCTCCTGACAGCTGCTGGAATACCAGAGTCCTCAAGCATGGCCTGTATAGCAAGGGCTTCCATCTCGCTGGATGCACGGAAGACATCAACGAGTTTCTCATCATCTGGATTCATACCTGCTCCTTCCGGCGTGGTGAAATATACAGATGACCGGGAGGGTCGACTATTCACAACCGGTATCCGGAACTGTATACTTGGTATTACTGGACAATACCGGGGTGCCTTTCGGGCTGAGATCATACCCGTTGTACCTGACCCGGGAAACGTTGCCCGTCGGGGAAGGATGTAATGAAGCAAACTATCGTTGAGAGCGCCAGGCAAGGCAGAGCCCTGGACATCGTCAGGCAAGTCGCTGAACTGGAGAATGTGAGCACTGACCTGCTTCTCGAAGGGCTTGCTGCCGGTACGCTGGTTATTCCCGCCAACAACACACACGAAATCCAGAAACCCGTAGCCATCGGCAAAGGCGTATCGGTGAAGATCAACGCGAACATCGGGAGCTCGATGGACGTCGAATCTGCCGACAACGAGCTCGAGAAACTGAAAACCGCCGTAGCATTCGGTGCGGATACCGTGATGGACCTTTCAACCGGCAAGGCCTGGAAGGAAATCCTCGAACGGATCATGCACTCCAGCCCGGTTCCCATCGGCACCGTACCCCTCTACCAGGTTTTCGGAAAGGCGCTCTTTGACGGCAGAGAGATCGCCGACGTCGAGGAGGAGGAGATCTTCGAAGCAGTCGAGGATCACTGCCGGGTCGGTGTGGACTACCTCACACTCCACTGTGGTGTGACTCGCAGAGCCCTGGAACTCCTGAAAGACCAGGGGCGGCTACTTGGGATAGTCTCCCGGGGGGGGGCACTCCTGGCGGAATGGTGCGAGATGAGAAAAACGGAGAATCCCCTCTACACAGGATTCGACAGACTATGTGAGATCCTCCATGAATACGATGTGACCTTTTCGCTGGGTGATGGACTGAGACCGGGATGCCTCTCGGACGCATCGGACAGAGCCCAGGTAGAGGAACTGATAACACTTGGTGAACTTCAGCAGAGATCACTTGCCGCGGGTATCCAGGTCATGATCGAGGGACCGGGACACGTTCCGATGCACAAGATATCGGAGAACATCCGCATGCAGAAGAGTATCTGCAACAACGCTCCCTTCTACGTTCTCGGCCCTATCGTAACCGATATCGCACCTGGATACGATCACATCACGTCAGCCATTGGCGGAGCAATGGCTGCGCTGTACGGCGCGGATTTCCTCTGCTACGTCACCCCGGCGGAACACCTGAGACTGCCCGAAGTGGAGGATGTAAGAGTAGGCGTTATCACGGCAAGAATCGCAGCCCACGCGGCCGACGTTGCAAGGGGAATCCCCGGGGCGATCGAACGCGACAACGAGATGGCTCGCGCAAGGCACGATTTCGACTGGGAAAAGCAGTTCGAGCTCGCTCTCGACCCCGCAACGGCAAGACGAGAGCGTGGGCAGGCGCTTCCCTCAGACGAAGATGTCTGCTCCATGTGCAGCCATCTCTGTGCGCTCAAAACGAGCAGGCGCGTGATGGATTCCGAGGATTGATCAATCGATATTCATTACCGAGCCGTTTTGTAGAATCCGGAGGTCGACATATGCCGATTCAAGCAGCATTGACTGGAGTGCTGGGAGCAGGAGGGGCAGCAGCTGCCGCTGCAATCGCCAATGCGTTAAAAGCCTCGGGCGCAATTGTCAGAGTCGATTCGCTTGCCTTCAACTCGTTACTCGCACGAGCCGAGAAACCGGTTGTAGTAATTGCACCGGGTGGGTTTCTGAACAAGAAGACGAAGTACCTTTTCAACTACGGCGGTCTGTTCTTCTTCTGCCTTACCGCGGAGGATATCCATCTTCCAGGATCAGCCGAAGTCATCAGTGCAAAGACCATCTGGATTCCAGGTTAGGGGCGCACATGAAACATAGGATTCTCTGGGCAACCTGGAAGAGTGCTGGGAAGTTGCGGCCCCGGGCACGTGCCTGGGCAGCACTCTTCTCGTGCTCAAGAAACCGGCGGACTAGTATCTGATTCCTTTTTCAGCCTCAATACCGATATAGAACCAATCATTACAATTGCTGCGGCGATCAGTGCAGGACCAATCCCGATGGTATCAGCCAGAAGACCGAGAAGCGGTGCAACGATGGCGACGACCAGGGATTTCGCCTGTGATTCGGCGGACAGCCCTGATGCCATGGCTCTGTGCGAGATGTTTTCACTCACCCATGCCACCAGCATCGGTCTCCTGACATTCTGCAGAAGGAACAGGCACAGGAAGAGGATTACGGAAACGACCGGGATGGAGAGCCACTCGAACAATCCGGCAAGGACGAGCGCAACGCCACCTGCAAGAAACGTCAGGTTTATTGCTTTCGATGGTGCTCCCGCCCTCCTCGACATCCTTCCCGCGTTCCTCGAAGCCCAGCTCGTTCCCAGGTAGATAATGAAGTAGGCGCCACCTACAACAACTGCCGTCCTCCTGTCAGAGGTAAGAGTCGTGAGAACCGGCAGTGCCAGGGCAACGCTTCCCAGAATGGGCTGAAGGTATTCCTTCGACGCCCTGAAAAAGCCATCGAACACGGCAGAGTTCAATATACCCTTCACAGCCGGACCTCTTGTGAGCGACATCCTGAACTGACGGAAGGTCTCACGAATGCGGACATGGTGGTGTTCACCGTCCAGGTGACCGTCAAGGCTCTTCGGGTAGGTGGCAAGGTTAACCAGGTTGACGATGTATGGAGCCATCGCGGCAAGGAAGATGAATCTGAAGCTGCCTGTAGTGAAGACAAGGGCCGCCGCGAGCAGTGCGTTCACGGCCGAACCAAGCTGCGAAGCTCCCCTCGTGGCTCCGTAGTAATCGACCCTTCTGTCGGACATGCCGTGGCTTCTCAGATGCTCCAGGATAATGGCTTTGTGGGTTCCCGTCCTGAATGCTTCACCTGCACCGAAGAGGATCATCGCAATGGAATAGACCCAGAACTGGGGAAAAAGGTGGAAGACCATGAAGCTGGCAAGGTAGGCCAGCATCGAGGCAACCATCGAAATCCTGCGTCCGTAGATGTCCGCAATGAAGCCGGTAGGCAGTTCCAGCAGCCATGTTGCAGCTTCCCTGATGCCGAACAATGTTCCGATTTCAAGGAAGCTGAATCCCATTTCCCTGAAGAAAAGGACTATGAAAGGCTCGAAGAAACGCAGATTCTTCAGGAAGCCGTATGCGCAGAACCTGTAGAACTGCAGGTCCTTCCTGAAAATATTATCCTCTGTCATGCTTCCTTTTCACTACCGGGTACCCATAGGGGGTATATGCTCTATCTTCACATCAGCCTGTTCTTCACGTACTTCTCTATCCATTGCTGAACTTCCCAGATAACGTGCAGGATGGATTCCCGTGCCCTGTAACCGTGGCTCTCGAGAGGCAGCATGACAAGTCTTGCCGTTCCGCCCAGACCGTTGAGTGCGGCAAAGAACCTCTCGCTCTGCATCGGAAAAGTGCCGGAGTTGTTGTCGGCGTCTCCGTGAATCAGCAGGACCGGCTCTTCGATGTGGTCGGCCTGCATGAATGGTGAAACCTCCCAGTAGACATCGGGCGCCTCCCAGAGAGACCTGTCCTCCGACTGGAAACCAAAGGGGGTCAGCGTCCTGTTGTACGCCCCGGTCATCGCGATACCCGCTGCAAAGAGATCTGTGTGCGCGAGCAGGTTTGCAGTCATGAAGGCGCCGTAGGAATGTCCTCCCACAGCGATACGGTCAGGGTCTGCCACTCCCCTGCCCACAACCTCTTCAACCGCTGCTTCTGCGCTCATGACCAGCTGCTCGACGAACCTGTCGTTGGGCTGGCCTTCTTCCGCAGCTACGATTGGCATCGATGGATCGCTCAGAACGGCGTATCCCCTGGTCAGCCAGATCAATGGAGACCACCATCCGATGTAGTCGTACCTGTACGGGGAACCCGATACCTGCCCTGCAGCATCGGCGGAGACGAACTCGTCGGGATAAGCCCACATCAGCAGGGGCAGTGGTCCATCCGAAGGATCGTATCCCGGTGGGAGGTACAGAGTGGCCGAGAGTGTTATGCCGTCCTCCCTTTCGTAGGTTATCAGCTCCTTCTGCAGACCGATGAACTCGGGCGCAGGATTCTCGAATGACGTGAGCTTTATCTCCGAGCCGTCCGACAGGTCTCTGACGAAATAGTCAGGGTACTCCGTTACGGATTCGCGGCTGAAGAGCAGCTTGCGGCCATCCGAGTCGATGAATCCAGCCGGTCTCTCGAAGAAGGGAGGTTCGGAATGGAAGAGCCTCTCCGTTTCCAGGGTGTTCAGATCGAACCTGTCCATGAAAGGCCTGTCACCCTCCGGAGAGGCACCGGCGCCTGAAAGGAAAACTGTTTTGCCGCCGTCACAGGTCATGATGACGAACCTGCCCCTGGGGTCTTTTCTGAATACCAGGCTGCCAGGATCCGAGTACCTGTCCTCCCAGGAGTAGTCCTGCAGCAGCTCGGGGGCAATCGCCGTATCCCCTGGACGGACCCTCCAGGCTCTGGTCTGCCGCGACGGCCACCACCATTCGGAGACTATTGCCAGCGATTCACTTGACCAACTGATCCCGCCGAATCTGAGCTCCGTGAGCATGAGTTCTGCGGGTTCACTTCTGAACGGAGCATCGAGCGTCACGATGCGGTCCCTGATCTCAGCCTCGACTCCGGCATCGCCACCGTCGAGAGCCTCAGCCCAGCAGAGCGTTGCATTGGCATCATTCCGCCAGGTTACGGACCTGGGACCCTCCGCCACGCTTCCGATTGCAATCGGTATCCTGTCCCTGGCGGGAAGGTCGGCAACAATGAAGATCTGTTTCCCAGCGAGGTCAATGACCTCTACCAGTTCGGGGAACCGGCCAGCGGTGACCGAGTGCGAGAAGGGTCTGTGAAGCCAGAATACGAGCACGAACTCCCCGTTCGGAGAGGGATCGAAGTCCCAGAGTATTCCGGGCTCTGTGATGGTCGATACGTTACCACTCAACCCCACTTCCGCCAGCTGAGAAGTCAGGTAGTACTCGAACAGATCCTCGTCGTAAGGTGTTTCCAGCAGGTCCTGATAAGTTCTTACGGGAGCTTCCTCCCCTGACGTTTCCTGTATCCTGGGACCCCGGGGAACCGGGGACTCCTCAGGCGGCTCTCCCCTGCCTTCGGGAACCATGCAGAAGAGGATTGTCTCGCTGTTCGACAGCCATTTCGGCCAGACGTTGGCGGTCAGGCTCACCACGGGACCAGTGAGATTCCGCGCAGCACCTTCTTCCACCTCTATTACCCACAGTTCCACGCCGACATCGGTTTCCAGCGTAAATGCGATCCTCGAACCGTCCGGCGACCATGTTGTCCTCAGTACCCTCATACCATCGGGCAGTCCATCGATTGCGATATGCTCGAGGTCGGACAGTCTCACAAGCTCGAGAGCCACGTACCGTCTGGATCTGCTCGGGGCACTGTTCTGGGGTCTGAATCTCATTCCCGCGAGCTTCAGTTCGGGCTGGGCGAGTTCCGAGATCGGCGGATTACGGAGCGATGTCCGCAAGAGCATCCAGCGGTAATCGGGGGAAATGGATACTGACGGAGGCCACGGAGTGTCGACGATCCTGATCAGGTCCGGGTCCGGTTCCATGTACGTGCTTTCAGTGGAAGTGCCGTCCTGAGCAATGGCAATTGCCGACAGGCTGACGAGAAGGACCGTAAGAGGGAGTAATCGAACTGCGCTGGACATTTGATTCCTTTCGTGCAGCGGGGAATAGCCATAGCATACGAAAATACGGAACCATGGGAACAGCCAGGCTTGTTATTCGCCGTAAATGAGGTAAGATGTAGACAGGATGTGAAGAAGGAGGTTAATGATGCCGACTTTCATGCTGATGACCAGATTGAATCCCGAGATCAACAGCTCTGCTGAAGATCGAAGGAAGACTGGTAAGAAGTGGCTAAAGAAGGTGAGAACACTCTGCCCGGGTGTCGAATGGATTGCGCACTATGCAGTCCTTGGCCCCTTCGATTTCGTCGATATCTACAGGGCTCCCGACGTCGAGACGGCGCACAAAGTGAGCCTTATCTCCAGGGCGACGGGCGCGCTGACTGCCGAGAGCTGGCAGGTAATGGAGTACGAGAGCTACCTGAAGATGCTCGAGGACGTGAACATCTAATCAGTCAGTGCGTAGAATCGGGCAGAGCTGCACGATCGCGCGCAAGAGAAGCGGCAACGGCATAGGCATCGAAGTACCGTTGCAGAGAATCACCTGTTGACCGGTATTCGTTCGAACCGACCAGAAAGTCGACAAGAACCTCCCGTGCTCGAGCAATCTCACGGAGGCGAGTCACCGAGTTTCTGTGGCGAGGATCCGCAAGAGTCAGGTCAAGAAGCTCCAGTACTCGTTCAATAGCCCCCTGTGCAACTTGAGGGTTCCGGGTTTTCCAGCGCAGAGCCCTGCTCACCTCGCTGCCTACATTTCCCAGCTGCTCGTACAGTGACAACTCCCACCAGCGACCTGTCGCCAGATCCTTGTGCAAGGGGGATTTCATCGGTAAACCAGTTTGTCCACCACGGCACTGATCAGCTCGCGAGTGGAAGGATCGTCCACACTTCTCGAGCGATTACCGGAAGATGGGCGAAGGTTTATCATCGAATCAAATTCCAGCCAATCCTCTGGTGGCAGATCTGGATAGAGGTTGATTCCCCAGAGATCCTGTTGCCGTGAACCTGCAGCCAGCAGCTCGGCTTCTTCATCTGAGTGAAGGTCTGCATCGATGACCATTATCCCACGGATCACATCTACAACTGCCTTGACCATGTCACCGAATCGCGTTGCTGCCAATTGACGCAACGATTCCATGGATATTGGTTCCTGCTCTGTTACAGTTTTCAAGGGTACCCGCTTTCTTCAACGCCGGACTAATACATAATATGCTCCCGAACACCTTGCACAAGGTCAGCCTGTTATCCAGGTCAACCGGTGCACTCACTGCCGAGAGCTGGCAGGTAATGGAGTAGCTACCTGAAGATGCTCGAGGACGTGAACATCTAGAGTTCTTCAGGAGGTGAATCAGCAATTCGGGCAGCAGCCGGGTCGAGTTCAAGCAGTATGACCTGAAGTTCCTCGGCAATTATCTCGTTAGCCCACTCTTCCAGGTGAACTCCCGAGTAATCGCTGTAGACCGTTTCCTCTACACCGTCGAAAATTCTGGCAAATGAAATGTAGTGAACGGAGTCGACTGCAGTCTCCCCGAAAAGATCGTAGGTCGCGGTGTACAGAACTTTGAAAGACGGATCACCGCCTGCGAGAAAGAACTCGTATCCCCCCTCGTAGATATCGATTTCGTATTCGGTGAGGATCTTGTCACCAAACCAGACCGAAGGCTGCCAGACGAACATGCATTCGAATCCGTACCGTGCCGCCAGTGCTTCCACTACGCCGCAGTTACCCAGATAGGTCTCAACGACCTCCATTGCCAGGAAGTCGGGATCCACGCCACGCGTATGATACGTCTCGACCCTCTGCAATTCGGACTCCCGGTCCGACACCCTGTTACGCAGAGAGGTCACCAGAAGCCATGTGTTCGATTCCCGCAGAAGGGTTTCGAGCGGAGGACGTACATCAAAGGCTTCCGGTCTGCCCTCGACACGGGCCGATATGGGACCCTCCGAATGATGCGTTCCAGCCCTTCCCGCTTCGTATGCACCCCAGACATCGTTGAAACCATCGTAGTAGATCACGAAGTCGGGTACGTTTCCCGAGCGCAGTTGAAGCATGAGCTCGATAACCTCCTGAGTGGATGAATGCGCTATCTGAGCCATGTTACTCACTGCAACCGGTCTCTGCAGCAATTCACTCAGGGATGCCTGCAGGTAGGCTCCGATCGTACCGGAATCGGATACCATCTCTCCCCACATCGCCGATCCACCCAGGAGAAAAACCTTGTAAGCATCCGGGTCTCTGGAAACCCCAGGGGTAATACGGTAACCCTCATCATTTACCGTAACAGAATCGGAGTTGAGCGCTGGATTGGATCTCCAGACGACGAAGGGGGCGTACATTCCCAGGACTACTGATTCCTCGACGAGCTCGAGGTTGCCTTCCTCTATCTTCCGTGCGCGGATGCTGAATCTCTCAGGATCTATCAGCTTCACGAGTACGATGGATGCGAATTCGATAATCACGATGGCTACGATCACGTTGAGTACGAGAATGGCAGCTCCCTTGTAGAACCCGGGGAGCTTACGGCCCAGCAGGCCGCTGAGAATCAGTACAACGCCACATACGAGGAAACCGATCTGGTTCCGGCTGATACCCCCTCCCGAACTCAAACCGACCAGATCAGCGAATACGGCGGCTGCCACCAACAGTGCGCCCACCGATATGGCAAGAAGTTTCAGGATTCTTACGGTACCGTCACCGAGTTCATTTCGTCCCACATCAAACCTCGTTCACATGTGCTTTGTTGCCTGTACAACCGACGAT
>CBDUZS010000038.1:0-25101 GCA_965371785.1 uncultured bacterium
AACCTCTCGGTAGGCGCTACGCAGGCGACTTTCACCGTCACCGATCCAACCGACGGTCTGGTTGAGCAGGCTCTCGTCTGTCTTCAGAAGGAGGACGATGCCATCTGGGTATCCGGGCTGACGGATGCTTCGGGAATGGTCACCCTCACGTTCGCACCAATAACCACCTCTGCCGAAATGCCCTGGATGGTCACCTCTCACAACGCCCTGCCCGAACTGGGCGCGATCAACGGAGTCGGTATCGCGGATGGAACCACCGCAGGTATCGCCGATGTCGGCATGCCCTTCCCGAATCCATCCAGTTCCACGGTCACCTTCCCCGTCAATCTCCTGACGGATGGAAGGATAAGCCTGACGATCTTCGATCTCTCAGGCCGCGTAGTCGACACGGTCCTTAACGATGATCTGGAAGCCGGCGTTCACCAGCTCGTATGGAGCGGTTCCACCGGCGAGAATGCTGCACCTCTCGGCATCTACGTAGCCAGGCTGATATCTCCCTCGGGGGCGGTCAGCGTTCACAAGATCGTATTGACAAGGTAATTCTCCGTAAACTGATACAAAGGGCGGCCCACCGGGCCGCCCTTTCCATGTAAATTGCAGCCACTCAACTCGCAGACAACTTGTGCACCGACGTCACATCCGTATATTGAGACGCAGCCCAACGGTACCGATGACTCAACCGCAAGGAGGTACATCGATGAAATACTTTCTGATTCTTCTCCTGATTCCTGTTCTGGCCATGGCACAGCCCTGCAACTGGGGCAGCTTCGACGCCACCCGGATCAACTACTCATCCGGCCCGCTGACGGGCGGCGCCCATACAGCACTGGTCGGCATCATCGTGGCGAACGGCGGTACGGTCATATCACCGACACCGGTACTGGATGCGACCTACCTGGGAGGAGTGAACGTTTTCTACACATCGCTCCTCAGCACCTCGACCGGGGCACTCTCCGGGGCAGAGCAGACCGCCCTGCAGAACTGGATAACCGGTGGCGGGACCCTGATCGTGACAGGTGACATCTTTCCTCTCGCTGCGTACGAATCCTTCACCGCCTTCTACGGCGTGACGAACTACACCGCCATCTCCGGCAGCGGCAACGGCTACCCGGTTGCGTCACACCCCATCACCGCAGGGATTACATCCTATTACTTCATGACCGAGTGCACCTTCACCTACGGAACGGACGCGATGCTTCTCGGGGACAACGGGGCAGGAAGCGACTTCATGATCGTCATGGAACCGGGAACCGGCTTCACCGCAGGGGGAAGGATACTCGTCATCGGTGATCACAACATGTTCACCAACAACTACATCGGGACTGCCGACAACACCCCGCTGGCGAACAACATCGCAGCCTGGGCCAACTCGGGCACAGCTCTGGATCGCACCACCTGGGGCAGTATAAAAACGGCTTTCTGACAGAGCACGGTCCCCGACTGCGGCATCGGATTCAAAGCTCAGGGGGAAGTGCCGGTACGTCCTTTCTTGCATCCGTGCGCCGATCAGAGTAATGTAAACATATGATTACCGCTTTCGATTCCATCTCGAAGGAGATATCGACAGGTATACGGGACCTTATCGGGTTCTGGTGGCTGCCGGCATCCCTCAGAATTTCAGCCAGCCCGATCGACGTTCAAGCAAGACAGAGGCGTCACAACTCGTTCCAGAAGACAATGGAGGAAGAGGGCTGGCGTAAAGAGGTTTCCGTTTCCCTGCCGAGAGAGGTCAACGGTGTCTCCTGGAGGATAAGGGGAAGAATAGACCTGCTCAGAGAGACCACAGACGGCATCGAAATAATCGAGATCAAGACCTGCTTCCATGCTGACCCTGAAAGGAATCCTCTCAGATCTAACCTCGATCACATGCTGCAGCTCTTCTTCTACGCACTTGCCGTGAAAGCGGATCCAGCCTTCTCCGGAAAGAGGCTCAGGGCAACCCTTCTCTACCTGCCGATGGAGAAGAACGCCGCTCCCGAACCGATGGAGCTGGATCTTGACTGCTCCGCGATAACTCTCGCCTGGGACGCACTCCTCGAAGGCGTTACCGGAGAGCTGCTGTCCCAGTCCGGAAGGCGGACCGCCCAGTTGAAAGCCCTCGAGACCTTCACTTTCCCTTTCGATGATTTGAGACCGGGTCAGGAAGATATCAGGTCGGCGACAGAAGATGCTCTCGCGGGGCAAGGCAGAGTTGTAGTACAGGCACCTGCCGGTACGGGGAAGACGGTTGCAGTGCTTACCGGAGCCCTCCCCGAGACCGTCAGGCAGAACCTTGCCCTCTTCTTCCTCACGGCAAAGAACACCCATAAGAAGATCGTCGAACAAACACTTCAGCGTATAGCTGCCCGGGGTCTTCACGTCAGGGCTCTGTTCCTGACGGCCAGAGAGACCCTCTGCCTGAACGACACCGAGACCTGTTCACCCGAGAACTGCCCGTGGGCGGAAGTGTTCGCAGACAGGGTAAGAGAGCACGATCTTCTCAAAAGACTCCTCGATATCGATGTTATCACTCCCGATTCTATCACCGCGCTCGCGAAAGAGGCGGTTGTCTGCCCGTTCGAACTCAGCCTGGTTCTCAGCACGAGGTGTGATCTGATCGTTGGCGATTACAATTACGTTTTCGATCCGCACGTATACCTCAGGAGGTTCTTCATGGAAGAATCATCCTCATACAGATGCTCCATCCTGATAGACGAGGCGGCAAACCTGCCCTCCCGGGCAAGAGAATACTACTCACCGGAGATCAGGCTTTCATGGCTGGAAACACTTCGACCATTCCAGAACGCTCACAAGAAGCCTTTCAGAGTTCTTCTCGCCCCCTGGCGCAAGCTTTTCAGGGAGTGTTCGAAAAGGTTGTCGGAAGAGGGCCGGACCGAGATCGAACTATCCGTGAACACGAACCTGCCCCTCAAGGAGAGGAAGTGGCACTCGGTCATGCTCGAGCAGCAGGAGTTCCCGGGGGAGCTTCTAGATCTCAGCAGGGCGATCCAGGACTTCGCCAGAATATCCCGCATCAATGACGAGCGCTTCCACCTTCTCTTTCGGGAGGAACGAAACGACAGCGTGCTACAGTGGTTCTGCACCGATGCCTCCGATTTTCTGGCGGAAAGACATAACGCCTGCCATAGTACGGTTGCATTCTCTGCCACTCTTTCACCAATTTCACATTTCACGAGTCTTCTGGGGCTGGACGGAGGAGAACGCAGTGCTGCGGACACGGTTCTGATCCCCTATCCGTTTCCGGCGAAAAACCTCAGTGTGATGATCGACCCGGCACTCGACACGAGATACCGCTCGAGAATGGCTCAGCTTCCCCTCCTGGCCGGGAGGATACGGGAGATCGCAGCCGAAGCACCGGGAACATGGCTGCTGTTCTTCCCCTCCTACGACTACCTCGGAATGACTGCCGACATCCTGCAGGACTACAGTGCACCCGTTCTGCGCCAGGTCAGGGGAATGTCACCTTCGGAGAGAACGGAATTCATCACCCTTGTAGAATCGGGAGGTCATCTGGTCCTGACCGTATCCGGCGGAATATTCTCCGAGGGCATCGACCTGCGGATACCGGACCTGAAGGGAGCAATGATCGTCGGTCCAAGTCTCCCTGGAGTAGACCTCAGATCAAGGCTTCTTTCGGAAAGGTTCCGGTTACAGGAAAAGGATGGATTCCTTCACACCTGGGTGATACCTGGAATGAACAGGGTGATCCAGGCTGCCGGACGGCTTGTAAGAAGCCCCGAGGACAGGGCACAGCTGATTCTTCTAGGTCGCAGATTCACACGGCACCCCTACGTGAAGCTGCTGCCTGCTCACTGGTTCAGGGATGGGAAGATAGAGCTTCTGTCCCCGTGCGAACGGTCCCCAGACGTATGAAAAAAGGCGGTGCCGAAACACCGCCTTCTCGATTACCGTACTGCAGGTCTGCTACTGGGTAGCTTCCTCAGCAGCTTCCTGAACATCTTCGACTGCTTCAACAAGCTCTTCGCCTGCTTCTACAAGCTCTTCGCCTGCTTCTACAAGGTCTTCACCCTCGACGGGCTCTTCACCCTCGACAGGCTCTTCACCCTCGACAGGCTCGTCAACTACTGGCTCATCGACAACGGGCTCATCAATGACTGGCTCGTCGACAACGGGCTCATCAACGACTGGCTCGTCGACAACGGGAGTATCTTCGGTTTCACCGCAACCCATGCCAAAGAATGCCACTGCCGTGATAAGTGCAGCAATAGTAAGAAGTTTCATTTCCTGTTTCTCCCTCCTCGTGGGTATGAATACCCACCCCTTCCCGGATTTTCTCCAGGTCTATCAAGAAGACGTGCGATTATTCGCTTTTCACTATGCTTCTGTCAAGTCCGGGGATATGATTCTAAGTGTGTTTCTGAAATGTATTTTAGCTGTCTTTTCAAGAACCTGGGGGCCGTACATCTCCGTCAGAATCGTTGCGGCTGCATCCACTGACCGTCCTGCGCCAGGAGTCAGCTCGACTCCGTACCGTTTACTCATTTCGGAAAGTGCTTCGACGTAACGAAATCGGGCAATCACCGATGCTGCGGCAACTGCAGGATCATCTTCGGCACGCGGTCTCAGCTCCAATCGTGCGTCGGTTGACGGCAGGAATGGATCAAGCCTCTTTCTTCCACAGAAGCGATCTATCACAATTCTGTCAGGAGTGTATCCTCTGTCGATGAGTACACCGATCGCTTTTCCGTGAGCCTCGGCAAGAAGATCCAGGCTGTTCATCCCGCAACGCCGGAGCTCGGTAAACTTTTTGTTGTAGGCGGAAGGAGAGATTGATATCGTTGCGGAAGCGTTGTTCAGGAGCTCCATACAACTTGCAGCGATTCTTCTGATGGCGGAGTCGGTCAGGGTTTTCGAATCGGCCGCGCCGGAGTTCACGAGTTGCTCTGCCGTCTCGGAGCTGCAGTGAACCGCACAGACGACAAGGGGACCCAGATAGTCGCCTTTGCCTGCTTCATCCGTTCCGATCCAGTTTCCATCGGGGGTCTTCCGAGTATCCGAGGTCAGCGAGACAACCGCATCGAGAAGCTGGCGATCTCCTCCCGAAGGAATGACTGAGAAACCTTTTGCTTTCGAGTAGTAGAGATTCACCGTACAGAAGGAGCCGTTGGAGGCAAGACGGAGCTGAAGACCGTTTGCCAGCTCACGCTTCGAAACCACGCTTACCCCGATTGAGCGCAAGGCTTCAATCGTATCGGATGTCCTGGTTCCGAGTTCGGCGGAGACCATCAGTCAGCGAAGGGATTCTCTATCTCGAGAGGCGTACCAAGAGTGTAGTCTTCGAGCAGGCAGGTTATCTCACCGATTACGATCGCACTTCTCAGAAGAACCGGCATGTGGATCTCATCGTCCGTTACCCACACGAACAGCTCTCCCTGCTGGTCGAACAGACCCTCCCCCATTACCTCGGGCCGGAGCAGAATGCAATCGAATTCTCCCGCTGGGACCCTCAGTCTCTCCCGTCTGTCGACGGTTATCCTGAGGGGGTAGTTCTCGTTGTCGACATGGCTGTCGATGTAGAAGACGTCTCCCACATCGAATGAGAGAGTTCTCGCGTAGTAGAAACAGCTGAGTACGTCGAGAGCATGGGGCAGAATGTCTACGGTTCTCTTGGTCGAATCGGATTCCTCCGGGTAGAAAGCAAATCCTGCTTCCTGGTTGAAGAACACATCCTCGGTGTGCGAGTAATCTCCCTCCTCGAGGCTCTTGTGGAATTTGAGTGTGTGGAACTGGACTGCATCGAGCAGAGCTTCGTTGAGATCGTTCACTCTGAAGAAAGTGCCGAAGGCGGGATTCGATCTTGCTTCGGCGCTTATCCTGTAAGCGAGCAGACCTTCATACATCTCGGGACCGGTAATCGACAGCGTTGCGGTGCCCGCTTTGAGAATGCCGTATTCCACACTGAACACAAGCCTTTCTCCGGGTCCCCAGGAACAATTCTCCACGAACCTGGGAGAGTACTCGTTCTCCTCTTCAGATGTCTCAGACGCCTGCAGCAGAGGCAGGCAGATTGCCGAGAGGAGAATAACGGCAAGTTTCATTGTTCCAGCCATCCTTCCGGGCATCAAATCATGCCGATACAGAAGATACCCACCATTCCGGGAGTTGTTCCCTTGCGGAAACCGCTCTCAGGTGCATCTCCCATATCTCACCGATCACACCGTAGTCAAGGTGTTCGACACAGAACATCCTGGCGTTTCTGCCGATTCTTGCAGCAGCATCGGGATTTCTGAGAAGAAAACCAGCCTGCCGGGCAAGTTCCACATGATTGCCCGGTGGGTGAAGAAGCCCTGTAACCCCGTCTCTCACCAGCTCAGGCAAGCCGTTCGTGGCGGCGGCAAGCAGAGGGAGGCCATAGCTCATCATTTCCATTCCCGCCCTGGAGACCACTTCGCTTCCCAGACTCGTAACAACACCGGCACAGGCAAGGGAGAGCAGCGACCGTACGTCTTCGACCCTGTCCGTAAAACGTATCCTGTCGGATACTCCGAGATCTTCGGCGTAAGCAATCAGTTCCTCCCTTGACTGCTGCGCAGGAGACCCAGCCACTACTGCATCCATTTCGCGGGGCAGTAGAGCCATTGCCCTGATGAGAGTTCTGTGACCCTTGACAGGGCTGAGACGGGCCAGGGAGATCAGTGTCGAACCGTCAGTTCTTCCGGATACCGGGGCGAAGTACTCCGTATCCACGGGGTGAGCGATGATCGCCACCGGTCCGGATCGCTGCCGGATATAATTCCGTTCGAGCATGAATCTGCCTGGAAGAACCATCAGGTCGGTTCTCGAATCGATCATCCTCCACAGCAGACCGCCTGACGCAGGTCTGATGTCAGATCTCACCCTCACCAGCGGAATTCCGCCCAACGCAATCGCAGCAGCGGTCTGCCCCTCTGCCCTGTGCGCACAGATCACATCGGGTGAGAACCTTCGAACGAGTCTGCCGAATGCTGGAATGGCAGTGATGCCGCGCGGCCCACTCAGGTTCAGCACCGCAGTCTCGAGGCCTGATTCCCTGAAACGTTCGAGAACGGAAACGCACGGACCCGTCTGGATCAGTATCGAGTGCCCTCTGCAGGAAAGAGACACCGCCTGTGCAAGAGCTCCTGCAGCTGATGCATTCCACCATCTGCAGTTGATCGTGATCAGAATTTTCATCGGCCTGCCGTTCCAGCCGTTCCGCAGGTATACTAGCTTCTGGCATGTGTTCGAATACCGAAGTAACATATACACGGCAACTGGAGTAAGACCATGAAGAGCTGGAGAACATCGCGGCGGATGGATGGTGTTCGTATGCCCCCGATCTCCACGATAATGGATCGTGTCAGGGAAATGCGCACCAAGGGTGAGACGGTTTACTCAATGGCTCAGGCGGTTCCCTGGTACTCTCCCCCAGCCGAAGCGCTCGACGGACTGATCGGAAGGATGGGAGAGCCCGGCACACATCTCTACAGCCCCGATCCGGGTCTTCCTTCCGCAAGAAAAGCCCTCGCACAGGATTTTAGCGAAAGAAGAGGAATCGAGCTGGATCCGCTCGAACAGCTCCACCTGACTTGCGGAGCCAGCCAGGCATTTCTGAGTGCGCTTCTTGCCGTTGCCGATCCCGGTGACAGAGTTGTCGTACTCGAGCCCTACTACTTCGATCATGTTTTCGCGATTCAGTTCAGCTCACTGGAGCTGGTATCGATTCCAATGAGGGAAACGGAGGGGTGGGAACTGCCTTCCGCGTCACTCGAAGATGCCATAGGGAACGCGAAGGTGCTGGTAGTAGTCAACCCTGGCAATCCGACCGGCAGCGTACTCTCCCTGTCCGAGCTGGAGTGGCTCGTGGCGATAACCGGGGACAATCATTGTTACCTCCTCCTGGATGAGACCTATGAGCGCTTCAACTTTTCGGGAAGCTCCTGGCATCCCTGGATGGACGGTGAGACAGCGCACGTTGTTACATTCGGCAGTTTCTCGAAGAGCTTCGGTATATCCGGCTGGCGTCTGGGTTACCTCTTCGGCGGAGCAGACGTACTCGAGCAGTCACTCAAGGTTCAGGATTCCGTTGTGATATGCCCTCCCACTCCATCCCAGATACTGCTCGAGGAATCACTCCGGTACCGTGACTGGGTAGATCGGATGTCCGCCGCGGTCCACTCCAGAGGAGAACTGTGCAGAAAAGCGCTCGAGACAGCAGTCGGGCTCGAGTGGAGAACATCCGGAGGCGGCTTTTTCACCCTTGCAGCATGCAGGGGCAGGAATTCGCTCGAGGTTTCTCTCCAACTGCTGGAGCGAAACAGGATCGCAACGATTCCAGGAAGCGCATTTGGAGCTGCCGGGGAGGAACATGTGCGTATCAGTTTCGGGTGTCTTTCCGATGATGAGCTCGAACCTGCCATGAACGCACTGGCATCGGTCAGCTTGTGAAGGGTTAATGATGTACGGATTACCATGTACCCTGAGTGCCTGTCTGATCGTGTCCTCGGGAACGCTGATTGGAAGCACGATAAGGGTAAGCGAGGGCAGAGCCACCATTCAGGAAGCCCTTGATGCTGCACAGAGCGGTGATACCGTACTGGTCGAGCCTGGAACCTACCTGGAGAACATCGTCTGGCCGGCAACGCAGGGGCTCACCCTCATTGGCGAACAGGGACCGGGAGAAACGATAATAGACGGAGATTCAGCAGGCAGCGTGATTGCGATCCTGGTGGTCGTTGACACCACCACTGTAATAACAGGATTCACGATCAGGAACGGAGCCGCTGAACGAGGCGGCGGCATCTACCTTTCCACTGCATCTCCCCTCGTAACGGGAAACACGATCGAGAATTGCTTTGCTGCTCTTTACGGCGGAGGCATTTACGGTCAGGGCTCGGCTCCGGTAATCGAGTACAACACCATCACAGGCAACAGCACAGGCATCCCATTAGAGGGAAGCTTTCCCCGGGACCTGACCATGGGAGGGGGAATCTGCATCTACGGTTCGGGTCCGGGAACCGCCCGAATAGCAGACAACGTGATCACAGGCAATTACTGCAGTTACTACGGTGGAGGCATAGCTTCGAGCGGCAACACCCTGATCACAGATAACCAGATAACCGACAACGATTCCGACTGGTTCGGGGGAGGCATCTACCATCTGAATGCCACCGGAACGACTCTGTCCGGTAATGAAATTTCGAACAACAGCTCGATATTTGGCGGAGGAATAATGCTCCAGGGCGGTCTGCTAACGATCACACGGTGCAGCATCACCGGGAATAACGGAGACGGTATTCACATCTACTACGGGACTCTGACTGCAGACAGTTCGACGATCAGTGATAACACCGGTAACGGCATTGCCAGCGGAAGCGGTAAAACTCCAGCTGCCAGAAGTGCGGGAGTCCACTACTGCAACATCTTTGATAACGATGGATTCGGAATCATGAACTCGAATGAATGGTTTTCCTTCGACGCGACGCTGAACTGGTGGGGTGACCCCAGTGGACCAGGAGGAACAGGCCCGGGAACCGGTGATGAAGTAAGCAGATACGTGATCTACGATCCATGGCTTACCGAAATGGGTGTCGAGAGCGGCGGGGAGGCACAACCCGGTATCAGCTTCGTTCTCCGATGCTCTCCAAACCCCTTCGGTGAATCGATATCGCTGTTCACCGAAGGAATCGCTTCACTCGCAATCCTGCGGGTCTTCGACTGTTGTGGCCGTCTTGTCCGGACACTCCACAGGGGAAATGACAGTTTCGTATGGAACGGTACGGATGACTCCGGCTTCCCGATCCCGAATGGCACATACTTCGTTCACGGTTACGTCAACGGTGAATCCGTGTTTGCATCCATTACCAGGTTGGCTCGCTAGAACGGTTCTTCAGAAGTTCTCTGTAGTAACCCTTTGCACGCTTCATGAATCCGTTGAAACGTCCGTCCGCAAAATCCGGAAAGCTGTGATCCGGAGCATCGAAATCCCCGAAACGGTAACGCAGGCACGTATGCGCCCAGACTCCCCTGCCCATGTACAGCTTGTCAGGTGCGCCCTTGAAGGAGGCAAGAACCAGTTTTCCATGATCGAGGTAGCCGGGGTCGAGATTGTAAACCCTCGATCCGCTTTCTGATAACCTCTCCTCTATTTCGACACAGCGGTGTTTCCAGTCGGGGAGGAACTCAGCGCCGCAAAGACCCGTAAAACAGTGCCAGGTCCTGACCAGGTCGGTGCCCATCTCCGTCCGGTAGTAATCGGAGAGATCGAAGGAGAACTGCTCGCTCTCCAGCCCAATCGGTCCGAAGACCGGCTCGAGCGCCAATCTCACTGCAGGCACGTCAGACCCTCGAGATCGTATGACACTGACAAGCATGAGAACCGGAAGCACTTCTAGTCTTTCCGACATCTGGCTCTCCCCAGTTCTTCCCAGGCCATGGAAGCGATATCCCGACTGATGCCGAATGCTTCCTCAATTCCATCCGCGTAGTTGCTCCTCAGTTTTACGTTACGTTTCCCACACGAATCCACCACACGCAGGTTTTGATTGTGAGCGTACAGCCGTACACCGTCAACGGCTCTGCTGAGGTGAAGACCGTTCATCCCCGGTGAATCGAAAGAGTCGTTCCAGAACTGCCGGAACCTGTCCCGGCTGATTCTTGCGAGCTTTATCCGATAGCGGTGCCGGCATCCTTCGGATCCGCTCGTGAACATTTTCCAGCTGTTACCGTCCTCTGTTCTGTAGACGAGAGTCTCCGATCCGCTTTTCAGAATCGTCTCCGCGCCGGGATCGAGTCTGACGGGCTCGCGAACCAGGTATCCCGGATCGAGGAGGTAGTTCTCCCCTCCGGGCATCTCCACCAGAACCGCGCAATGGATGTTCGTTCCATGCTGCATATCACCCATAACCGGTCTTGTCCTGAATCCGGAAGATGCGAGGATTTCTCCCAGGGCTTCGGTCAGTGAGAAACAGGTCCCGCCTGCTCCCAGCTCGACATGCTCTCTGAGCACTTCCTCGGGCATTCGCGGCAGGGCTCCCTCGCCTGCTTTCCTGAGGAACTTCGTCAGGTTCTCCCAGGGCAGTTGCCCGAATGCGGCGGATATATCGAAAAGAGAATCCATGTCCGGCCGTCCGGGCAGGAGGCCGAAATGATCGTGGAATATCATGGCTGCTCTCGAACAATGCTTTCCCATACGCTCAACCCTGTTCGTCGAATTAATGTGATATACTCCCCCGTGGGAGATGAAGGTAATGGAGAAGAAGAGATACCGCAACCTCAATGGCTTCCTGAGAGACCTCTTCGGGGAAAAGGTCTACAAGGTAGGCCTTTACGGGGGGTTCACCTGCCCCAATCGTGACGGTACCGCAGGAGTCGACGGATGCACCTTCTGCAATCCAGCCAGCAGCAGACCTGTGAAATACCGCGATGGAATGACGATTGAGCAGCAGCTCGATGAAGGCTGCCGCTACGTCTCGAGGCGTCACGGAGTAAGTAAATTCATCGCCTACTTTCAGGATTACAGCACGACGTACGGGAACCCCGAATCACTGGGAGAGATGTATCGACGTGCGCTCTCCCACACCGACATCGTCGGGCTCTCTCTGTGTACGAGACCGGATTGTCTGGGTGAGGATGTTCTCGACCTGCTGGAGGATATCTCGAGGGAAACATTTCTCTGGATCGAGGTGGGAGTTCAATCGGCCTCCGATACCCTCCTCTCCTCAATGAACCGCTGCCATACACATTCCGACTCGGTCACTGCCTTCGAACGACTCCGCGAGAGAAATATACACTCATCAGCTCATGTCATTCTGGGATATCCTGGTGAGACAAGGGAGGATCGAATGGATACAGCGATCTTCGTCAACGATTGCGGAGCCCTCGGAGTGAAGGTGCAGAATCTTCACGTGGTCACCGGCAGCACTCTTGAAGCTGCCCACCTCAGGGGTGAATTCGATGTGATGACGCTCGAGCAGTACGTTGAATACGCATGTGATTTCATCGAGCACATTGCTCCGAGAGTCGTAGTTCAGAGGCTCACCGGAGAGGCACCGGCGGAGCTGACGGTTTCACCGGAATGGTCCCTCGGAAAGATAAAGGTTCTTGAACGGCTCCGGAACCACCTCTCAGAGGGGAACCGCTGGCAGGGCAAAGCACTTGGATTCCCTGTCTCGGCACTGGAACAGTCACTGTTATTGCCTGATTAGCCGTGTCGATTTAGATTCTTGGTTCCGAATTACATCAGAGAGGTAGTAATGATTCAACGTGAATCCGTGGTGTCCGTACTGCTCAACGGAGCCGGCAAGAAGCCAGTAACCGTTTTCGGCTGGATCAGAACGGCCAGGATGGGCAAGAACGTTGCCTTTGCCGCGATCAACGACGGATCCTGCAGCGATAACCTCCAGGTCGTTTTCGACAGAGGCGCGTTCAGCGATTCCGAGCTGAAAGGGCTGACGACCGGCGCCTGTATCCGGGTGACCGGTGAACCCGCCGCATCCCTCGGGAGTGAGCAGTCCGTCGAGCTGAAAGCCGTTGAGTTACAGGTGATCGGACCAACAGACGAGGAATACCCTCTCCAGAAGAAGAGACATTCAATAGAATTCCTGCGGACCATCCCACACCTCCGTCCGAGAACGAATACTTTCAGCAACATCTTCAGGACCAGACACCATCTGTGTATCGCGATTCACAGGTTCTTCGACGAGAGAGGGTTCTTCTACATCCACCCTCCCCTGATCACGTCAAGCGATGCCGAGGGTGCAGGAGAAACGTTCCAGCTGACCACTCTCCCCCTGGATTCGGTTCCGCTCGAGAACGGCAAAGTTGACTACGGCGCCGACTTCTTCAGGCAGAAGGCGTTTCTCTCGGTGAGTGTACAACTCGAGACCGAGCCGCTTGCTCTGGCTCTGGGGAAAGTCTACACCTTCGGCCCGATCTTCAGGGCGGACCCATCCGACACCAGGATTCACGCAGCCGAGTTCTGGATGATAGAACCCGAGATGGCTTTCTACGATCTCGACGACAACATCTCTCTCATTGAGGAGTTCGTGAAATACACCGCCGAGTATCTGAGAGGGAAATGCCCAGCCGAGCTCGAGTTCTTCGAAAAGTTTTACGAGAAAGACCTCGCTGAGAGATACGATCTGGTCTTGAACAAGCCCTTTGCCAGGATAACGTACCGCGAAGCACTGAAGATTCTCGACGCGGAAGCGGGAAGATTCGAGAACCGGGCAGAATGGGGCAGAGATCTCTCCTCTGAGCACGAGCGTTTTCTGGCCGGGAAGGTCTTCGAGAGCCCCGTTTTCGTAACGGATTACCCGGCCAGCTTCAAGCCTTTCTACATGCGGCAGAATGACGATGGCGACACCGTTGCATGTACCGATCTCCTCTTTCCTGCCGTGGGAGAGATCATAGGCGGCAGCCAGCGGGAAGAGAGGTTCGACCTTCTCTCGAAACGAGTACGCGAACTGGAGATGGATGAGGCTGTATACGGGTGGTATCTGGAGCTGAGGAGATGGGGCAGCGCACCTCATTCAGGTTTCGGCCTTGGTCTCGAACGACTTCTAATGTATTACACTGGAATAGATAATATTCGTGACGTGATTCCATTTCCGCGTACTGCGGGAAGAATGGTCTGATCATGAAACAACCGTGCGCTCTCGCACGACAGACGAAAGCAGGACTGGCAGAGATGGATAAGCGGATGATTACCATCGATGGTAACGAAGCAACTGCAATGATGGCTCACAAGCTGAGCGAGGTGATCGCTATCTATCCGATCACTCCTTCCAGCCCGATGGGTGAGCACAGTGACGCCTGGTCATCCCAGGGCAAGACCAATATCTGGGGAACCATTCCATTCGTTCAGGAAATGCAGAGCGAAGGGGGCGCCTCGGCATCCGTTCACGGAGCCCTCCAGACCGGAGCACTGACAACGACTTTCACTGCTTCCCAGGGTCTCCTCCTCATGATTCCCTCCATGTACAAGATCGCAGCAGAACTCACTCCTACCGTGTTCCACGTATCGGCAAGGAGCCTTGCCTGCCAGGCTCTTTCGATATTCGGCGATCACAGCGATGTAATGGGTGTACGTCAGACGGGTTTCGCCCTGATGTCAAGCTGTTCGATCCAGGAGGCAATGGATCTCGCGGTCATCTCCCACGCATCAACGCTGAAGGCAAGAATACCGTTCGTACATTTCTTCGACGGATTCCGCACAAGTCACGAGATCCAGAAGATCGAACTCGTGTCCGATGAAACCCTCACGGCAATGATGGACGACGAACTGATAATCGCCCACAGGAACAGGGGCCTCAATCCCAACAGACCGGTTGTCAGGGGAACCAGCCAGAACCCGGACGTCTACTTCCAGGGCAGAGAAACCGTAAACAAGTACTACGTAGTCACTCCGGGCATAGTGCAGCATTACATGGACAGGTTTGCCGACCTGACCGGTCGAAGCTACCACATCTTCGATTACGTTGGTGCTCCCGACGCGGAGAGGATCATCATCCAGATGGGTTCAGGCTGCGAGACCGCACATGCTACGGTGGAATACCTGTGCGAGCAGGGGGAGAAAGTCGGCCTGCTAAAGGTGCGTCTCTACAGGCCTTTCGACGGGGAAGCATTCCTCGAAGCCATTCCGGATACGGTTAAGACCATCGTTGTACTGGACAGGACAAAGGAGCCAGGTGGACCTGGTGAACCGCTCTACATGGACGTACTGACGACTTTCGGGGAAAAGGGAATCAGCGGCATCCGGGTGATCGGCGGGCGTTACGGCCTCTCGAGCAAAGAGTACACACCGGCAATGGTCAAGACAGTACTCGATGAAGCATCGAAGGCTGAACCGAAGAACCACTTCACCCTGGGTATCAACGACGATGTCACCGGCACGTCTCTCGACGTCCTCGACTTCACTCTCAAGATACCGGGCATGATCCAGGCGGTGTTCATGGGGCTGGGCTCCGATGGCACGGTTGGAGCCAACAAGAACTCCATCAAGATAATCGGTGGTGAAACCGATAACTACGCTCAGGGATACTTCGTGTACGACTCCAAGAAAGCCGGTGCCCTGACGGTCAGCCACCTCCGCTTCGGTCCGAAGCCCATCAAGCTGACCTGCCTCGTGGACAAGGCTGATTTCGTTGCCTGTCATCAGACGATGTTCATGGAGAAGTACGATGTGCTCGGATACGCAGCAGATGGCGGGACATTCCTTCTGAACACGCCATTCGGTCCCGAGGAAATATGGGATCACCTGACAAGGACTGCGCAGAAGCACATCATCGACAAGAAACTCAAATTCTACGTCATCGATGCCTACAAAGTCGCGAAGGAAACGGGAATGGGCGTCATGATCAACACGATCATGCAGACCTGCTTCTTCGCGATCTCAGGTGTGCTTCCGAGTGAAGAAGAAGCCATTCAGAAGATAAAGGATGCCATTCTCAAGAGCTACGGCAAGAAAGGTGAAGACGTCGTACAGCAGAACTACAACGCCGTCGACCAGGCAGTTGCCAACCTCTTCGAGGTTTCGCATCCCGATGAGGTCACCAGCTCCGTCACAATGCCGGCAACGGTCTCGGAGAACGCTCCTGATTTCGTGCGCAACGTAACGGCAACGATCATCAGGATGGACGGCAACGATGTTCCGGTCTCCGCAATGCCTGCTGACGGATCATGGCCTACCGGAACCACGATGTGGGAAAAGCGGAACGTCGCACAGGATATCCCTGTGTGGAATCCGGACGTCTGCCTTCAGTGCGGTATCTGCAGTTTCGTCTGCCCGCATGCCGCCATAAGGATCAAGGCCTACGATCCTTCTCTCCTCGACAATGCTCCCTCCGGCTTCAAGAGCGTCGATGCGAAGGGTCCCCAGTTCACCGGCATGAAGTTCACTGTCCAGGTGGCACCCGAGGACTGCACGGGCTGCATGATGTGTGTCAATGCATGCCCGGGCAAGAACAGGGAAGAACCGGGAAAGAAGGCCATAAACATGGCCTACCAGCCACCTCTCAGAGCGCAGGAGGCTGAGAACTACACTTTCTTCCTTGACATACCCGACTTCGACAGGAGCAAACTCAACCGGGCCACGATAAAGGGCTCCCAGTTGATGAAACCTCTCTTCGAGTACTCGGGCGCCTGCGCGGGTTGCGGAGAAACACCATACGTCAAACTGGTCAGTCAGCTCTTCGGAGACAGGTCGGTCATCGCAAACGCAACAGGCTGCAGCTCGATCTACGGTGGCAACCTGCCGACCACACCCTACACGTTCAACATCGATGGCAGGGGTCCTGCATGGAACAACAGCCTCTTCGAGGATGCGGCCGAGTTCGGATTCGGCTTCAGGCTCACTGCCGACAAGCATACGGTCATTGCCGTCGAGCTCCTTCAGAAGCTCGAGAGCAGCATCGGAAGTGACCTCGTCGCAGCGATGCTTGCCTGTGAACAGAAGGACGAGCAGGAGATTGAGGAACAGAGAACTCGGCTCGAAAAGCTCAGAAAAATCCTGACGGGCGTAGACTCACCGGACGCTAGACTGCTCGAAAGCGTGGCGGACTACCTCGTCAGACGCAGCGTATGGATCTTCGGCGGCGACGGCTGGGCATACGATATCGGCTACGGAGGTCTCGATCACGTCCTTGCCCAGGGCTTGAACGTCAACGTCCTCGTCCTGGATACGGGTGTCTACTCGAACACGGGAGGCCAGTGCTCAAAGGCTACTCCACTCGGCGCTGTAGCCAAGTTCGCAGCCTCCGGCAAACCGGTTCCCAAGAAGGATCTCGGCATGATCTGCATGGCCTACGGCAATATCTACATAGCCCAGATTGCCATGGGAGCCAACTACAACCAGACGGTAAAGGCTCTGGTCGAGGCCGAGACTTTCGACGGACCGAGCATCGTGATCTGCTACACCCACTGCATTGCCCATGGTATCGATATGACCAACGGTCTCGAAGCACAGAAGCTGGCCGTCAACTCCGGATTCTGGCCTCTCTTCAGGTTCGACCCCAGAAGAATCGATCATGGCGAGAAGCCGCTCCAACTCGACAGCAAACCACCTTCCATTCCCTTCAAGGATTTCGCCTACAACGAAGTCAGGTTCAAGACGCTGACGAAGAGCAAGCCGGAACATGCCGCCGAGCTCCTCGTACTCGCACAGGAGGAAGTGGACAGGCGCTGGAGGCTCTACGAGCAGATGGCCGATATGGAGTGGGTAAAGGAGTAGCCGGAAGGCTCTACCGATTGAAAAGCCCCGGGCGGAACTGCCCGGGGTTTTTCGTACAGCGACCTCGGTTTCAGATACTCCTGGAAATCAGAGAACGGGACTTGCTTCCACCCTCGGGAACCTCTTCTCCCGTTTTAGTCTCCTCCGGACAGGGCGGCGGAACAGGCATCATGCAGCATTCTCCACCGGCGCACCCTGAAATATCAGATACCGGCTCGCAGTCTTCATCCCCGATTTCATCAGAACAGGTTCCGGGGGCCGGCGGGTCGCATCCGGCTGAGGATTCACCCGGCAGTGTAAAGACCAGGATTGTCAGAAGTACGGCCATTGTGCCGGGAATGGATCGCGTTAGCATCGGCGGCACCGCGGTCAGTTCATGACCTTCACGCCACCCCAGGTCGTTTCATCCAGAGACGAGGGGGGCGTGTAGGTGATCACAAGGCGCGGACGGTAACCGGGGTTCCCTACATTCGAGGATCGAAAAGCGCAATCGCTGGTGGACGTGCAGCCTGTGCTATGACAGAGCATGCCGAAATTGTCGACAGTTCCTTCAAACCAGAGGGCTACAAAATCTGTGACGTCGAAGACGTGCCAGGAGCTGGTGCCGGGCCAGTTCGAAGTGAACAGAGCACCATCTGTCGTGTGATCCGGTCTGTTGGCGTATGTAACCGTGTTCTCGTTCCATGCCTCGATCACGCGGTAGTGTGCCATCTGGCCCGACGGGGACCCGTAGAACGTTGCGCAGAAGATCCGGAATTCCGCGTCGTCGATTGTCGCGCCTTCCGGAATGGAACTCAGATCCCACTGTATGAACGTACGGTTATAGCAGGCAGAGTAACGGCCCTGTGCAAGGTACTGGTTGCCGAGCATTGGATTGGTGGCCCCGGGTATGCAATCGCATACGAAGGCGTCCTGGCTCGGTTCCAGCGTAATTTCTTCCGCTGTTGCGGGGAGTACGAGCAGGCAGTTGATGAATAAAATACAGAGTAGACCGGTTTTCAGCATCCTCTCACTCCTTCCCTCTAACTGATGAAACACGTAAGCAGGTCAGCAGTTCACCGAAAACGTACTCTTCGAAAATCTCCAGCGGTCTGCCGCAGTCAGCGACCTTGAGATAGATGAGAGCTCCCTGCCAGCTGTTTATGATGAACTCTGCAAGCTTACCGGTATCCGTATCGTGCCACAGGTCACCGGTCTGCACCGCTCTGTCAAGGCACATCCTGACCGGCTCGAGGATGTCCGCGAAGACATCGTGGAGTTTTTCCCTGAACTTCGGATTCACTGCGGCAAGCTCCTGTGTGATGTTCCCAATCGGGCAGCCGCACTTCTCTTCCTCGTTCGTAAACGACTCTCTGAAGTACTCGAAGAATGTTCTCAGCCGAACGAGAGGGGGTGTGTCAGAGTCTTCCGAAAGGTAACCGTAGAATGATTTGCTGATATGTCTGTGAAGGTACTCGATGAGCTTCAGACCGAAATCCTCCTTGCTGTCGAAGTAGTAGTAGAAGGAGCCCTTCGGAACGTCCGCAGCCTTGAGGATCTCGTTCAACCCCGTGTTGTTGAAACCATTCCTCCTGATAAGCTGAGCGCCCTTTTCAAGTATCCTGGTCTGGGTATCTTTGCCCATCATCATTCCTTTCGGAGCCAATATTAGACCAGTCGTCTACAAGTGTCAAGTACCGACATGGAGCATTTCCAACCCCTCGGGTGATTATCTACTCCAGCCTTTTCCCGCGTCCGGCTTCGAATCGGCATTCCGGTATGGTTTGATGTCCAGCAGCGGTGTTCCGTCGAGTGCACTCAGCCCGGTCGTGTAGACAAGGTTCTTCTCGATCTTTAGAATTCGCGCGATGTCGATACCTATGGGGTTGGGTCTGTTAGGTGATCGGCTGGCAAAGAGACCAACCGTTCCGCCGTTCAGAGACGGCGGGTGGGCAAGGTTCGAGCCATCGTAGCCGCGGACCCTGTCCATGTGGAAGATCACGAACACGTACCTGAAGCATTCCAGATCCTCGAGAGCGCTCTCGTACCGGGGGTAAAGCTCGAGGATGAACGGCCCACTGTCGTCATCCTCAATTGCCTGAAACGGCGCAGTGTCCCTGTAGGGTGTGCGCACAATACCTATCGGGTGATAAGCAATCATCTCCGGCATGGTGTCAGCCTCCCATCAGGCAGAAAAGGCCATCGGCAGAACCCTTCACTCGGGGGGAATATACCGACTACGGCATGCTCCTCGGAAACTCAGTTCAGCAGGTAGGTTCTGAATCCGTTCTGGACGAAAAGAAACTCGTAATCGCTCATGTGCTCATCCAGCCATCCTGAATTGATGAGATAATCATCTATCCTGAATCCGGTGGGGCAGCCCTGGCACGTTACTTCCGTGTCGATGAAGACGAGTGCAGGCCTGTTGGTTCGAATGTCCGATCCCAACTCCGCCAGGAATTGAAGTTCCTCGTCAGCCATGTCGGAAGGAGATCTGTAACAGAAGCCTGAGGAACCGGAGTAATGCGACGGAGGCGCATTGGAGTAGATCAGTGCGATGGGAAAGGCTGACAGGAATCTGGTTCCCGGTAATCTATCGGCGTAAACCAGTGTAGGATATTTAGGATAGACACAGGTGGAAATGAATGAGATCCGCTCACCTGGATCCGAGTATATCTCGATTACCTTCAGAAACTCGTTCATGTTCGAGTACATGGAACCTGCGTACCGGAAGGAGTTTCCGGCCAGTATCAGGCAGGCAGCAACCGGACCGAGCAGCAGAGCGATGTTGATCGTTTTTCCGGCAATTCCACGCGATCCGTACCTTTCGAACAGAACTGCGACGGAACCTGTCACAAGCACTACCACGAGCCCGAACGCCGGAAACAGCTGGTAAAGCCAGCCCTTGTGCTGAAGGAAGAAGAAACCGACAGCTAGAATAGATGCGGCAAGCATTAATTCGAGAAGATGCCTGACTGCCTGCCTGCTTCTGAACATGGTCAGAACGGAGAGCATTGCGCCTCCGAGAAACAGCAGCCAGAATCGGAGGTTTCCCCGTATCATATTGTAGAGAGACGCGTTGTAAGAATGGTAACCTGCAGCAATGAAAGGTACCCATCTGGTGAAGAAGGGGGATTGTATGGAGCCGGGAAGCAGAAGCAGATGAACGGCAAAGACAAGTACAACGGAGTACACCGCAATCATCTCTGGCGTGCGGTAAGTCCTCCTCCCTCGAATACGTATCCACATCCAGGCTTCGATCAGAACCACCAGGGCAAGGAAGGATGGTTTGCACAGCATCATAATTCCTGTGAGTAAACCGGTTACCAGCGCCAGTGGAATGCTCACACCGACATCCTGCGTTCTGGAGTACCTGACGAGCAGAAATGGAAGCCAGGCGAGCACGAACAGATGCTCCCTCTGTCCGAAATCTCCATTGCTGAAAGCCTTCAGCGACAGAATCAGCACCGATGAAGCGATGAGGACGGCTCCAGTCCATGTGCTGAACAGCCCTGACCTCCGCACCAGCAGCAACACGGCGAAACAGCTGAAGAGAGTAAAGACAAGGACTCCCGCAAAGAACACCAGTGGCACGTTCACGCCAAGAACATTCGACAGCAGAACAGGTGGAACATGGATGTACTGCGCCATATGCAGATTTGTCTCGACGTGATCCATGAAGGGAATGCTTCCTTCGGAGATTAGCCTTCCGCACTGGAGCAGGAGTGCGCAGTCGTGGTTCAGCAGCATACCCGAGAACAAAACGGCAAAGACCATGATCGAAGCGCAGATACTCAAGGCTGCAATCGGGATGTTTCTCGAATAACGTGCGGACAGCCCGTATCCTGCCGTCATTGCCGCACCATTCGTGTCATTTCTCTTCCGTCGAACAGGAGGAAGGAGCTGATATCAGGTTCCCTGAAATCAGGTTCTCTGAGATGGATGACATTCCCTTCAACGGACGGATCGAATGATGTGGAATCTATCGCAGTGTACTCCCAGTGTTGCGGTATTGTCAGAACAAGCCCGTCGTCAGCCACCAGTACCCGTACGGTATCGGTGAGAGAGTTCACGCCATGAGTGCAGAGAACCCTGAATTCTCCCCGGGCTTCCCTTCCATGGAAAAGGGTGACAGCTTCCGAAAGGCCGTTCCTCAGCACGTACGCGCCCTGGAAATTGTCCGGGAGATTCAGTATCAGGACGCTGTCCTGATTCTCGTTTGAAACCATCCGGGTGATTTCGAGAGAAAGACGTCCGGCGGTCTGCCACCGTGTATTGACCTGTTGCAGAAAAACAAAGCCCAGCACAGCGAGTACGATCAGGATCGCTGCCGAAGTCTTTCTGCCAGGAACAAGGGTGATCAGAGAACAGAGCAGGATGACTGCAAAGGCGCTGGGAAGGTAAAGAAACCTCTCCGACTGGGTGGTCTGGACTGATACTTTCATCGTGAGCACCGGAAGAAGGCTCAGGAAGAAGCAGGCTCCGAGAAGAATCAGGTGAACGACTCTCTTCTTCAGGTGAATCTTCCTGCCCCGTGCAACCAGAATGGCTGCAAGGATGCCTGCACCCAGAATGAAAGCGAATGTAATCGTCAAAAAGCCGTTCGGTTGAGGAAGCGGGGGGAGAAATACACGCACTGCGAATCGCCCCAGGTTTTCAAGGGTCTGACCACTGAAGATGGCCAGATGCCGCTCGGTTCCCAATCCGCCTACGTAGTGTCCCAACAGGATTTTTCGTGCAATGAAATAGATGATCAGGCCGAGCGCAGAGGAAGCAATAGCCCATCGAGAATGAACTGAAGGGAATTTGCATTCAGTTATCCTATAGGCAATTACAAATGCGAGCCATACTGCCGGGATGAACAGTGCGCTCTCCTTCGCAAGCACAGCGGTCATGAACAGACCGATGGTCAGACCGAGAAGGAGACCTGAACGCCTTCGAAGAAGCAGCATGAAGGTGTAGATCGATAGGAGACCTGACGCTCCGGCTAACACATCCGTTCTTCCCGATATCCATGAAACCGATTCCGAATGTGAAGGCAATGCTATGAAAACGCAGGCTGTGAGAAACGCAGGAAGGGTTTTTTCAGTCAATCCCCACTCCTTGAAGATAAGAAGTGAGATCAGGAACACTGCACTTCCGACCATCCCATGGAACAGGATGTTCGTTAGATGGAAACCTGCAGGCTCGAAACCCCATATCGCATGGTCGGAGAGAAATGACAGTACCGTAACCGGTCTCAGGAAACCACCGGTATCCTCTCCCCACTGCCAGTACATTCCGTCTCGGGCAACACGCCCGATGAGGGTAAAATCATCGGAGAGGAAGTAAGAGGAAATGATGCTGCCGTAGCAGACAACGGAGAAGAGAACGATTCCCGCGATACAGATCAGACGTGTCTTCGAGGACCGGTCACTCCCCATGTGACTCCTTCCACGAGACGGACACATTCAACAGGTGTAACAGTCCTGTCCGTGCATGATGGTTGAGCAAATATACTTCATTTGAATTCTGTAATGGTGTGGATTCGACATGTTAACGATTATTCGAATACGAGCTAAGGAGCATCAGTTTTGAAAGGTACTTTCCGATCAGGTCCAATACTCGCAGCTTATCGAAAAGCATTCCTTATGTGCCTTGTCTGCTTCCTGATTGTCGGAAGAACACGCTCATGCATCGATGGATCTACTTTCAGACGATCCAGACCTGTTTCGAGCACAACAGAGGTTGCCTCAGCCATGTTTTGTACGTAACCACGAAGCCACTTTGACCCTACTTCGCACTCCTCAGCGAGAATATCGAATTGTCGTGGACCAATCCTTCCAGGATCTGATCTCGATCCAATGTTCATTGCCATGTCTCGATGGAGGTTACTGTAACTGAGCGTACATACCAGATCGTAGAATGGTGCAAGCCCCATACTACCGTCTGCTCGATAGAGTAATGATAGATTCTTCCCATGGGCATCAGAATTGCCGATCAACAAGTTGAAAATAAGCCACCTTATTAACTGATCACGCTCTACAACTGGCTCTGTGCAGACTCTGTCGATCAACTCGAAACACTCTTTGAAAGACGGGCCGCCCTCCGTTTCGTACTTCCGTACGGAAGGCAAACCCATGGCCTGGCACATATCTTCCTGATGCAAGCGTCTAAGAAGACCTGATCCTTCCCCAATCCTGTCATACCTTGATACCAGGCATGTTTCGATATCTCCAATACGAAAGAGTCGGGCTTCTACTGTGCGCAGTCCGAGATGACTTGCCAAACTGATCATAAGCACTTCGTTTGCTGGAAGATCTTTGAAATCGCGGTTTGGGAACTTCAGGATATGAGTGGAAGGCGCCCCATCCTCAGGAAGCATCACCTTCCCATCTTCAACTCGAACAGGAAGCTTATCTTGAACACCAGCAAGCGATAAGCGCGCTTTTCCCGATCCTACGATTGACGAGAAAACGCCAGACGTCATGATCCGATCATACAACTCACTTTCTGAGATGGGTTTATAACTCTGCTCCTGAACAGCTGGTGGATCTAAGGAACCAATCCACAACGCGCCTGCACATTCACCTCCTATCCGTGACAGAAGTTCGAAATCATTGTCGATGGAGATGCCCAGCTCCTTCGACACATGCTCTCGTACCATGCCTTCCGGGAGAAGATTGGCGAAGAACGGGTGTGCTCTTTCGGGGGAGTAGGTGTCTTCTGTTAAAGGCAAGCTAACAGAGACATGGTAGCTATCAGGATTTTCAAGCCAGGATGATGAGTATCGGAATGACATCCGACCTTCAGGATCAGCCTGAATGACACCGACATTACACTTATCAGCAAAGACATTCAGGTTGCTCTCAGGCACGACTACCTCCGCCTCTGATTCCACCCTTGGTACTGACAATCAGAACGAGACCAAGGCTGTTCATTACCCGCAGAGCCTTCCCTAACTCTATGGTTTTCTTGCCCCTTTCAAGCTCGGAAAGGTATCGTATACCTATCCCAGAGAGTCCTGCCACATGTTCCAGAGTCAAACCAAGGTGTTTACGTTTAGAGCGTATTTTCCAACCGAGTTCTTCGACTGATGCTACCCTCCCGTATGGAGTGTGTTTATCTGAATCAGACATATCGTCTCCGTTTCTCAGGAAACATGATCGTATTACAGCAAATTTCTCAGGAATATTCCCGTACGGGATAATAGCGAAGGAAATACCTGATGTCCAGCGGAACATTCCCGTACGGGAAAATACTGGGGAATGGGCTTGGTTTCTTCAGGAATCTTCCCGTACGGGAAGATTATCACAAATAGTAACTACTTACTTTGTTATTATGAGGATTTGTCACGAGATGATGTGAGATACTCTCGATGAGCGGATAGTTAATCATCGAAATCTGGTGGAGGCGGCGGGATTCGAAGCTGTTGCCTGCCTGTATATTACGCTATACTGAACCCCGACACAACCACGACACTATTACTACAAAGTCTAACACTTCCAGACACTTGCGTCAGGATGAAATTCGCTAGAAAGACAGAACCGGAACACTTCCCGAACAGAACCAGAACAGTTCATTGCACGAAAAGTGTGCACTATGCGTGCACTACTCGAAGTGCCACCAGATCTGGAATTGCTCCTGAATACCTGGTCCGATCTGCCTGATTCTATCCGCGCAGCGATCCTGGCGATAGCTCGTTCAGCTGCGGGGATAGACTAATGATCGGTGTCTCTACCATGGTGACAGAATTGACACATTCGACAGAACCTCTCGCCTGAGGGAATCCTGCGCGAGATCGAAGCCCTCAGTAACTACTGGTACAGGCAGACAGGTCGTTACAGAGAGACAGCTCAGGAAGTTGAGGAGGAATGGCTAGAGCTTCACACACCTTCTGACGGCACGTTCTCCGCAGACATCAAGTACTGTAA
>CBDUZS010000039.1:0-23761 GCA_965371785.1 uncultured bacterium
CCACCAGCTGCTCTGGTGATAAATCATGCTGCTTTCAGTTCACCTCGCGGGCAATCCCAGGAACTCGGTTATCTGTTCTACCGAGGGAACTGTGCCTGCGCATTTAACTACGCCATCGACAACCAGTGCTGGAGTGAGCATCACGCCGTAGCCGATGATTTCGTTGATGTCGGTTATCTTTGTTATTTCACATTCGCACCCGAGCTGTGAAGAAGCCTGTTCCGTGAGTTCGGCCAGTTCTCTGCACTTCGGACAGCCGGTTCCGAGTATCAGTATCTCTCTTTTCAATTCTTCTCCTATCCCGAGATGAACCCGTATAAAATTCCGCTAATCGTTGCCATGGTCACGACGAGGGAGATGAAAGTTACCGTTCTCGCAGTTCCCATTATGCTTCTTATCACAAGCATGTTAGGAAGGGACAGAGCAGGTCCTGCCAGAAGGAGAGCAAGGGCAGGCCCCTTGCCCATGCCAGCGCCGAGAAGCCCCTTGAGAATCGGCACCTCGGTGAGGGTTGCAAAGTACATGAAGGCTCCAGCAACGGATGCAAACAGATTTGCCAGAACGGAGTTTCCGCCAACGGCCGAGCTGACCCATGAGGAAGGAATCAGACCCTCGTTACCAGGCCTTCCCAGAAGAGCACCCGCGACCAGCACACCCGCAAACAGAAGTGGAAGGATCTGTTTCGAGAACCCGTACGTCGAGTCCAGCCATGACCTGGTCTCCCCGCTGCCCGTGGCAAGGATGAAAGACAAACCGATGAGGCCGACGGCAAAGGCAACAACTGGATAGCCGGGAAACAGGACTCCGAGCAAGGCAGTTACGACTCCGGCGATGAGAAGCTTCCATGGTTTCACTTCGAACCAGGCCATCAGCATTAGCCCGAGAAGAACTGAAAACGCTCCGGTGATAATCCATTTCGCTGAGTAGATGACTACCCAGAACCCGGAATCACCGTCCGGCTTTCCCCAGTTGGCGAATACGAGGATGCCGATCATGCTGGCGAAGTACAGCGTTGTCTGCCAGAGAGGTCTGGATTCAGTGTCCTGATTCACTGTAACCGGGTTCACCGTTCTCTCCGCTTCCTTCCTGCCGTGGATGAGCTGCATGAGAAGCCCGATAACGATGCTGAAAACAACCGCCCCCAGGGCACGCGCAATTCCGAGTTCAATTCCCAGTATCCTGGCGGTCAGAATTATCGCGAGTACGTTGATTGCGGGCCCCGAATACAGGAATGCCGTGGCCGGTCCGATCCCCGCCCCCATCTTGTAAATCCCTGCGAAGAGGGGCAGCACGGTACAGGAGCAGCCGGCAAGAATGCTTCCTTAAACGGAAGCGACTCCGTAAGACACGACCTTCCTTGCCTGTGCTCCGAGATATCTGATCACGGAATCCCGGCTCAGGAATACCGAGATCGCTCCGGCAATGAAGAATGCGGGGACGAGACACGTCAGAACATGTTCTCTGGCATACTCCTTCAGCAGATGAAGAGCTTCGAATACCGCATTGTCGAATCGACTCCACCCAACGGGCAGGAAATACGCCGCCAGGAAGATGGCAAACATGTAGCCCAGGGATCTGCCCGTCTGCTTCGAGGTCATCGGTTCTCCCCGGAACGCCGGAATGCCGCGGTTTCTTCATGGCTGCATTCAACTTTGCCGCCACTCTCTATCACTCTCTCCACACAGTCGAAGAAGTCCAGAACACATGGCACACGAAGACGGTAGAGGATCTGGTTTCCATTCCTCGAGGATGACACAAGCCCTGCGTTGCGGAGCACTGAAAGGTGGCGAGATACGGTTGAGATATCGAGATCAACTACGGTTGTGAGTGAACTGACCGTTCTCTCACCCGCAGAAAGTTCTTCGATAATCATCAGACGGGTTGTACTGGCGATTGCTTTCAGGATCGAAGCACGTTTCTCGAAGATGACCGGGCTGACCATTATGGATACCTCTTTTCGTATTTGTATAGTTGTACAATATACAAAATAGAAAGGAGGGAGTAGCCTTTCCCGGGAGACAAAGAAATACTGGTGAGAGATTCGATCAGATCAGTCCGCGACAGGCATTCCCTCTGTAACTCTGTACATCACGTTTTCCATCAGCGGAATTGCATGCTCGGGAAGATGGTTCCGTATCCTCGCATGATCTGCCGTGAGAGCTTCCTCTATCCTGAGCCCCGCATTCAGCGGACCAAGTGCTTTCTCCAGGGACAGCCTGCAGCTGTCGAGAGCACACGCAGCTTCCATGATGGTATCCGTATCGGGAATCCCCCCGGACCAGTAGAGAGAGCTGTAGAGAATGTAGTGGAGTCTGAGCCCGAGAAGAGCTTTATCCACGCTGTCAGCGTCAGCAGGCTCATTTCTCAGTTCGGAGATCAGCTCGTCCAGATACCCATTCTCGACGAGCAGATTTCCTCTCGAGACAACATGTGCTGCGTTGACACCGCCGATTCCTACCCAGATCGACATGAGTCTGTCAATCAGAATCTGCTCTTCTTCGACAGGATTCATGCTCTCCGCGATGCTGAGAGCAAGGTACAAGATAAGATCGGCATAAACCATCTTCTCTGTGGCACCGATAACCAGATCGGGTTCGAACCCGCTGCTGCAGCGCAACGCCAGAAGACCCTCGGATCGAAAACTCTCTCCACCACCGGGCCATCCCGAGGGATGCGCAGAAGCATTCCAGATAAGGCGCTGGTTCAGATCTGCGAGCATCTCTACACCTTCCCTGTCTCCCCTTCGGGCGGTTAGAGTGCCGGCAACGTACTGGTGGTAGGGAAGAGGAACCGCAGCTATCTCGATGGAAGAGGAACAGAGCTCCAGCAATCCTGTTGTGTCACCACGTTCGAATCTGCCGATCACTTCGAGCGCCTCGTCCGTGTATCCGGATTCGACCAGAATGTCTGTGCGAAGCTCGTCTCCTCCGTGAAGAACATCGAGTTCGGGACTGGAGGTGAACCATCCGCAGATGCTGTCTGCCCGGTCCGGAAATGAATGGCAGTACATCCCGGTCAGGATGAGCACACCGTCTCTTTGTGCAAGGGCATGATCCGAGCCGATGCCGTCGTTCTCATAAATTTCCTGGATTAGTCTCATTCCCATCGAAATCGAGACGCGCAGGCAGGCAGGACATGTGCTGAAGGGGGAAAGGCGCTGATGTATGTACTCGTACTGCGTTCTGTAATGACCGAATAGCCGGTAAGCGGGTTCAAGCATCTGAATTGTTTCACCGATCCGTCCGAGAGAATACGAAAGATAGACGTTGTTATGGTGCATCTCGGCAAAGTATGGCGCTCGGACCGAAAGGGAATCGAATGCAGCACGAGCCCTGTGAAGCATACGATCCGAACGGTCGGTCCCGACCGGGAGACCGTACTCGATGAGGACTGACCTCAGAACAGGTTCAGCGGGAAAGGCGATTCCCGAAGCGGTCATGTACGCATTCCCGAGAGTGTACCAGGCACCTGCGTTATCAGGGCAGAGCTCAATTGACTCCAGGCACATTACTACAGCCGAATCACAGAACGTACCTGCTGCGTTCCAGAGCTCGACACAACGGCTCAGCTCGTCCCGGTTTCCAGCCCTGCCCCCTGCAATTGACTGCGCATCTGCAATCGCTGACGACGCGCCGTTCAGATAGATCATCTTCGCTTCGTAGAGGCGCTTATCGGAACCGTTCATTCTCAATGCCAGAGGTATGCCCGATACGACTAGCATCAGGAAAACCCCGATGGGTATAATCGACCAAACGCGTGAAAATCGTATTGAAGGCTTTCCCTCGGCAACCAGTACCAATCCTGCAAAGAAGGCAAGCATAAAAGCCGATGATGGCCATCTGAGAGCAACAGAGGTCGCGGCTTCCGCCAGAAGAACTGCCACGCCGCAGAGAAGGCCGATTCCCACTCCACCGCGGATCCTCTTGAGGGCTGTTCTGAAGAAGAGGAGAATGACGCTCAGCCCTGCGAGCAGCCCTGGTATTCCCATCTCCGACAGCATTTCGAGGTACTCAGAATGAGCATGTGCTGTGTTGTGACCTGCACCCATCAGATGGTACAATGGATCTCTGAAAATGGGGAAGAATGTCTGAAACGTCCCCGGACCCCAGCCGGTGAGCGGCTTCTCCATGAACATCCTGATGGCTCCTGACCAGATGACACGTCTGACGGTCAGGCTGCTCTGGGATGCAGAACCAATCTGTCTGAACGAGGGAACCAGTGCAATAACCCCGACCAGAAGCAGAACGATCAGAAGCACGGGCCCTGTTTTTCGAAGCCAGCCGGGAAGAAGTTTCCTCTTCCTGAAGAAAAGAAATGCGGCAAGAAGGAAAGCGCCGGCTGCGAGACCGGTCAGGCTTGACCTTGTCCGTGTGAGCAGAACGACCCCGACCATGACGAAACCGATTGCGAATATCGAAACAAGTCGGGGTAAAACCTTCCACTTCCTCGACCATAGGAGGCCTGCCACAGGGAAAACCGATGCCGCCATGAGGCTTCCGAGGAGGTTCGGGTTTCCGAGCGGCCCGGAAGGTCTTCCCGCTGCGGTCATGTTCGACTCCAAGAAGTTCATTCCCGGCAGAATCCTGTTAAGAAGAACCAGTATCCCGACGGCTGAAACACAGATGGCAAGCGTCCAGACGACTGCGTCTCTCCCTCTCCTGTCGAGCATCATCGCAACACAGATGGAAACGAAGAGAAGGGAGATCAGCACCCACATGTCGAGGAGTTGATATGCTCCGGCGTTCTGCAGCACCGTGCGAAAAACGGTGTAGACAACTGCTGCCGATGCCGTTGTCAGCAAGAGCAGTGGAAAGCCGTTCCCGAAGCGGTTCCCTTTCAATATCTGTAAGCCAAGGACAAGTGCACACAATGCACCTGCTGCAAGGCAGACAACGTCCTTAGGAAGGCAAACGTTGATGCTTCGCGGCTGAACCAGGAAGACAATTCCTGCAACGGCAATGACGATGAGTATTGTAACTATTTTTCCTGCAGCATTCACCAGTGTTTACTCCCGCTTTTCCAAAGTCTTACTCAGCAGTGGAGAATGAATGAAACAGAGGATATGAAGCCTGGGTGATTATACCCCGATCAGATGGTCATTGCACCCGCCGCATCACCATGATTCAAATTATGCCGGGCACCGTGCTCCCTCGAGGAGCAGATAGAATAAGTTGACCGAGAAGGCTGGCGGCTCAATACTCGGATAAAAGATGGAAGGGACTATTATGAATAATTTGACGGGTTTACTCATCATTTTACTAACCGCATCCGGAGCCGCTCTAGCCGTTTCCGAAACACAGACCGACTGGTCGGGCGGCCCGGGAATTCCGGGGCCGGTTTTCGAATGGAACGACGAGTTCAACTACGAGACCGATGTCTCCTGGACGGTTCCCGGAACACTTGCTCTTCAGCACACCGCTCTCGAACACGTTATCGATTCTTCCTTCAATGAGGCAATTGACGTTCAATCCGCAGATATTGACGGTGATGGTGACATGGATGTTCTGGGCGCAGCCTACTCAGATGATGATATCACCTGGTGGCAGAATGCCAACGGAACAGGTACCCTCTGGACCGAGCATACCATCGACGGCAATTTCAATGGTGCGACAAGCGCTTACCCTTTCGATATCGACGGCGACGGTGATATCGATGTAGTAGGCACTGCTGCGGTCGCAGATGACGTCGCATGGTGGGAGAACATCGACGGAGTAGGTGGCACGTGGCAGTTCCATCTGATCGGTGGGTTCCTGGACGATGCACAGGATGTTACCGCTGAGGATATCGACGGGGATGGCGATATCGACGTGATCACCGTTGCCGACGATCCGGACGAGCTCGCGTGGTGGGAAAATGTCGACGGCAGCGGTGACGTATGGATAGAACATGTCATCACCGGCGACCTTCTCGGAGTGGTGGCAGTATTCATCGCGGACATCAACGACGACGGATACCTGGATATCCTGACTGCGGCATTCAATAATGATGACATTACATGGTGGGAGAACGTCGATGGCTCGGGTACAGCCTGGACAGAGCATATCATCGACGGGAACTTCAACGGAGCCTTCTCAGTGTATGCTGCAGACGTAGACGGTGACGGCTACATCGACGTAATAGGTGCAGCCCGAGTCGCCGACGACATCACGTGGTGGGAGAATATCGATGGCTCGGGTACATCCTGGACAGAGCATACAGTCGATGAGTTCTTCAACGGAGCAAGATCGGTATGTGCCGCCGACATGAACGGTGATGGTCACATGGATATCATCGGGGCTGCATCCAATGCAGATGATGTCACCTTGTGGATGAACATCGACGGGTCAGGTCTTGCCTGGGACAAGACCGTGATCGACAGCGATTTCAATGGTGCCTGGTCCGTGTGCACGGCCGACCTGAACAACGATGGGCAAACCGATGTAGTAGCCGCTTCCTCCGGTGATGATGAAATCGCATGGTGGGATCTCGATGCGGGTCCTTACGTTGGTTCGGGCCAGCTCGAGTCCAGCATACTTGAAATCCCGTGGCCCGTGGACTGGTCGATCGACTGGGGGCTGATCACCTGGCAGTGCACGGAGCCATCCAACACGGACGTTGCGTTCCAGGTTCGTGCCTCGGATGACCCCGGCAACATGGGCTTATGGTCAGCTTCGATAACAACTTCGGGCACTAGCCTGGCAGGTTATCTCGGCGAATACGACAACTACTTCCAGTTCAAGGCAATGCTGAATTCATCCGTTTCGTCCTCCACCCCCCTGCTCGACGATGTTACCATTTCATGGGTTTACGTCGGAATCGAAGAAACCACCGAGCCTGTTCCTCCATCGGCCATGCTTCTTCCCCCTGCTCCGAATCCATCGTCCGGTTCGGTGTCCGTCAGGTTTGGAGTACCAGATGTAACGGACGTCGATATCGCGGTTTTCGATCTATCAGGCAGGCTCACCGAGACCGTAACATCTTCCGGTGTTACACCCGGCTATCACCAGGTCATGTTTTCGGATCTGCCGCCGGGTATCTACTTCTGCAGGATGATTACGGGTGATTTCATGGAGATTCAGCGCTTCGCGGTTATCGAATAACGGCAAGTTAGAAAGCGGGGAGCGTTTCACCGTTCCCCGCTCTCTCGAGTCCGTTCGGTTAGTCTATCCCTGATCCTCTACCGGTTCTTCTACTTCCTCGGCAGGTTCTGGAGCTGCTTCGACCGGTTCCGTCTCTTCTGAGGGAGCGTCGATCTCCTCAACGAGAATCTCCTCTTCGATCACGGGAGGAGGTATGAAAGTACTCTCCATGCGTGCATTTATCAGAATGGCAATCGCATCCGCGACGACGACAAACGGATTGCCGCCGCCCATGTCGACCGCGCCGCTGATCTCGAAAACCTCGTTGTCTGTGTTTCCCGTCAACGCGAAGTACCCGTACTTCTCGAAGTCGACAAGGTTGCCCGCCTCTTCGTTGAGGTCGAATGCCTCGGCCAGTTCTCCGAGGTTGGCGACGATGACGAATCCGCCTTCGTCCTCGATACCGAGACCGGTATCTTCCAGGTAATCACTGAAGCTCTTGCCATCTGCTACGTCCGAAAGAGTGTATCCGCCGGCAACGGCAAGGAAGTTGTCGACAATACCCAGTTCGATTCCATCGATACCTGGCGCGATTTCTGCCTCGAAGGTGTAGCATGCGCTGCCCTGGAATTCGATTGTCGTGAACGCCTGCCCGGACATGGCCATCATTCCGGATAAGTTGTCGAGCAGGTCTTCTATTGCGCCCTTGTTGCTCAGGCCGTACTGGATGACGCCAGCGAATTCACTGCCATCGGTTCGAATGGCGAAGTAAGTGTCACCGGAGAAAGCGTCGAAAAGGTCGTCGATGGATTCGAACCCGAGCATGGCAACACCCATCTGGGCTTCGGGCGGCATGTTCTCAGCCATCATTTCCTTCACGGCATCGATGTCAACGCTTACGCGAACGGCGCCCGTTGCGTCGGATGGTATGTTCGCACTGCCCGCATTCGCTGATGAGGCAACCACCCTGCTGGACTGGATAGCTTCCATGTTGAGTGTTCTCACCAGAATCTGAAACCCGAGTCTGCTATCGTCCACGAAACAGGTGAGCAGCATCGTCTCGACTTCATCCGTCCTGGACATCAGACCTATGTTGGCGAAAATCTCGACTGCAGGTACTCCCACGGTCGATTTCTCTCGAAGCCGGCTGAACTCCTCATCGGTATCGATCAGAGTTCCGATGGACTCCTCGAAATCATCTATTCTAGCCTGGGATGGAGCAACCGCCACAACGACGTATCCTTCCGATTCCGTGACGAGAAAGCTCACGTCGTCATCATTTGCCTGTGCAATCAGAACTGCGAAAAAGTCTTCGACCGCATTCACATCCTCAGAGGAGAGGAAGAGAGCAATCAGCTCCGGTTCGTCTCCGCTGTCGTCCATGTTGATCACTACGCCCATCTCGCCATCGGTTCTGAGAGCAAGGGCATCGTTCCACCCATCCCAGTCGAATGGGTCAAAGCCCAGTACGCCGGACACGATCATCGGCATCGATCCTCCCTGTGAGGCAATTTCTTCCACACTCGAGAGAACTTCATCGATGTCGATCTCGGAAGGGTTGAAGGTCAGATAGATATCATGACCGGCCGGCATCACATCCAGCAAGCTTGCTTCGCGTGGAGCCTGACCGCACGACAGTACTAGCAGAGTAAGCAGCAGCATCATTCCAGACACCTGAATTTTCATATTTCCCTCCTGGTTTGAGCGCAATTCATGCGAAAGATAAACGGAAATGACTGATTCCTGCAAATATACGTAGGGAATATCCACTCCGTGCGAGTGTGAAGGAGTCAGCGAGCCAGACGGAAGCCTGTACTCCAGGCTCTATCGCCCGGCTGCATTCTGAGGGTCGAACCCGTCAGAAGGTCTTCAGCCTGACTGACCCAGCTGCCTCCTTTGACCATGCATATCGAGAACAGAGGATAGGTCCATTCGGAGACGTTCCCTGCCAGATCGGCAAGACCAACAGGTGAGAGAGGATAGGACCCTACAGGCGCAGTAGCGGCAAAACCGTCCAGCGTCCTCGTCTCCCAATCGTCCCCGGCAAGGTAATTGGCCGGATATTCAGCAAGCTGAGGTTCTATCTGACCCCAGGGATATCGCTGGAATGGTGCCCCGGTAAGCCCGATCGTCGCCGCGTACTCCCATTCGGCAGGAGTCGGCAACCGGCATCCGATTACTGCTGCAGCATTTCCAGCTTCCGTGGCACTCAGGTTTACGACCGGATGATCGGGGTATTCGAGAAGGTAGGAATCCATACCGGGGAAACCCGGATCGGGAGGCATATCGAATCCTCCACGATCTGCGAGCCAGTAGTAAAGTCTGTTGGAGACTTCGAACCTCGCAATCTCGAACGTTTCCAGGTTGATCGTATCTCCCCAGCTCGTTACGAACCGCCCCCCCTCGATAACGATGAATAGCGTGTCGTCAGCCGTCAGCGGTAAGGGATCCGGTAAGAACTCCTCCTGACTTCCACAGGAAGCCGTAAGAAGAGCAAGAATGAGTAGGGAAAAGAGCCTGTTCACGGTGCGTGTTTACTCTGTTTTCTTCGACCTGAACACAATCGCGAGGGGTATGATTCCACAGTAGCCGAGGATCAGCATGATGGGAGCAATCGATATATGACCACCCCTGAGGAGGAACCAGCCACCTGTTATCACCAGAAGCCCCACGGCGAACAGAATGTAGTTGAGCATGCTGAAAGGTGTGGTCTCGAGATCCTGTTTACTCTTAGCCTGGCTATCGGATCTGCTGCTATCTGTCATTCGTTTCCTCCGGAACGGTATCTTCTCTTCACGCAAATGGGACACGGTTGACCTATACTCGCGCTGCGGCTTCGCTGTCAACGTTCAATGGCTTGTGAAGCTTCTCCTGCGGGTTGTTCGATCCAGTTTCGCTTCCACGAAGTGAGCATGGCTTCACCCACTACGAAGAAAGAGCCTGTAACCGCAATGGTCGAGTCACCCATCGTGCGGCATAATTCCAGAGCTTCCGGTATGCTGTCGCGGACATGGCAGTCAACTCCGTTCGATCTGAACTCCCTTGCCAGCTCCGATGCTTCCAGCTTTCTCTCGGACAGAGGTGTTGTCGCAACCACCGGATCGAATACGGGACTCAGTAGTTCGACCATTCTCTTCCAGGGCTTGTCTGCAAGGATTCCAACGACTGCCGGAACCGGTCCTGGCCAATCGGCAACGTGAGTAATCAGCTGCTCGATTGCCTCGGGATTATGTGCAACATCGAAGAGGATTGAGGGCTGCCCTTTACGAAGGTCCAGCCTTCCGGGCCATGTAATTGAACCGCAAGCCTGTTCGAAAGCTTTCTCCACCTCATATCTCGATCTTTCGAACAGGTTCAGGGCAGCACTGAATGCAAGCGATGCGTTCCGCTTCTGATGGTCACCCGGCAATCCTCCGATGACAACCTTCTCCGGGAAAATCCGTTTCAGTGATCCGGCGGAGACAGCCTCGTCGATCACCGATTCCACGTCTCCCGTTTGTGCAGCGGCTATCAACGAAGTTTCAGGGGCTGCAATTGCCACTTTTTCGGCTGCGATGAGCGGCCTCGTCTTTCCGAGAATACGGCTGTGCTCTACCTGGACACCCGTAAAAATGGTACCATCTCCCTGAAAGATCCGGCTGGCATCGAATCTCCCGCCGAGACCTGCTTCGGCAATCACCCAGTCAACATTCTCACGTTTGAAGAACCATGCCGCAATCGCCGTGATGATCTCGAAGAAGGTTGCGCTGTGAGCTTCGAGCAGATCCCTGTACTCCGAAATGAACTGGACTATTTCTTCACGACCGATCCAGCGATTGTCGACTGCTATCCTCTCCCTGAAATCAAGTAGATGGGGAGACGTGTTGCGGCCTGTCCTGTAGCCGAGATGCCGGGCGATTTCAGCAAGCAGCGCAGTGGTGCTGCCCTTGCCGTTGGTACCTACCACATGAATCGTCCTGAAATCCTTCTGTGGATTCCCCATATCGTTCATCACGCTCAGTATACGATCCAGACCATATTTCATGCCCATGCGGCGGCGGCTGAAGAGCCAGGCTTCGGCTTCAGGATACAGCATATTCCGAAACCATTTCGAGGAGTGACCCTATGAATTCGCCCTGTTTTTCCTGTACCGTTGACTGGGCGGAGAGCACTTCGTCATGCGTAAAGCCTTCCGTTCCGGCAGTATTCGTGATCAGAGAAAGAGCAAGAACGTCACACCCTCTTCCAGAGAGCAGCAGGGACTCGGGAACGGTGGACATGGAAACGGCGGAGACTCCTTTTCCTCTAAGAAACTCCAGCTCGGCCGGGGTTTCGTACGTCGGGCCGCTCACACATGCAAACGTTCCCGAATGAACACCGGCTCCCGTCCCAGCTGCCGCCTCTTCCGCCAGTTCACGCAGCTCCCGCGAGTAGACCGCAGAGCCCGTTCTTCCCTGCAGCCCGGTCGGAACGGAGCCTGACAGGTTGACATGATCCTCGAAGATCATGGCATCACCAACTTCGTAAGAAGGATTCACAGCACCCGAAGAGGTTGTCAGAATCCAGCACGTAGTTCCGAGATCGCTCATGACACCTGGCAAGAGGGATATGCTGTCCGCATCGAAACCCTGGTAGCGGTGCCTGCGTCCCATAAGGAAGACGAAGCGTCCACAGGTGCTGATCGTCAACCTTCCAAGGTGTCCGGGGATTCCATGAGGTTGAAAACCGGGAAGGCTGGTGTATTCGAGCCCGAAAGCCTCACCAAATAGTTCGACAACCCATGAGAGACCGGAGCCGAGAACAACTCCAACCGGCGGAGGAGCATCAATCCGTGTGACCAGCGTTCTGGCAAGCTCAGTTTCTGCCGGGCTTTTCGATAATTCCCTGAGAAGTTTGAGGCCGTCACTGCCCTGTCCGTAGAAATCCTTGAGAACGGTCTGGAGCCAGTATCCACGATTTTTGTAGAGCTCGATAGCCGCGCTGTTTTCCCTTCTCACTTCCAGGAAGGCTGCATTCGCTCCGGTTCTCGACCCCCAACTCTCGGCAACGTTCATCAGCTGTGCTGCGATGCCAGCCTTTCTCAGCCGGGGAACAACGACCAGGTTCGCTACATGGAGCATTCCTGAATCGTTCAATCCTGCACAGACGTACCCGACAACATCACCGCAGCATTCCGCGATCCAGCTCCGTGTTCCCGCAAACGGCTGGATGAACATGTTGATCTGCGACTCGGACCATGGGCATGGAAAACACTGCCGTTCGATCTCAGCCATTCTGTGGAGGTGTTTCTCCCTGGCGAGCCTGATCTCAGGATACAACGTCTTCTGCTTTCTGATTGAACTCCCTCATGTACAGGGGTTCGAGTTCGGAATCATATCCCTCAGACCGTGCGAGCTCTGCTGCAAGAAGTGCAACGTAAAAGGCCCTGGGACCGTCCAGTGTCTGAGGAAGCCACCTGACAGGCGCACCGTTCAGTTCGCTTCTTCCGTTTCCCAGAGCAGTTATTCCTTCGAGACCCGATGTGAGTCTCTCCACAAGACTGGTCACTCTGTACACCCCCGGGACGATAATCTCCTCGGAGTGGACGCTGCTGGAACGGAAGACCGCTGCAAACACTTCCTCTTTCCTGGCTCTGATGCATACGAGTACGGGTTCATCGGAGAGAGCAGCTGCAGCAAGAACTCTCAGAGTTCCTACTCCCTTCAGGGGAATTGACCAGCCTGCAGACAATCCTGTTGCGGACGATACCCCTATCCTCAAACCTGTGTAGGATCCCGGACCGAGAGACACGCCAATACCTGTCAGGCTGCAAGGGTCCAGTTCTGCTGCCTTCAGAGCCTGGGACACTGCTGGAATCAGTTCCTCGGAATGAACGGTGTCTACCTGAGGGAAGAACTCCGTGAGCAGTTTCTCACCGGAAACGATAGCGACACCGCCTCCGCGAGCAGTTGTTTCAATCCCCAGCCATGCGTCTGTCGTCAATGCTGACCTTCCTCGTTCCGGGGTCTCCCACTATCTCCAGAGTGATAACCACTCCGATCCTCGCATCCAGATCATCGAGTTTATCCGCCCATTCGATCAGTACTATCGCTCCTGAGTCGAGTACTTCCTCAAGGCCGAGCATCTCCAGCTCGAGTGCACTGCCGCCCAGTCTGAAAAGGTCTATATGGTGTATTTCCATATCCTTGATCGAATAGACTGCATCGAGTATGAAACTCGGGCTCGGGATGCTTCCTTCAACACCTCTGGCTCGCAGGAATGCCCTCGCAAAGGTTGATTTGCCCGACCCGAGTTTTCCAACCAGATAAAACCTGTCACCAGCGGATACGCTCTCCGCGAATTCCTCTGCAAGTTTCTCCAACCCTTCGGTATCAAGGTAGAGTACTGATGGATACCTTCTGTTCATTGCCTCTTCTTGGATCGGAGTATAACGGATGGAACCAGCATTTCTTCGAAGGAAACCCCTCCATGCTGGAAGGAATTCTCGAACTTCTTCATGTCCTCGTGGTTCAGCCTGGATTGAAGGAGCAGGTAATCTGCCCTCGCAAAAACGTAACTCTTCCTGGGATTCTCATCGGGCAGACCCCAGTCAGCTGGATTGCGAACAACGATTGAGGTCTTCTCGTCGGCGGAAAGGGATAATCCGAACCGGTATCTCACACTCCTGGACATCCCTCTCGCACCGCTGATATGGGTTATTCTCGACGATTGCACTGATCCATGATCGCTGGTCACGATAACCGTTGATCCTCTCGCGGCAAGGGTCCTGAACAGCTTTTTCAGGAAGGAGGCTTCGAACCAGGTCTCGGTTAGTTTTCGAAAACTGAGAACATCAGGTGCCAGATCCCGGATGAGGTCGAGTTCCGATCTCCCGTGAGTAAGATGGTCAATGAAGTTGACGACAATTGCCAGGAACCCGTTCTCCAGAAGATGGGAAAGCCCCTTCCTTACATTATCTCCCTCGCGGCTGGTGCTGATCTTCGAGTACATGGCTTTTTCGGCTCCCCCGAAACCCAGCCTCTTCAGGGCATCCTTGAGAAAAACTGATTCGAATCTGTTGAGCCCGGGTGCGCCGTACTCCTCCAGCCAGTCGTTCCGGTAGAATCGCCAGATGTCACGAGGGAGAAGACCTGAGAATATGGCATTCCTGCTGTATGGGGTTGCCGAGGGCAGAAGCGTACACATGAACTCGGTCTCGATGTGGAACAGGTTTTCAAGCGATGGGACCATCGTCAGCCATTGATCGTATCGCATGCAGTCAATAACGAGCAGGACCACTTCAGAGGATTTCTGTATCTCCGGCAGGACTACTCTCTCCAGAAACCGGTGGGACATGAGAGGACCGTCTGATTGCCCGATCCAGTCAGGGTAGTTGCGCTCGACGAACCTCGAGTAATCGAGGGAAAGAAGCCTGATGGATTCCCCCTGTATCTTTCGCAGCTCCCCTTCGAGAAGTCCCTTCATTGCCACATCCTGCTCTACTCTCGATCGGTAGATGTGAATCCAGTCGTCCAACTTCATTTCATGGTCCCTCAGGTCGGAGATCCTGGCTGCATCAGAAACCACGATTTGAGCAGCTTTCTTCAATCGGAGCTTGTCGGACATGAGAATCCGTTTGATCACAAGGTATATCTGGCTGGGATTCACAGGTTTTGTGAGATAATCATCGGCTTCCCCTCCAAGAGCTCTGTCCATCAGCTCTTCTTCTTCACTCTGAGTAACCATGACAACGGGGAGCTCCCGGTAATTCTCTCTTATCCTCTGCACAGTTTCCAGACCATCCATACCGATCATCATCTGGTCCATCAGGACGAGATCGATACTGTTTTCGCTCAGGATCTTCAGAGCCGAAAGACCACTCCTGGCTGCCAGCACGCTGAGACCATGCTTCTCGAGGTAGCGTATGTGACTCTGAAGATGGTCTATCTCATCATCGACCCAGAGAATCGTCGTCAATCGCCCTTCTCCTTTGCCGGAAAGATGATGGAGAAAGTCGTCCCCTTACCCGGAACACTTGAAACCAGTCGTACCCGTCCTCCGTGATACTCCTCTACGATCCTTCGTGTGAGAGTGAGACCAAGACCCCATCCGCCGCGTCTGGTGGTGAACCCAGATTTGAAGATCCTTGTCTGGTCCCTGAAAGGAATACCTCGGCCGTTGTCTCGGATTATCACTTCGACCATCCCGTTGGCCTCTTCGAGATCAGTGGATGTTATTATGATTCTGCCGTCCTCACGGTCGGTCAGGGAGGCAAGTGAATTCTTCAGGAGATTCTCGAAAACCCAACCCAGGAGGACGTGATTCCCGCAGATCCACTTCTCAGCGGAAAGCTCAGTCGTTATTTCGATTTCATCGTGAAGGATACCCGGTCTTCTTCTGAAATACGCAATCGTTTCTTCGATGATATCGTTGACACGGAGAATCGTAAGAACCGGCTTCTTACCCATCTGACCATACCGTCTGGCGATCTGGTTCAGCCTGGCGACATCGGCTTCTATCGAATCGAGGGCTTCGGCAAGCTCTTGGTCCGTATCATTCTCAGGCCTGTCACGAAGCAACTCTATCCACCCCATGAGAGAGGAAACAGGAGTACTGATCTGATGGGCGGTCTCCTTGGCGAAACCGACCCATGAGGTTTCCTTTTCCCTCTTCAGTTCGCTTCTGATACCCAGGAAGAAGATCAGTGCAAGAAAGAGCAGAATCCCGAGCTCGAGGTATGGCACAAGCGTAAGTTCCCTGAAGATTGGACTGGAACCGTAGTGCAGGTATCCTATCGTATCAGTATTCTCGATAATCGGTATCGGGTCGTTATCGCAATCCAGACGCTCCATGAGAATCAGGTGCTCTCTCAGCACCGCGTGATCGATGTCGTCCGGAACAACTTCCCCGTTCACCACCTGAGGCATCATGTGCGCATCAGAAAAAACGGTTGGATACTCCAGTCGATCCACCAGGGTCCGGAAGAGCCCTCGGGTTGCACGCACAACCTGGTCTCTTTCCTGCTCACTCCAGCGATTGACGTCGAACCAGGAAGTCATGATTCCGCATTCCGGGCAGTACATACGGATGGAATCAGAAACAGATGGACTGAGACGCTCAGCATGACCGCATTCACTGCAGACTCCGATTATGGCATTCTCGGCAACGATACTGAACGGGACCTGTGTGCCGGCCCAGAACCAGGCGATGGTTTCGTTGGATCTGACGCTGGATTCGTTGAGCCTTCTGACCAGGGAATGGCTGTGAAGCAGGAATACCCATATCAGAATGGCTGCAATTGCAATAAGTACAATCCTTGAATGGAACCGGTTTCCAGCCATTCGAACCCTCTCCTGTTTCATGAAAGTTACTCCAAAGTACATGGAAATCCAAACTCACTGCAGTGAACACTGGACAGAACTCCGCCGCTGGGATACACTAGCTTCTGAGCATGGATTCATTTGATCCGCCACTTAGCTCCGGTTGAAGCGCATATCACGGAGGGTATCGTGAACAAAAGAGGTCAATACACTAAGTATCTCGTGCTGTTTCTGGTCGTCGTACTTCTCCTCGGTCTCGCATCCATGGCATGGGCCAGAGCAGGCGGAGGCGGTAGCTACGGAAGCTCAAGAAGAAGCGGCGGTGGCGGCGGCGAGGGTCTGGGAATCATCTTCTACTGGCTCATAATGCTCGCCATAGAACAGCCTGCCATAGGCGTCCCCTTACTCATCGTGGCCATCATCATCGTAATCATCATGGGCAGGAAAGCCAAAGGACGGTACGAAACAAAGACGATTTCGAAGGCATCCAGGCTCAACCGACAACAGCAGGCTGCCGCAAGGGACGAAATGCTTGCCGCACTAATCGTAAGGGACCCTGGATTCACCGAGGAAGCGTTCCTTCAAAGGACCAACAAAGCATTCATCGCCATTCAGGATGCCTGGTCGAACCAGGATTTATCCACGGTGAAGCGGTTCATTTCCGATGGTGTCTGCGAGAGATTCAGTATCTCCATCGAAATGCAGAAAGCCGAGGGGCTCAGGAACCTTATGGAGGACATCAGGATCCTCGATTCGAAGATCGTGAGCATAACGAGTGACCGGCATTTCGACACCATCCATGTGGAGATAAGAGCACAGGCCAGGGATACCGACATCGACCTCGAAACGGGTAAGAGGATCAGAACGAATACAACCGCTCCCTTTACGGAATTCTGGAGCTTTCTCCGCAAGCCCGGTGCGAAAACGCTTACGGACAAGGGGCTGGTCGAAGGCTTCTGCCCCAACTGCGGCGCTCATCTCGAACTGAGCGACAGCGGTAAATGCGAAAATTGTGACTCGGTTGTCACGAGCGGGCAGTACGACTGGGTGCTTGCAGAAATAACGCAGTCAATGGAGTGGGGAACCGTCTCGAACCCCGAAATGATCCCTGGCTATACGGCCATGGTTCAACTCGATCCTTCATTCAACATCCAGCACGTGGAGGACAAGGCATCCGTTGTGTTCTGGCGACTGGTAAAGGCATGGTTCAATGGGAATCCTGATTCGGCAAGAAAGGTTGTCTTCCCCGAGTACTTCACAACCCTTGAAAAGCACATCGAGCAGGTGAGACAGGATGACTGGTGGCTTTACTTCCGGGAGGCGGCTCTTGGTGCCGTGGAACTCCAGCGAATCGTCCCCGGTGCCGACGGAGAACGTGACAGGATCGAGATCCTGATGAAGTGGTCGGCAAGAAATGCACAGAGAAACGCATCCGGAAAGAGCAGAAGCACGGGTGACAAGACCATCAGGCCGCAGATCTACATCATGTCGCGGAACCATGGAGTAAAAACCAATGCACAGATGAGCTTTCTCTCATCTCATTGCCCGGCATGCGCTGCACCTTACGAGGGAGGGAGTTCAGGTCTCTGCGACTACTGCGGAAGACCGCTGAACGACGGAAGCCAGGATTGGGCTCTCGAGAGCATACAGAAATTCAATGCTGCAAGAATAACATCCGAGGCTGTCTCGGGTATCCAGCGGGCAGCACTCGTTCCACCCGAGCTCGTGCTGTCTGCGATGGTCTCCGCCATGTACGCCGACGGAGAAGTCGATGAGAAGGAGATGAAGACTCTCTCATCCTTCGCAAGAGCTCGGAGAATCGATGACGATGAACTGCAGCAGATCATATCATCCGTTGCTTCAGGGCTTAACGAACTGCCGAAACCCGAGACGCAGCAGGAGGCCAGGGAAGTTCTTGCAGCCATGGCAAGGATGACCCTTTCGGATGGTAAGGTTACAAGGGAAGAACAGGAGATCCTCGTTTCCTTCGGCGCTTCAATGGACCTCGCAGCTGCAGACGTGAAGCTCATTCTGGCCCAGCAGAAGAAACTGCTCTACAGACAGGCAAAAACGGAGATCAAGGCGAACAGGTAGACCGCTTCCGGGGAGAGCACAGATCACAACCCGCCGGGGGGAAGTGCCCGCAGGTTATCGGGCGGAAGACTGTCAACGGCCATGAAACCGCCTGGTACTTCTCCAGTCATCTCGTAGATGATGGTTCGACCTGATTCCGATCTGAATACTTCCGTAAGGAAAGGCGGCGGATCTTCAACAGCCCACCCGCTTCCGTCAGGTGTTCTTCTCCAGCGGTTTGACAGCAGCGGTCTGAAGTGTGGAAGATCCTGATCGATGACCACGAAACGAACACCTTGCTCTTCGAGGAATGGCCAGAGCAGCATCTCGTAATCATTTGGCATCGTGAGCGTAGGTCTGGAGTATTTCCATACGAACAGTTCTACGTTGGGAAATGCGACGACCCAGTCACTCTCCTCGCTGTTCTCCCCGATCCATTCAACTGACTCGAGAACCTCCGCCCTCTTCTCCACTGAACTGTCTGACATTATGAGCAGAAGGGGACGAACGAATGGAAGAAGCAGGACGACGAACACGCCTGCAGCAAACAACGTACTTCTCCCCTTCAGAAACCTGCCAAGACCGGCGGAACCGGTTCCTATTACGACTGCAGCAAGAACCGTCAGATATCTGCCGCTGTGCTCGTGCAGAACGAGCAGTGACATGAGCGGCACGAGAACGAGGAAAGGCAGGAGCAGCTTCTTCCTGGCAGCCCTGTCGGCAAAGATGAGAAACGAGAGTATCAGAAATGCAATGAGAGTGGGCTGTCCGAAGATCTCTCCCCTGTGCAGTGTGCCGGTAGAAATCGGCTCGAGCACCCTCAGCACACCCCGGCACACGTATCCGGCAACCGCAGCCACACCCTGGTGAGACAGGAGATCTCCCGGCCCGGGCGGCATCTCCCTCACGCTCCATGCGGACCAGTGGTTTTCGTTCAGCAGGAACTGGGAATTCTGTGTGTGCAGAGGAGAGCCGAAGGCATCGATGTTCCTCAGGAACCAGGGTAGAGCGAACACGATGAAGGTCAGTGCGAGCAGGTTCGCCTTGATAAACCGTTTCCTTCCGCCCCTGATGAGGACGAAGAGGTATGTTGAGAATGCAAGCATCAATCCCTGTGTCCTGGCCAGATACGCAACTCCCGATATCGCTCCAAGAAGAATGGCTCTTCGGATGGAAATGGAGCTTCCATCGCCGGCAGTCATTGCAAGGAACAGGAGTGCCGTGTAGAGGAGAAGGCTGTCAGGCTGTGTCGAGTACCAGACGAATGGGGGATTGAAAGAGAGGAAGAACAGCATGAAGAGCGCAGCACCTGCACCGAAGAGTTTTCTCCCCCATGACCAGACTGCAAGCAGGCAGCACAATCCCAGCAGCATTGTGAGCAACTGTGCCGGAAGGAATGCTGTTCCAGTGATCAGAAAAAGCGCTGAGAAGAGCAGCGGAAGAAGTGGCTGCCTGTTGGCTTCAGGTCTCAGATGATCGATTGACTGCTCGTAGAGATTCCACTTGACGAAAGTCGTGAACCCATGACCATCGTTCAGATTGTCGGCCAGCTGAATACAGGAGGCAATCCCGTCACCTGCAGGCATGGGATGCCGGGCGATCACCCATACCCTGATGAAGGCGGAGAAGAGAAGGATAAGAAGGACCAGCTGCCGCTCGTGCTTCAGTAGGTTTTTCATCAGGGTTTCCATTGCGGAAAGATACAAGCCACCGGCTCCGCTGTCAGCGCGACCTTTCACAAGTCATAGGCGTGTTGTATGTAAGAACAGCAAAAAAAATGAAAGGCCCGTATGAGGGTTACAGTTGCCACATGGAATGTCAATTCGATCCGCGCCAGAATAGATGTTGTCCGGCGATGGCTCGAGGAAAACGAACCCACAGTTCTCTGCATGCAGGAAACGAAGGTATCGAACGACATCTTCCCGGTAGAACCTTTTCAAGAACTGGGGTACGAACTCGTAATCAACGGACAGAAAAGCTGGAACGGTGTTGCCATTGCGTCAGGAATCGAACTGGAGGACGTTTCTCTCGATCTGCCTTCCGGCTTTCTGCCGGAGCAGAAAAGGGTCATTACTGCCACCGTTGCAGGTCTCAGGATCATGAACGTATACGTTCCAAACGGTGGCGATGTAGAGCATGAAAAATTTCAACAGAAACTGGATTTCTTCGATCGTCTCGAGAAGGTTGCTGAACGGGAGCGCAACGGAGAGCCGTTCATCATGGTCGGTGACTTCAATGTCGCGCCGGAAGAAGATGATGTTTTCGATCCTGCCGCACTGGACGGCACACTCTGTTTCCATCCCGAGGAGAGAAAGAGGATCTCGAGGATGATAGGAAACGGAATGACCGACGTCTTCAGACGGTACAACCCGTCAGGAAAAGCCTTCAGCTGGTGGGACTACAGAGCAGCAGGTTTCCGTCGTAACAGGGGTATGAGACTCGATCTCATACTCGCAAACACCAGGGCTTCGGAGCTTGTCAGAGAATGCAGCATCGACCTCGAACCCAGGAACTGGGAAAAGCCTTCCGATCACACTCCGGTGGTTGCCGTGTTCGACCTCCAAGGGGAATAATTACGTAACCGACAGGGTATGTATCGGAAGAAGGAGGAGTACACCATGAGAATTATTTTGTCCATTTTTCTTCTTCTGACAGCCACAACTCTGGCTCTGGAAGAAAGGGAAGCGCCGCACGTGGGGGTTCACGAGTGGGGAGTAATAACCTGGGATTTCGGGGAAGCTCTTGCGCAGAGCGCTCCCTTCATTTTCCAGGAAGCGGTTACCAGAGCTCCGGTCATCTACTTTCACGGACCCGAATTCACCGGGAGTTTCACGGTAACCGTAGACAACGGTCAGCTGATCGAATTATATCCCACGGTAGCACCTTGGCAACCAGATAGTTACACATGGTCGGGGCGGTTCAGCCTTGATTATTTGCCCCTCAGAGACCTTTCTGATATTGATCGAGGCCTTTCGGCTCCATCGGATTTCCAATGGGCTCTGGAGTTCTGGCGTATACCGGAAACGCTCACGTTCAACGGTGATGACGGAATTACCGAGGAGTTCCTCTACTACGAGTCGACGCTCGAAGACGTCACCTTCCTTCCACTCCACCCGGGGTCTGAGATAGAGCCCGAACGCAGCACTGCGCTCAATCTCGAACTGCTGCTGCTGGGCATGGAGGACGGCAGGCTGATGGCTACAACGTGCACCCTGGCAAGGTTTGCAGCCAGATCGGGAATGCCCCTGAGCTGGGAAATGACTGTAAGTGATGATGGGCTCGAGATACGGGACATCTTCTACGAATGGTCGAAAGACCTCATTGATATAGAGGAAGTCGATGCGCTCTGGTTCACCTGGCGTGACTGGTTCATCACGGACTCTTTCGATGGCAGACGGAACACGGAAGACACGGTCATTGCGATTTACCTCATGCCACAGGAACTCACTGGGAGTGTCAGCACCCTCAACCTGGAGACGGAAGAGGGATATCCTGTTGACTACAGCAGGTATCTGCTCGTAGCGGTCCCGGTAACGCTGTAGGGAGGCGGAGATGATTCCTCTTCTTTTCCCGATTCTGGCGGATACTATCGCGGATCCCATGGATCACGATACCGTGTACGTGCACGAGTGGGGTGTCGTGTGCTTCGAAGAACTCGGTCCCGAAGTTGTGGGAGTACGCTGGGAACCGTTCCCGTTCCCTGACGAGCCCCCGTATGGCTACAGTGTTGAAGCACCGGTAGTGTGGTTCCACGGCTCATCATGCACCGGCACTTTCACCGTGAGCACTCCTGAAGGCTGGCTGACGGAACTCTACCCTCGACCTGACGGAACGGAAGGATTGCCCGCACCTGACATCATCACCGAGTATTTCCTACCCCAGATCACCTTCGCGGAATGGAGCATCAGGCTCGATGGCCCGGAGCCTTCCGAGGAAGAACCAGTTCCAACGTATGGCGCATTGCCTTTCGAATGGGCAATGGAATACTGGCGTGGGGTTCCTTCCAGATGGCTTTACCGCGAGAGTGACGGTTTCGTCGACCGATTCATTTACTACGAGTGTGGCCTGCCGGCAGGTTTCGACGGACTCTTCAAACGGGAGGGAGGCTCTATAGTATTCGATGAAGGATGGTCAGGCGAGGGACTCATCCTCGCATCCGGGGAGATGCCGGGCATGCTGCCCGTTCACCTGGAAGGTGAATTCGAAACGCCTGCCATTGCAGGATTCTATCCGGCCGATCCCGACTCGCTCAGGAAAATCGTAAGCGGCTGGGCGGAAGGAATGCTCAAAACCGAAGAAATAGATGCCCTCTGGAACACCTGGGAGGGAACGCTTTTCGCCCCGCCGGGCAAATGGCTTCTCTTTCCTCTCCCCTCCGAAGTAACCGAAAGAATCAGCGCCATTAGTTTCACGCCGGATGACTGCTGGATTGAGGTCGTCTACGAACGGCTCTTCCTGGGCTTGATCAGGATAGAGGGTTGATATGTACACGAGGATTGCTCTACTCCTTGCATTTGCAGCATCCCTTGCTGCCGCTGAACCGATCGTTGTCCACGAGTGGGGGCTGATCGTCAACACGGGAACCTCTGCCACCCTCGAGGGCTCCCCTCCTGCTCCTATAACCGGTGATATCTGGGGAATGGAGGACAAGGCGCCGGTAGTCTACTTTCACGGTGCTGCGGTTCCGGGAGATTTCACCGTGAGAATCCCGGACGGCATACTGACGACTTGTATGCCCGAACCGGATATGGGCGGAGAAGGATACTCCTATGCCACCTGGTCAGACCTGAGGCTGAGAGAACCCGATGACAGCGTACTCGACGACATTCTCCCCGGGTCTGAGTTCGAGGAGTACTGGAGAGATGTTGATGCGCTGGAGATATACCGTGGCTCCGACGGCTTCAGTGACAGGTTCATCTTCTACGAATCGACCGTTGGTAACGCATCTATCCTGCCGCTCACGGCTCCCAGGGGAGTGGCAGCGGTGAGAATGGACCACCCTGACCTGGAAGTACTCCTGCTCCGGATGGATTCATCAGCCATGAAGGTTACCGGAGTACAGGCTCTCACCGATGAACATCTTCTCGATGAAGGATGGAGTGATCTCGATCGGGATCAGGTGCGAAGCGTTCTGATGGGCTGGTCGGAAGGGATCATAAATCCGGACGAGTTCACGGCATTCTGGAACACATGGGGGGAATGGCTGCTGGACGATTCACACAGCACTTCGCAGGGAGCGGTGATGATGGTGGTGTATGCAGTTCCGCCCGTGATACTCGACAGGATAAGCCATATCTCTTTCGAACCTTACGTCGACCTGCCCGTCGAATACAACCGTTTCCTCATCTGTGC
>CBDUZS010000040.1:0-23662 GCA_965371785.1 uncultured bacterium
CAGACGATGAGCTATACCATCGACGTTTACCGCAGACGTATGGAACCCACGCGGGACGCCATCTCCTTCTTCGCCTTCGTATCCTTCTTCCCGCAGCTCGTTGCCGGTCCCATCGAGCGCGCGGCGAACCTGCTTCCCCAGTTCCTGAAGCGACGGTCCTTCGATTATGGACTGGCCGTAGAGGGTGCGAGACAGATCCTCTGGGGGCTCTTCAAAAAAATTGCAGTGGCCGATGCAGTAGCCTCTTCGGTGGGGTACATCTACCGTAATTTCGACTCGATGGACGGTCTGTCGCTCTGGATAGGCACCTTCCTCTTCGGGATACAGATCTACTGTGACTTCTCAGGATACTCGGACATCGCCATCGGCACTGCGAAACTCTTCGGATTCAGGTTGATGAGGAACTTTGCGATGCCCTACTTCTCGCGGGATATCCCCGAGTTCTGGAGCCGATGGCACATATCACTCTCCACTTGGTTCAGGGACTACATCTTCATTCCACTATGCGGTGGTTCCCAGGCTAAACCGAGCAATCAGCGCAGGATGGCGGCAGTCATCGCCACTTTCTGTCTGAGCGGTCTCTGGCACGGTGCAGGCTGGCACTTCGTCCTCTGGGGATTACTTCACGGCATTCTCTATCTGCTTGGCTCATTCTCCAGGAGCTGGAGGATGCGGAGAGGCATGCCGGAGAAGGGAAAGGTAAGAGGGATGCTGGCCGTAACCGGCACCTTCTTACTGGTGACCTTCGCATGGGTGTTCTTCAGGAGTCCGGACATCTCGGTGGCACTCACCATTGCAGGGAGGATGCTGGACCCATTCACCTTCGTGCTGACCGCCCTCGGCCATTCGCACTACCACTACCCGCTGGGGCTGCTGCCGCTGGCAGCCGTGGTTCTGCTGGCCGACCGGCTGACAAGGGGATTCGACTGCCCACTGAGTGCGGTCACCGCACGCCCGAAGGTGTTGAGATGGCTGACCTACTCACTGGTCGTATGGATGATTTTCTACCACCTCCCTCCTCCCGACGTCGATCCGCAGCAGTTCATCTACTTCCAGTTCTGAAAGGGATGCATGACTCAGGAAATGGTGGCAGAACGGTGAAGCATGTAGGGAAACTCCTGACGAGGAGAATGGAGCTTTTTACCACCGCCGATGCGAAGGGTATCAAACGTTTCACCAGGGCTCTGACACTCTTCCTGCTCCTCCAGCTGCTGATCTTCACCTGTCTGCTGGGCTTGAGGACGCTGAGGGATTCTCAGAACTACTGGGGAGCGACCATAGACAAGCACGAGCGTCTCGAGAACGCCCCCGAACCGAGGCTGATACTAATCGGCGGCTCGGGGCTGGCTCTGGGGATTAACTCCGTCCTTCTGGAGGAGATGACCGGTTACAACCCCGTCAACATGAGCATGGCAGCCGGACTGGGTCCGGATTTCATGACCAGGGAAGTTCTTGCCGGCGTTCGCCCGGGCGATGTAGTCGCGGTGGTTCTGAGCTACGAGGCACTCCTGGTCAATACCACCAACAGATGCGTACTCGGACTGCTCCATAGCAGACCTGCATCGATTGCCTACGTGCGAGACCCTTTTGCCATACTCGCGATGTACGCAACTGACCTGGGCAACGAGTTGAGGGGAGCTTCGAGGGCTGTCTGGGAACCCTTCACCGAGAGACTCGGTCTGAGAACGCCCACCCCTTCAGAGACCAGGTGGAGCAGGGACTCGTTCAACCGCTACGGGGACGTCTGTTACGACAGGGAGCACGATGAAGCCCTGCTAGAAATGTACTACCGCCTTCCTGAGGCCGAACCGGGCTATCCGGACTCCGTCATCATCCTGCTGAACTCCTTTGCCAGGGAATGCCGTTCCAGGGGCGGAACCGCTGTGTGGAGCTTCCCTGCAATACCGGATTCGACCTACGCTCTGAACCATGACGTTATCGAGTACCTGCACCAACGGCTCAGTGATGATCTGGAGATGGAGATAATCAACGTCCCGAAGGAAATGGTCCTGCCCTTCGGAATGTTCTACGACACCGGTTATCACCTGACGCTCGAGGGCGCGGAGATCAGGAGCAGGATTCTGGGAGAGGGTTTGCTGCGGTCAGCTGCGTACGTGGATCAGGATGCGATGTAGAACTGGATGACTCAGTCCTCTTTCATGAGTTTTTCGATGTGACATAGCAGGAGTTCCCCTGTTTTCTCGTCTCTGAGGTGCAGAGCACTGCCGTTGCACCACTTGAATTCCTTGCAGGAGGCACATTTACCCGATTTAGTCCATCCACGGTTCCGCATGATATCGAATCTTTCGTTCCAGATATCCAGGAAATCGTCCTCGTAGATGCTGCCCTGAACGTAGTCTTCTCTGAGGCTTGGACAGGCAGAAATCGAGCCGTCGGCGAGAACAGAGCCAATGTTCACACCCGCTCTGCAGTGGAAAAAGCCATCCCTTACCTTTCCCTCCCATTCACCTAGAAATCCCTCGCATCCATACGCTGTGGCAATGGTTCCCTTCGTTCTCGATTCGGAGATGAAGGACATGGCCTTTCTCCACTCCGCGGAATTCAGGCTCAATTCCACGTTGTCCGCTGCCCTCCCCTTGGGAAAGACCGTAAATATCCTCCACTTCCGTGCGCCGAGCTTCAGAAGCAGCTCACGAATTGCGGGAAGCTCGTCGATGTTTCGTCTGTTCACGCAGGTTACGACGTCGAAGATCATACCGTCGCACCGTGAGGCGTTCCGGATCACATTGCAGGCCTGCGCGAATGAGCCCTTCCTGCCTCTGAACCAGTCATGGCTGTCACGCAGTCCGTCCAGGCTGATGGTCATCGATGTAAGCCCGTTCGCTATCAGTTCACGCATCCTCTCTTCGGGCAGATTGAGCCCGTTCGTCACGAATCCCCATGGAAAACCTCTTGCGCGAATCTCCCTGCCGCATTCCGCGAGGTCCTTCCTGAGAGTGGGCTCACCTCCCGTCAGACACACCATTATCCGGTTGGGGTTCATACTGTCAGCTATTCCGTCGAGCACTCTCAGGAAATCCTTCAGCGGCATGTCGGCAAGTCCCGGATCCCTGGTGCAGTCACTGCCGCAGTGAACACAGGACAGGTTGCATCTCAGCGTGCATTCCCAGAAGAGGTACGTGAGTTCGTGCAGCCTGCTCTGTACGTTTCTGTACAGTCTGAACGCATCCAGTGAGAGTCTTTTCCGAAGCCCGTAACCCATGTCGTCTTTCCGTCAGAGTCCTACGAATATATCCGGCGGACCTGTCCGGCACACTCCATGCCTTTGTCGACGGACCGCGTTTTCACTATAGCTTGAAGCGTTAATTTTCTCCGACCTGTACGCCCTGCCGGCCGGTGTGGTCAATGGAGTGCAGGCGATGGGTGCTCCTGGAAACGGAAGTGCCTCCCGTGTTTGGAAAGGAGAAGAGATGCATAAGGCTGCTGTGCGACCTGCCCTTGCCGTAATCCTGACAATTGTTCTGTTCACACCCGGCTGCAGGGAGGACTCCAGTTCTCCCCCCCTCCCGGTCGAAACGACACGACAGGTCGCTCTCAGACCGGGTGCAGACAGGCTCAGGGTCGCAACGACGACCAGCCTCTACGACACAGGGCTGTGGAGCTACATCGAACCGATGTTCGAGCAGGAGTACGGAATCGAACTGGACGTTCTCTACGCCGGTACTGGAAAAGCCCTCGAATGGGGACGAAGAGGTGATGTGGATCTGATCACTGTACACTCCAGGGCAAGAGAAGAGCAGTTCGTCGAGGAGGGTTTCGGTGTACTGAGGATTCCATTTGCATACAACCACTTCGTTATCGTCGGACCCGCATCCGACCCCGCCGGTATCCGCGGCATGTGTCCTGAGGAAGCTTTCGACGCACTGTTCACCGAAGCAGAGGCGGTATTCGTTTCGAGGGGTGACGATTCGGGCACGCATGGCAGGGAAAAGACGATCTGGACCACTGCAGGCTACGACTACGACTCGGTCAGACTATCGGGCAACTGGTACGTCGAAGCCGGGTCAGGTATGGGTTCTGTACTGATCATGGCTTCGGAGATGCAGGCTTACACCCTTTCGGACATAGGCACCTTTCTGGCGTACGGAGGCGATCTATCGCTCGAGGTGATGACCGATGAAGCAGAGGTTCTTCAGAACGTGTACTCCGTGATAGTAGTATTCTCGACAGGCGAACGTAACATGGCAGAGAACCTGGCCGATTTCCTCGTATCGGAGGACGTACAGGAGCTGATAGGCGCCTATGGAGTCGAGGAGTACGGAACACCACTCTTCACGCCCTGTGCGGGAGAGGACCTCTAGCACACATGTCACAGTTTCTCGAAGCCTTTCCGATTGCTCTGGACCTCATCTTCAGCGGTGATCGAGTCGTCTTCGCGATTACCCTGAGGACTCTTGCTATCTCATGTACATCGACAGCTCTTGCCTCTGCCCTCTGCGTGCCTCTCGCCTGTCTCCTGCACTTTTCTTCCTTCAGGGGAAAGAGTCTCATCGTCAGTGTCATTCATGCTCTGTACAGCCTGCCAACGGTGTTCATCGGCATGCTTGTCTTTCTCCTCGTTTCGAGAGCCGGGCCAATGGGAAACCTCGGGCTGCTCTTCACACCTGCGGCAATCGTTTTCGGTGAGATGCTGCTGATCGCACCCATCGTAACCGGTCTTACGATGACCGCTCTGAAGAGCACCGGAAATGACGTGGCGGATACGGCCGTTTCCCTGGGAGCAGGTAAGCTGCAGATGGTCACCCGCGTGCTGAAGGAATCGAAGCATGCTTTACTGACTGCACTGCTCATGGGTTTCGGCCGTGCAGTCTCGGAAGTCGGCGTTGCGATAATGGTCGGTGGTAATATTGCGGGACACACGAGAACACTCACCACCGCAATAGCGCTGGGTGTCGGCAAAGGAGAAATCGCCGCTTCGATTGCGCTGGGACTGATACTGCTCACACTTGCACTGACCGTGAGCTTTATTGTACTCATTCTTCAGCGGGACGGGCAGTAATGAATCTTCGCGTGGAGAACATCAGCCTGGAGAGAGGAAATACTCAGATCCTCAGGGACGTTACCCTTTCGGTCGAGCATGGCATTTTCGTTCTGATGGGTCCGACAGGCTGCGGGAAAAGCTCGCTTCTGCGAATCATGGCTCTGCTCGACAGACAGAATACAGGAAGTGTTTTCATCGATGGAAGACCTGCACCCCGGTGCGGCAGGGAGAGGCTGGAGTTAAGGCGGAGAATCACAATGGTGTTCCAGCGCCCGTCCATGTTCAGATGCAGTGTGTACGAAAACGTCGAATACGGTCTCAGAGTCAGGAAAGTACACCGGCGGGATATCGGGCAGAGGATATCGGATGCTCTGGGAATGGTCGGACTGAAGGGGTTCGAAGGCAGAGACGCCAGGACCCTCTCGGGAGGCGAGATACAGCTTACAGCGCTCGCCCGGGCACTGGTGTGTGAACCAGATCTTTTGATCCTGGACGAACCGACAGCCTCACTGGACCCTGGCTTCAGAGAGGCTCTCAGAAAAAGGCTCAGCGAGCTTCATGAGCAAACCGGTACGACCTTTCTGATGGCAACACATGATTTCGCGGATGCACTCCGGATGGGGACTTCCGGGGCGGTAATGAGAAACGGGAGGATCGAGCAGGCAGGTTCGATAAGGGACATCTTCTACCGCCCGGAGAGCAGTTTCAGTGCCGACTTCGTAGGAATCGCAAACGTCATCTCCGCACGGGTGGAGGGGGACAGGGCGATTGCCGAAGGGCTGAGAATAGTTCACGCATCCGGAAAGGAATCCGGGCACTACGTAACGATTCCAGCCGAGTCGATAGTCCTGTCAAATGACGAAAGGGTCACGAGTGAAAGGAACAGGTTCCGGGGCCGCATCACCGGAATAGAGCAGAAAGTGCATTTCATCGATGTCAGTGTGCTCTGCAGCGGCGTCACCTTCGTTTCCCGCATAACCGGGGATGCTCTCAGCGAGCTGGCACTGGATACAGGTTCAGAGGTCTACGTTTCCTTCAAGGCGAGTGCCGTGCACGTTTTCTGACCTGCAGTACTGCTTCGTATCCTTCTTGACGAGAGATGCAGTGCGGTGAGCGTAGGACTACGTTGCAGAACAGGCTCTGTTCCTTCCCTTGTCCTTTGCCTCGTACATGGCATCGTCTGCCATCTTGATGAAGGATGTCAGATCCGTAACCGCTCCGGACAGCTCTGCAACCCCAATACTGCAGGTTTCGTTCATGTCCTTGTATTCGTGCCTGGTTGCGGCAATGCCTTTGCAGAGCCGCTCTGCAAACGACGTGGCGCCCTCGAGGTTCGTCTGTGTGAGGATCATGATGAATTCATCACCGCCATACCTGGCGGCGATATCGGTATCACGCATCCTGTTGATAATCTCGCCTGCTACAGCCAGCAGCACGGCATCTCCGGCAAGATGACCCCACGTGTCGTTTACATTCTTGAAATGATCGAGGTCCATCAGCAGTATGCTGAGAGGGGTATCATACCTTCTTGACCTGTCCATCTCCTCCTGCAGCCTCTGCATGAAGTACTGCCTGTTCAACAGGCCGGTGAGGCCATCGGTACGAGCCATCCTGCCGAGTTTCTCGTTTGCCTTCTGAAGGCTGACATTCTTGTCGAGCAGGGCTTGCTGTGCCTTTTTCTCCTCGGTTACATCCTGAATCACCGCATCAAAATACTTCAGGTCTCCATTCCCCTCGAACATTCCACAGGCACTGTGTGAAGCCCAGAAAACTGAGCCGTCCTTCCTGATCAGTCTGGTTACGAAATCGGTTACGGTTCCGTTGTCCGTCAGTGTTTCCAGCAGTCCGGATCTGTCTTCGGGGTTCATCCATACTTCCGGGATACAAGCATCGTTAAGGTCATCAAGCGTTTCGTAGCCCATCATGTCAAGGAGATTCGGATTTGCGGAGAGCAGATTTCCGCTCTTGAGTGCTCTGTAGATGCCTACGGGAAGGTTTGATTGAAGAGTCCTGAGTCTTTCTTCGCTGCACACCAGAGCCTGTTCGAATGACTTTCTTTCCATCGCTATGGCAATGTTATCGGAGATGTAAGTCAGCAGTTCCAGATCCTGCGAGCTGTAGGTCGTGGACTCATCATAACTCTGAACGGCAACGACACCGATAACTTCCCTGTCGACGAGGAGAGGAGTACCCATCCAGACTTCCGAAGATTTCCCGACCATCTCGACAAGTCCCCTTGCCATCATGCTGCTGTGTCTGGATTCGTCAACGAGAAGAGGTTTGCCCGTTTTGCGAACGTAATCGGTAAGGCTCTTCCTGAGCTGGTGCTGGGTCCAATCATCCTCGACTTCGAACATGTCAACGTGGTAGGGGAAAGTGTACGTATCCCTCTCGCTGTCGTAGAGCGCAACGTAGAAGTTGGTGGCGTCAATCAGCCTCCCTGTTTCGGCATGGATGATCTGCAGTAGTTGTTCGAGATCGTTTGCATGACTGACCGCCTGGGAGATATGTAAAAGTACGGACCGCATGGTCTCCGAATGCATGTGCACGGGAATTTCCTGAACGAGAGAAATGAAGCTGCGAGGTTTCGAACCGCTCTTCCCGGTATCCATGGTCGAGATCAGGACCTCAACGGGCGACCTGTCCTTTCGTATCAGGACCTTACGTACGGCGGCGATTTCCGTGCTTCCGTCACAGAGCCGAACCCACCAGCCGCGCTCAGAGGGTTCCTTGCTCCGGGCGAGTATATCAGACCAGTTACATCCGGACAGTTTGCTGCCGGAGTAACCAAGGATATCACAGAGTCTGGGATTGACCTCCAGCAGTTCACCCATCCTGCTGGACAGAACCACGCCAGTGAGACCGAGATCGAGAAGCGCTCGAATGGACTTCTCTGTCACAACCGGTTCCCGTCCCTTCGAACCGAATCGGTAATCGCACTGTCATATTCTCGTGCAAACGATCTGTAGGGGGGCATCACCAGCTCAGCGGGAAGCGATCAGTATCCTGTGGAGTACCAGTAAGTCTGCTCGTAGTCGGGCAGCTCACCGGTAATAACTCTGAACCTCACATCGGGGCCTTCGAAGCCGTTCTGATACTTGTAGAGAACCGCTGCGATGTAGTCATCCTGGTAGACGTAAATACTCAGAACCCCGTATGTGAAAGCACTTTCCGTACGCTGACCAGAGCCAATTTCATCGAGAAGAGTAAGTGACTGTCCTCCATCCAGATCGACGATCTGGACGGACAACAGCACATCCAGAAATGGGAAATCGGATGTGACGCCGGAGTCGAGGGGAATCTCCTGCTGATCGATAACGAGTTCGAATTGAGGACTGGCCTTGTACCATGGTCCGAGCCAGCCCGAGACGAACTGGATGCTGGATGAGAAATTGGTTCTGTCCGTCAAGGGGTGGTAAACGACGAGCGATCCAAGATTGCCACTCAGGATTCCAAGGCTCACTAACCTGTCCGCAATCAGTGGGTTTACCAGACCTCTTGCGCGTTCTTCCCAGTAACGATACTCGTTCTCCCTGTCGTCCAGGTACTCGTCGAAGAAACTCCTGATATTCTGACCTGGTTCGATATCGGGGTCACTGAGTTCGAATACTGCAGATTCTTCCTCAATGACTGTGTTGCTAACGACGTTCACAATCCTGACCCGGCAGTACGGAAAGCCTGAGCCATCCTGTATTCCATACTCCTCCCAGGCAAGATATCTGCCGTCGGCAGAAAAACCTATGAGGTTGAACCGTGCCAGTTCGTACGAAAGACATGGTAAGGAGAAGAATAAAAGTATTGCCGAGGTCATCAGTAGTCGCATTTCCGCACCCCCAATCCCGCTGTCATGAGAGCCCCCTAATGTAATCATATAGTGTGAAGTCCTTCGAAGGAATAGGTCAACTCCAGACACCTGCAGCAGAGAAGAGGTCATCCTGCTGCAGTATCAGGCAGTCGAGTTCGGCCCGACTACCTATCAGAAAGATCTTTTCACTGTCCGCGACGTCCCGCATCCTCGCGTCACCTGCCAGGTAGGACTTCTTGAAATCATCTGCTGAGAACACGATCAACTTCACTCTGCGCCCTGTTATCAGAGTGACATCCTCCAGAGAACTTTCCAGTTTCCTCTTCCCGGTTTCGGCTACTACTGTCAACTCTATATCGCTGTCACTCAACGCCTTGCCGTGAGCAAACGCCCCATGAATGAATGCGAGCCTTATCTCATCCTCAAACGGTTTCAGGGCTCCGGTCACGACATCGTTCAACCCGGTGGTCTTCGCGAATATGGCTCTGAGTTCCTCGAATATCAGAGCTTTCTCGTTAGCTCTGTAATGAACCTGATTTCCCTTCCTTGTCCTCTCTATCAGCCCCGCGTTCGTGAGCCTAGTAAGCTCCCTCTGCACAGCCCCCCTGCCGGAGGCAACCAGCCGAATCAGTTCGAGCATGTAGAATGTCCGCCCGCTGTGAAGGAAGAGAATCGAGAGGATTTTCCTCCTGACCTTCCCGAACAGGCTTTCCCCGACAAGCTCGTTAACGTTTGTACTCATCATGGGTATATTTGTACTTATATTGGGTATTGTTGTCAAGAACACTGCTATGGAACAGGGATGTAAAATGCTTTCAGACAATCCTCTTTCAGGCGGGTCAGGTGTCCTGGTCGTCAAGTGAGCAGACTTCGGATGCGAGTCCGGCAATATCTTCTGGCACGGGCTGAAAAAGCCCTGCTGCACCGAGAATATCGACGGTCACAGAACCTAGTCTTCCCTGCCCCAGATAGCCGTTCTCCAGCAGCATTCGGGCGAACATCACGTAGGTGTCCTTATATCTCGCTGCATCTTCTGGAGAGATTTCCTTGGAAAGCGGCTGGAAGAGTATCTCGAAGCTCCCACGTGGAGTAACACTGCCTATCAGCGTGAATTCGTCCTCCCCGGGAAGCCGCGTATCGTAGTGATACGTCCTCACACCGTCTACTAAGCACGGCGTAATACCCAGAATGAGCCGTTCATCGATGGCGAGCATCTTGAACAGGAATCCACCCTTTTCTGCAATGATCCGCTCGTCGTTCAGCGCAATGATGAACTGCTTCACGATGGAGGGCTTTCCTGTCTTCCCGTTCAGGGTTACCACACGCACATGACTTGATTTCACTGACTCAACCAATCCCTGTGAGTCCAGACGCCGGGGTTATCAGACCCTCTTCATCTTCTCCTTAGAGGTCATGAGGGACACGATGATAAGCACCGCAAAACTCAGCGGGATGGAGACGATGCCCGGGTTGTCCAGGGGAAACGGTGCAGCCGAGGCTTCCAGCCCGTATCTGGCGAACATGCTCGGTGAGAGCAGGATGAAGCCAACTGCAGATATGATCCCCGTGGTAATGGATGCGGTTATGCCCTTTGACGTGGTCTTCTTCCAGAAGAGCAGCATCAGTATGGAGGGCAGGTTGGCGGAAGCCGCGATGGCAAAGGCGAGCCCCACGAGGTAAGCCACGTTCATCCCCTTGAAGACGATTCCCAGCAGGATGGCGATGATACCGGTCCCCACGGCAGCGAGCTTGCCGGCGACGACCTTCTTGTGATCAGTGAGCTTCTTGCCCAGAAACGTGTCTATGAAATCATGTGCAACTGCACCCGAAGAGGCGACGATGAGACCGCTGACGGTCCCCAGTACGGTCGCGAAGGCGATGGCGGAGATGACCGCGAACATCAGGGATCCGAAGGACTGAGCCAGAAGCGGCGCCGACATGTTGGAGCTCTCCACGTCCAGAACACCGCTTATCATGGCGCCCAGACCCATGTAGAGAGTAAGGATGTAGAAGAAGCCAATGGCAGTTATTGCCACGATAGTGGACTTTCTTGCGGCTGCCGGGGTGGGAACCGTGTAGTACCTGATGAGCACGTGAGGCAGCGCGGCGGTGCCGAAGAACAGGGCGAGCATCAGGGAGATGAAGTTCATCTTGTCGGCGAAGCTGGAACCCTCGTCTATGTGGAACTTCAGGCCGGGGCTGAGGATCTCGTTGCCGGGAGTGATTTCCTGGTACCAGATGCGGACCCTCTCGTCACCAGAGGTGAAGACATCGGCTATGAACCGGACAACCTCACTCTCCTGGATGATGGCAAGGAAGCTGATCACGTTGAGGTCGCTTATCCCTTCAACCTGCTCGCCGTCGACCGTTATCTCGTGCATGCTGCCCACGGGGTAGAAGAGCTGGTCCTTCTTCGGGGCGCCGTTGTAGAGGACCGTCCCGTCCGCAAGGGAGATTATGGTTAGGGCCTCTGTAAGGGTGTTGGTGTCGGTCTCGAGATTCCACCAGTTGCTGATGCCGTCCTTTTCAAGCTTCACGTAGTGGTGATCATTCTCCGTGTATTCCCCCGCAATTGTATAAGCAGGATCACTCACCGAAGTAACGGAACCTTCCGTCAGCTCAGCCTGAAGGGTAATGAAATCGTGATACTCCTCGGAGGGTACTCTCTGAATGCCTCTGCTGACCACCAGGATGACCAGAATGACGGAGAAAATTATGAGCATGGTCCCCTTGAGGAACTGCACGTAAGTAGTGGACTTCATGCCGGCAGTAGTCACTATGAAGATGACTATGCCGCCCACCAGGGTGACACCCACCCAGTGAGGAAGCCCCAGGAGCGGGGTGACCAGCGCACCTGCACCGACCATCTGCGGGATCAGGTAGAAGATGGAAACGATAAGCGTGCTGATGGCGGCCATGAGACGGATACCTCTGGAGCCGAACTTGGAGTCCAGGGCATCGGCGAAGGTATACTTGCCCAGACGTTTGAGCGGCTCGGCAACAACGAAGAGCGCCACAACCCATCCTGCCAGGTAGCCGATGGAGTAGAGGAAACCATCGAAGCCCGCGAAGGCTATCATGCCGCAGATACCAAGGAAGGAGGCAGCGGAGAGGTAGTCGCCGGCGAAGGCAATCCCGTTCACGGACCAGTGTATGGTCCCTCCCGCTGCGAAGTACCCCTCTGCTGACTTCGTCTTTCGGCCGAAGTAGGAGGAGATGACCAGTACCGCAGCTACGACGGCAAAGAAGATAACCACTGCGAGAGGAGAGGCCGTGTAGATCATTCGGAGCCCTCCTCGATCTCATCCCCGCTGGTATCGAGACGCTTCTCCATCTTCGTGCACTGCATGTTGTAGACCAGGCCGAGGAAGATGGCGATGATGATGAGGCCGACCCCGTAGATTATTGCGAGGTTCAGACCGAGGAAGACGACGGACTCCATCATGCTCGGGAAGGCAGTATTGAGAAGGACGAACACTGCATAAATGATCGAATAGAAGAAGAAGAGCCGCAAGCCAGTCTTCTGCTTGTACTTCAGGAGCTCATCGCATTCGTGGTATTCTACGGCTGGTCCATGGTCCATCAAGTGCTCCTATTCAGTATGTGAATCGTGAAGGTCTGCATTCTCTGCAGGTGAAGGTAAAGAGGGGGAGAGAACTCCCCCTCCTCCATACGTTCAGGTTCCGTACTTCTCGATTATCTCATTCTTACCCAGACCGAGGATGTCATACTTCTCCCCGACCTTGCGGAAGGCCTCTATGCACTTGTCCAGATGCTCCTTCTCGTGGGCTGCGGAGAGCTGCACACGGATGCGGGCGGCACCTGCAGGGACCACCGGGAAGAAGAAGCCTATGACGTAGATGCCCTCGGCATACATGTCTCGGGCCATATCGTTGGCCAACTTGGCGTTATAAAGCATTACAGGGACGATGGGAGTTGCGCCGGGCCGAATGTTCAGACCGACCTCCTCCATCCCCTTCCTGAAGTACTCTGTGTTCCACTCCAGCTTATCCCTGCGCTCGGTGGAGCCGGAGATAAGGTCAATGACCTTGATCGATGCGTTGACGATTGGCGGCGCGAGGGAATTGCTGAAGAGGTATGGACGCGCCTTCTGGCGGCAGAGTTCGACCAGCTCTTTCCGCCCTGACACGCAGCCGCCCGAGGCGCCTCCCAGACCCTTGCCGAATGTGGTGGTGATGATGTCCACGCCGTCGATGACGTCGAAGTACTCGTGGGTGCCGCGGCCGGACTTGCCGATGAAGCCGGAAGCGTGGGAGTCATCCACCAGGAGCATTGCATCGTACTCGTCGCAGAGCGCCACCATCTCGTCGAGGGGGGCCAGGTCACCGTCCATGGAGAAGACACCGTCGGTGACCACCATGCGCGTTCGTTTGTCCTGATGCAGCTCGAGCTTCTTCCTGAGGTGCTTCATGTTCATGTGCTTGAAGGTATCGTATTGAGCCGAGCAGAGGCGGATTCCATCGACGAGTGAGGCATGGATGAGCCGGTCTGCAATGATCACATCATCGGCTTCCAGCACGGCCTCGAAGACACCGGCATTTGCATCCATGCAGGAGGGGAAGAGCAGAGTGTCCTCCATACCCAGGAACTTCGAAACCTTGTTCTGGAGCTCCCTGTGGATATCCTGGGTGCCGCAGATGAAGCGGACCGAGCTCATGCCGTAACCCCTGGTGTCGAGTCCCTCGTGGGCAGCCTTGATGACATCCGGATGGCTTGAGAGACCCAGGTAGTTGTTGGCGCAGAAATTCAGAACCCTGGCGTGGGCGGCACCCTCCGGGTACTCCACCTCTATGACCGCATCCTGCGGGGAGCAGATGAACCGCTTCTCCTTGTAAAGCCCCTTCTCACGAATCACAGCAATACTGTCGGTAAAGAGCTTTCTTGTTCCGTCCGAATAAGCCATGTCGTCCTCCGTCAGCCAGTGTGCTTCTGCACGAGCTTGCAGATCAGTGAGACGGTGTCGAATGCTTCGGGAGTTGCCTCTTCGTCGGGAATCCTGATCGTGTATTTCTTTTCCAGGAAGACCTTCAGAGACACCATCGAGAAACTGTCGACTATCCCCGAGGATATCAGAGGTGAATCGACGGTAACCTCGATATCGTCATCCTCGTCTACGTATTCATCGATTACGTATTCGAGTATTGTATCCTTCATCTCGTCCATGCCAGTCCTTTCCTTTTCCTGTGAGGACGGTCCTCACCGCCCCGTCTTCGTCTAGTCATCTTCCAGTGTCGAAAGGTCGCCCGTATCCTCTCCCCATTCGAGTGCTTTGAGGTAGCGTCGAAGGATCTTGCCCGATCTCGTCTTGGGCAGCTTGTCCATGTACTCTATCTCCTGAGGCATGGCCAGCGGCGACAGATGCTTCCTGATGAAGTTCATTATGGAGAGTTCGAGATCATCAGTGGGCTCGTATCCAGGGTTCAGCGTTATGAAGGCCTTTACAACCTCCATGTTGACGGCATCCGGCTTGCCAATCGCAGCCGCTTCGGCGACAGCTTCATGCTCGATCAGTGCTGACTCTATCTCAAAGGGCCCGACCAGGTGACCGCCGGTGTTTATCACGTCATCGTCCCTGCCTACGAACCAGTAGTAGCCATCCCCGTCAATACTTGCCCTGTCCCCGGATACGTACCAGACGTCGGGGTTCGTTCTAAGTTCGTCGGGTTGAGCGTCTTCGGAAACTGCTCCCTCGAACTTGCTTCTGTAGATATCAGGACGTTTCCAGTACGCTCTGAACATTGCGGGCCAGCCCGGTCTGAACGCAATCAGTCCGACCTTGCCGGGCTCAGTAATCGGCTCGTGGGTCTTGAGGTCGAGTACCGTGGCAACGATTCCTGGAAACGGTTTGCCCATGGAACCGGGTTTGATCTTCATGCCCGGATAGTTGCTGATCATCATCGCGCCGGTTTCAGTCTGCCAGAAAGTATCAAGGAAGGGCAGGCCGTACACCTTTTCGCTCCAGACAACCGCTTCCGCGTTGAGAGGCTCCCCCACCGAGCAGAGATGACGGAGTGACGAGAGATCGAACTTTCGGACAACCTCTTCACCATCACGCATGAGCGAACGAATCGCAGTTGGCGCGGAATACCATACGGTTATCCTGTTGTCCTGTATGAACTGGTACCATCTCGCCGATGTGAAGCCTGAATCGAGGACACACTGGGTAACACCGAGGCTCCATGGCCCGATGATCCCGTAACTGGTTCCGGTGACCCAGCCAGGATCGGCAGTGCACCAGTAGATGTCATCTTCCCTGAGATCCAGCACCCAGGCCGTCGTAAGCACCTGCCCCCATATGGAATCGTGTACGTGCAGGGCTCCCTTTGGCTGGCCAGTGGTCCCGGAGGTGTAATGCAGGACCGACGGGGTTTCGGAAGTGGACTGGAATACATCGAACTGCTCCACCTTTGGAGAGGCTTCGACATCGAAGAACAGCTCCCCTTCCCTCAGTTTCTCGGGTTTGCCCTCGACGACCACGATGTGTTCGAGCTCGGGAAGGTTCTCGAGTATCTTGCGGACCTTCCTCGCATGTTTCTGTGTGGTGATAATAGCTTTTGTACCAGCGCTTACAAGTCTCACTTCGAGCGATTCATCACCGAAAGCGGAGAACAGAGGTTGAGCAATCCCCCCCATCTTTAGAATTCCGAGGAATGAGAAGTAAAGTGCGGGGATCTTGTCCATGAAGATGCAGACCCTGTCTCCTGGCTCGATGCCGATATCGGAGATGTACTTCGCGAAGCCATTCGAGTAGACCCGCAGGTCGTCGAAGGTATAGGTTGCTTTCTTTCCTCCGAATCCCTCCCAGATCAGGGCAGTCCTGTCACCCTTGCCCTGCGCGCAGATCCTGTCGGAGCAGATGGCCCCGATGTTGAGCAGCTCGTGATCCTCCCAGCCGAGTATTTCTCTGGCAACGTCCCAGTTGAAATTATCTGCACGCTTTTCGTATGACCCGATATTGCTCAAGATCGCCCCTCTCCATCACCATTGAAGCTGTATGGAAGTGATTGCTTTCCGTACGTTTGGTACGAGTAGGAATACTACGACGCAGACTCTTTGTCTACAGCGTTTTCCCCTCTATTATCACCACTGCTATCGCACTGTTTCTGCTGTGTGAAACGGACAGGAATGCAGACGTCATCCCCCGGGATTCGGCCTGCTCGAGAGCTCTTCCCCGGAGCACGAGGGTGACGCTGCCCGATTCCATGTTCCTCAGAACCTCGACGTCCTTCCATCGCAGGCCCTGGGAAATGCCCGCACCAAGGGCTTTGAACGTCGCCTCCTTGGCAGCAAAACGGGCTGCATAGTTCTCCCAGGGGCGAGCCTGCGTTACGGCGTATTCCACCTCACCTGGCAGGAATACTTCCTCTATAAGCCCATCGTTCAACTTTTTCCTGAAATCATCGACATCAACGATGTCTATTCCAACGCCGATTATCAAACGACTTCCATCTTTCCGTCTGGATGAATGCGTCTAAATGGTTACTGAAGCAGGTCGATACTAACTATCTTCGAATGAAATGTCCACTTCAGGGAGTCGATTCCGGCAGTTCGGGCGTTTTCCCCTTCGCGGTGCTCTCGATTCCCCTTGCCAGAACGATCATGTCCTCGAAAAACGGTTCCAGCTCGTCTGGATAGACGAAGCGGACGGCAATCCCCATCTGCTCCTTGTGACCTGGTGCCAGATGTGCCTCGACACCTGACCAGCCTACCTTCAGAACAGCAAGTTCGTCTTCCCATCGGTCCAGGAACCAGTGGAAGGGCTTCAGCACCTCTTCCTGGTTGACCTCGATTCTCTTGATCATCTCCGGTTTGGCATACCTTATCGGAAACAGTTCGTCGAAACGCCGGTTGCCTGTCGTGAAGCGGAAAACACCATCCGATGGATAGCCAGGCAGTTCCGTTTTGAGGTAAAACGGAGAATCGTCCAGGTCGATCTCAATCGCGTAGTCATCATCGGGGTGAATCTCGAACTCACAGCCTTTGTACTTGCCCGAGATGTGTCCCATGTAGTGCTTGTGCTCTACTCCATCATGCTCCCAGCCGTGCTTCGCGGCCAGTGCCGTCAAGGCCTTCCTGCACTTTCCGGGATGCCCCCATCGGTAGGCAATCTCCATGTAGAAAGCGCCGCCCAGCGTGATCGTGAGAAAGGCAAGAATCATGGCAACGATACCCATTGTTCCAAGGACATCGCCTATCAGTTCGGGTCGAGCACCTGCGAGGTACATCACTCCTGCGGTAGTCGGGAAGAGTGCAACCACACCACCAATGATGAGCGTTAGGTTTGCCTTCCCCCCCCTGACCAGTTTACGGAGCCTTCTAAGCCGCCACTTCTTCAGTGCTTCCTTTTCTTCTGCAGCATCGACCAGGCGCTGCTCTGCGAAGAGCTGTTTTTGAGTCTTGCCGTCGAAGACCAGGAACCACTCCTCGGTCAGCTTCACCGGATGCAGGCGAGTCCATATAGCATCGGGAACGTAGATTTCACTTTCACAGAACCTGCAGCTGAGAATACGCTCGTTGCCGGTGCTGATCGAAAGTGCGCCGCTGCACTGCGGGCAGCTCATTACGATCGGCTTCGCTGATTCAGCGTTCAACACCGGGGCGGACTCGTCGCCTTTTTTTCTTTCCTGCTCACGCTCGAGCGAAACGCACTGTTTCAGGGAAGGCGCGAGTTTGGCAATCCATCCGGGAGCGGGGTAAACGGAATACTCCCTGCCGCACTCCCTGCATGCAACGGTCTTATCAACGCCGTACTCGGGCAGTACAAGAGGCTTTTTACAGTTGCTGCACCTGGGCGGAAGCCGCCAATAGCTGTACTTGAAGGTTCCGGCACCGCTCATGAGGGTTCCGCCAGTCCCCTCACCCTCTTCAAAACCGGAATAATCGTTTTCGAAATCGTTGAAGAAATCGGCAAATGTGTCTGCCGGTATGCGGAAGGATTCGAAGCAGCTCGAACATGTGAGCGTTCTAATGGGGCCGTTGATCGGTACCGACTGCCCGCATCTGGGACAGGATGTTCTTATCTCGAAGCAACCGGTTCGCGGCATGAAACCCCCTCTTTCTCCTTCAGCAGATCCTGGGCAGCTGCTCTCCGCTGAGCATGTCGACTATCCGGACTGTACCGATAAGGCTTTTCATGGTGACGGGAGCAATAGATTCGTCCCCGACCGAACCGATTACCGCGGCATTGCCGCATTCCGGATCGGCTCTGAGTATCTCCAGGGCTCGAGTCTCCGATTCGGGATCAACAAAAAGCACGAAACGCCCTTCGTTTGCGACGTAGAGCGGGTCGAAGCCGAGTATCTCGCAGGCTCCCTTCACCTCTTCACGAACCGGGACGAGTTTCTCGTCTATCAGTATTCCGGTGCCGGATGCCGTGGCTATCTCGTTCAGCGCGCTTGCCAGCCCCCCCCGGGTGAGATCCCTCATGCAGTGAATCGTTACGTTCGCATCGAGCAGCTTCTCGACAACGTTCGAGAGTGGAGCAAGGTCGCTCTCTATTTCGGAAGAGAACTTCATACCCTCCCTGACGGCCATTATCGAGATACCGTGCCGTCCGATGTCACCGCTGAGAATCACCGAGTCGCCCTCGAGAATCCTCCCAGGGGAGATGTCGATGCCTTCCCTCATGATGCCGACTCCCGATGTGTTGATAAAAACACCGTCACCCTTGCCCTTGTCGACCACCTTCGTGTCGCCCGTTACGATTGATACGCCTGCTCTGCGTGCTGCATCAGCCATCGATCTCACGATTCTCCAGAGGGTCTTCATCGAAAGCCCCTCTTCGAGGATGAAGCCCACACTGAGGTAGAGGGGTTTCGCACCACACATCGCAAGGTCGTTAACGGTACCGTAGATGGCCAGAGAGCCGATATCTCCCCCGGGGAAGAACAGGGGGCTCACAACGTACGAATCGGTTGTGAGTGCGATTCTGCTCGATGGAATGCTGAGCACCGCGCCGTCGTGTCTCTCACCCGGCTGAACGCTTCCGAAAGCCTCGAGAATCATGTCGTCGATGAGTGTGTGCATCAGGCTCCCGCCGCCTCCGTGGGCAAGTGTAATTTCGGGATAGGTGTTGAGCGGAATGGGGCAGGTCATGGCGAAATCGTCCATTCTGCTCTCACCTGACCCTTCTGTAACGGTAGTATGCGGCGCATGCGCCCTCGGTGGAGACCATGGGTGCTCCCTTGGGATGCGCCGGTGTGCATCCCGAACCGAATTCAGGGCAATCGTCGGGCTTGATCTCCCCGGTGAGTACTTTCCCCGCAAGGCACTCGGGTGCTTCCTCCACCGAATGCTCTGAAACACCGAATTTCAAAGCGGCATCGAAACCGATGTACTCCTCTGCAAGGGACAGGCCACTCCCGGGGATTACTCCCAACCCCCTCCACTTGCGGTCGGTGACTCTAAACACCTTCTTCATGAGCGCAATCGCTTCGGGATTGCCTTCTCTTCTTACGGATCGCGAGTACTGGTTCGTTACTTCACAGGTGCCCTTTTCGAGCTGGGCTATGCACATGTGTATTCCCTGGAGGATGTCCAGCGGTTCGAAGCCCGTAACGACGATGGGAACACCGTACTCGGCAGCAAGAGGTTCGTACTCGGTATATCCCATCACCGTGCAAACGTGTCCCGCGGCAAGAAAACCCTGAATTCTGCATGATGGCGAGGACAGGACTGCTTTGATCGCAGGTGGAACCAATACGTGAGCCACGAGCAGGGAGAAGTTATCGATGTGGTTTTCACGAGCCATGCGAACGGCCATCGCGGTTACCGGCACCGTGGTCTCGAAGCCTACGGCGAAGAAGACCACCTGTCTGTCGGGGTTCTCCCTTGCGAGTGTTACCGCATCGAGCGGTGAGTAGACCATTCTGACATCGCCGCCCGAGGCTTTCACTGACAGGAGATCACCACCGCTGCCGGGAACCCTGAGCATGTCGCCGAAGGAACAGAAGATCACGTTCTTCATTGCCGCGATCTCGAGGGACATGTCTATCAGCTCGAGGGGTGTTACGCACACCGGACAACCTGGGCCATGTATGAGGGTGATCCGACCGGGCAGCATTTCATCTATTCCGTACTTTACAATGGAATGTGTCTGGCCGCCGCATACCTCCATGATCTTCCAGGGGCGGGTGGTTATTCGCTCTATTTCCCTGCTGTAACCGGCAGCTGCATTCCCGTCACGGTACTCGTCAACGTACTTCATGGAGAGGTTCCGCTGTCGGACCGATCACCAAGCTCCTCTTCACCGAGTTCAGCGATTCTTCGCAGGTATCCGAATACTTCCTCCGCTTCCTCCCTGTTCACACGGTTGAGGGCAAAGCCGGCATGGACTATCACGAACTCGCCGACCTGTGCGTCGGGAACTCCCGCAAGGCAGATATCTCTTTCCACCCCTGCGAAGCTCACCAGAGCCCTCCTGGTAAAGGGCTCGTCTCCCGATATTTCCAGTATCTCACCAGGGACGCCTAGACACATATCACTCCCGTCGAACCTTATGTATTAAGAATGTAATCGGCAGCCACAGCCTGCCCCAGCGAGAGACCGCCATCGTTGGGAGGCACGAGCCTGTGGGTAACGGCCTCGAATCCCTCCTGCTCGAGCCTTCTGGAAGCTCTTTCGGAGAGATACCTGTTCTGAAAGCAGCCGCCGGTCAGAACCACACGGTTCAGGCCGATCGATTGCGCAACCTCGATTATACATTCTACCAGTCCGTTGTGGAACCGGAGGGAGACCTGCTCTGCGGGCAGTCCGGCATCGATATCGGCCAGCACCGAATGGATCATCGGCTCCCAGTCCAGCACCATGGGTTCCGCACTCCTGCGTTGAAGATCTATTACGTACGAATCGTCACCGCTGGTATCCTTCAGCAGGAATTCCAGAGCCATTGCTGCCTGCCCCTCGAACTCGATCTGCTGGTTGAGACCCAGCAGGGATGCAACCGCGTCGAACAGACGGCCTGCGCTGGAAGTCAGAGGCGTGTTGACCTTCTTATGGAGCATGTTCTTCAGAACGGAAGCTTCCTCTTCGCTGAATGCAGATGTCAGCGCACTGAAAGAATCGAAGGGCTCGCGAAAGATCGTTGAAAGGAGCCCGGCCGCTGAACGTCTGGGTTCCCTTACTGCCTTTTCGCCACCCGGAAGAGGAAACCTGCGCATATGCGCGACCCGTTTGTAAGAACCGTCTCGAAGGATCTCGAGAAACTCCCCTCCCCAGATCGTTCCATCCGTACCGTAACCGGAGCCATCCCAGGAGACACCCAGCAGAGGCGGATCGAGCCCGTTCTCCGTCATGCAGGAGAGCACGTGGGCGTAGTGATGCTGCACGGCAAGCGTCTTCTTCCCGTAACCCCTGGCAAGGGTTGACGTTACGTAGTCGGGATGCATGTCATGGACAACGAGATCGGGTTCGATGCGGTAGAGTCGGCAGAGGCTTCCTGTCACTTCATGGAACGCCCGAATCGACTCGGCGGTCTCCATATCTCCTATGTGAGAGCTCAGAACGACCTGGTCTTTCCGTGTGACCGCAACGGTGTTCTTCTTGTGTCCCCCAACCGCCACTATTGTCGGATGGATTCCCTCTCTGTACACCGGGAGAGGAGCATAACCCCGCGCTCGCCTGAGCATCATCTCCCTCTCCCCCGTTACCGCGAGAACGGAATCGTCGACATGCCTGGCAATCGGACGGTCGTGCACCAGGAATACGTCCGCTATCCCGCCGAGACGGCTTATTGCCTCGTTCTCGTCGATGCAGATGGGTTCGTCGGACAGGTTGCCGCTTGTCGCAACGACCGGTATGCCGATCTCTGAGAGCAGAAGTATGTGAAGGGGCGTGTAAGGCAGCATGACACCAAGGTATGGGTTTCCCGGCGCAACCGAGTGAGAGATTTTCTTTTCACTCGCATCACCATCCCGTTCGAGCAGAACGATTGGAGCCTCGGGAGAGATCAAGAGCCTCTTCTCCATCTCCCCCATCTTGCAGAAAGCAGCCACGCATTCGAGGTCGGAAGCCATCACGGCCAGTGGTTTTGCCGGGCGCATCTTCCTCTTTCGCAGACGCATCACCGGCTCGTCAGGAAATGCCCTCGTGATGAGGTGGAATCCGCCCAGCCCCTTGACTGCGGCTATCCGCCCGTCGAGAATGGCCTGCGCCGCTCCGAGCAGTGCTTCGTGATGTGTGGCTATGACTCCGCCCCCGCAGCTCCAGAGCTCCAGATGCGGGCCACAAACGGGGCAGGCATTTGGCTGCGCATGGAATCGTCTGTCGTATGGATCCTCGTACTCTTCGAGACAGTCAGGGCACATCTCGAAATCCTTCATCGTCGTGCCTGGCCGATCGTATGGAAGAGCGGTAATAATGCTGAACCTCGGGCCGCAGTTCGTGCAATTCGTGAAGGGATAGAGATACCTTCTATCACCCGGATCCAGGACTTCCCTCCTGCAATCCCCGCAGGTTGCCATATCCGGCAGTACAACCGCTTCGGTCTCTCCGCCGATACTGTGCCTTATCTCGAATCCCGTGAAACCTGCAGGTTCGAGAGAAGTTACTGTAGTCGAGCTAACGTATGACATGGGAGGTATTTCTGACTGCAGACGTCTCCTGAACTCGTCGAGTGTGCTCTCCTCACCCTCCACTTCCACGGAGACACCGCTGGCAGAGTTCAGGACCCAGCCCGCAAGCCCGAGAGAATTCGCGAGCCGGTACACGAATGGACGGAAGCCTACGCCCTGTACGGCTCCCTTGAGAGCGAATCGGAGACGTTTCATACTGCCTATCACGATCAATCGTCTTTTTTTCAGGAACAGCCTATATTCTAGCGATTGCGTTCTGACCTCGCCATGATTCAGGATATACTATCGGGAGACATTCTTGCACGAACTTTCCATTGCAGAGGACATGATCCGGGTGATAGAACAGGCTCTTGGCTGCAGAAGAGAACTCTGTACAGTTACCCTTATCCTGGGTCCGCTCTCAGGAGTGTCAGCGGAATCGTTGAGGTTCTGCTTCACTGAGATTGCAGCATCGAGAGGATTCGGATCCCCGGAACTCGTTGTAAAGAAAACCATGGCCAGAGTTTATTGCAGGAGCTGCAAGAATGAGTACGAAGCGGAAGATTTCTTCGATGGTTGTCCATCCTGTGGCTCATTCGAGAGGGAGATACGCTCCGGTCGCGAGTGCATGGTGGAAAGCGTCGAAATAGAGGAGGACACAGGCTGATGAACAGTGGAGAAACCGTAAAGATCCTGTCCCCGGTGATGGCACGGAATAACGAGTTCGCAGCAGGGAATAGAGAACTCTTCAGATCCAGTGGGGTTTACACCGTAAATCTCATCAGTTCACCAGGCGCAGGGAAGACATCCCTTCTGGAGGCGATGGCGAATCGATTCGGCAGTGACATGGTCGTGATCGAGGGTGACGTCCAGACAAGGCGTGATGCGGAAAGGATCGAACGGGCGGGATGCCGGGCAATGCAGATCGAGACTCGAGGTTCATGCCATCTCGATGCCGAAGTCGTGAGGGAAGCCGCCGAGGAACTGAACCTTGTTTCGGGGAACTGGAAGATCCTTGCCATAGAAAATGTAGGCAACCTCATATGCCCCAGCAGCTACGATCTGGGCGAGAACATCAAGATAGGTCTTCTCTCACTTCCCGAAGGTGATGACAAGATTCTGAAGTATCCTGCCATTTTCAGCCGAATATCGATTCTGATCGTGAGCAAGACAGATCTTCATCCCCACCTCGATTTCGACATCGAAAGAGCCGAACGGGAGTGCAGGAGCCTGAACCCGGATGTTGTCGTCTTCAGAGTTTCAGCCGTAACCGGTGAGGGTATC
>CBDUZS010000041.1:0-23655 GCA_965371785.1 uncultured bacterium
CAGGTAGATCACGAAACCTGCAATGAAGCCAACATCTGAGGAGAATCCTCTGACCACACTCGGCCCCACGGGGAGCATGAAACTGATGAATCTTCCACCGCTGAGCCAGAGGAAGAGGAGAGGGTTGGCAACGATGTAGGCAACGGCTCTGCGCCCGAGCAGGCTGCTTCGCTCGAGCTCACCCGATGTCGAGGAGAAATCCGGATAATCCAGCAGTTCGTTTCTCCTGGTTTGAATGAAGCCGGGAATCTCGATTCCCTCCATTCTCAGAGCTTCGGGGTTGTTGCGCATCCAGAGGTTGAGCGCGCCCTTCGTGGGGAGAACGACGGGACTTCCCATTTCGATGGAGTTCCTTATTACCCATGGGGCAAGGCACAACAGGAAACCTGCAAGAAGCGGTAGAACCGATCGCCTCTTACGGATCAGGAAGATGTAGCCCAGCTCGACTGGAACCATGAAGAGCGCAGTGCTTCTCACGAGAAAGAGAACACCGGTAGCGAGCCCGGTTGCGAATCCGTTGCTCCTGCCGTCCCCGTCCCCTACGCGGAGCAGAAAATACAGCACGACGGGAACGAGAGATATGTGAACGGCTTCGGACATGGCATGAGCAGAGAAGTACACGAACCACGGATAGACGGCCCAGACAATCGCGGCGACACGGCCCTCTCTTTCCCCCCATTTTCCGGCGACCAGCCGCCAGACCGCAAGCGCGCCTGCGAGAAAGGCAATGCAGTTCAACAGGTAGACTGCACCCGTTACCGGTCCCGCAAGGATGAACGCTGCCGCAAGCAGTAACGGGTAACCAGGTTCTACAGTTGCCGTCGGAGTGTCCACGGGAGTAATGCCGAAAACGTAGTCAGCTCTCCCTGACCAGGCTTCTCTCAATGCTCCATCCAGATTGGAAAGCGCATCATTCTTCAGAAAGGCCATCACCGGGGCAAACGAAAGCCCCCTTCCCTGGACGATACTGGCAGCCATCCTGATGTACACGGGTTGATCCCTGGACGGCCGGGGCAGTTCGCCCCCGAGAGACATGAACCACAAAAGCCTGGGGATCATGACGACGAGGACCAGGAGCAGAGCGAAACCGGAACTTCTCCTCATGGCTCCCAGACAGCCTGCTTCAACCTCAGCGGAGGATTATGCACTTCTCCGAGGAGCACTATCGGATAGAAGTACTCCTGCCAATGGTAGTCCTTTCCCCCTGCGGGATCGGTCAGGGCGAGTCCGAGAAGGTAATTGCCCGGTTCGAGAATATCGAGATCTATTTCCAATCTCGCGGACAACCTGTCGTCGAAAGCAATCAAAGGACGGTTGAGTTCGAGGTTGTTCACTCCTATTACGGTTTCACCATCCGGTCTGTGAAGGGAAAAGCCGAAAACAAGACCTTTGACCCCTCCCGGGAGATGAGTACGTACATCGGCCTGCACGACCAGCTTCTCGCCGCTCCTCCAGGAATGAGCAAGGGCGCCGGAGGTGTCGGTGAGTCTCACCGATTCGAACCAGACCTCTCTACTCCCCCATTCCCTTGGTGTGACCGAGATCGCATGCGATTTCCTGGTGGCTCCGGAAAGGTACTCGGCAAGAACATCCTGGACCGGACCATCCATCATGATCTTACCCTTGTCGAGCCATATGGCTCTGTTACACAACCTGGACACTGCTTCACTGTCATGCGAGACGAAGACGATTGTCTTTCCGGTTCCCTTGAAACCGAAGATCCTGTCGTAGCACTTGTCCTGGAAAGAGGCATCACCCACCGCGAGTACTTCGTCGATCAGGAGCAGATCGGGTTCAACGGAGGTGGCAAGAGCGAAGCCTAGCCGCATGAACATGCCTGCTGAGAAGTATTTCACGGGAGTATCCATGAACCTCTCCAACTCCGAGAAAGAGGCGATCTCGGGAAGGAGAGCCTTCATCTGAACGCGTGTCAATCCGAGTAATGCCCCATTCAGGTAGACGTTCTCGGCACCGGTCAGATCCGGATGGAAACCGACGCCCAGATCGAGCAGAGAGGCAATCCTTCCGCCTGAGGATACTCGACCGGAAGTAGGTTCGTAGATACCTGCCAGCAGCTTGAGAGTGGTGGACTTGCCGGCCCCGTTCGCACCGATGAGAGCAACGGATTCTCCTCTGGAAATCGAGAAGCTGACCGAGTCGAGCGCTCTGAACCACTCCCTTGATGTCTTCCTCCCGAAGATGTTGAGCAGGGTCTCGAATATCGTGAGAGTTCTGTCATGGTAGAGCCTGTAATCAAGCGTTACGTTCCCGAAGACAACCTCACCGGTTCCAGTCCGCTCAACCTGCTTTCTAACCCTCATTTAGAGCTCCTTGACCACGGTTGGCTCAGCTTTTCTGAAGACGAGAAGCCCTGTGGTGAAGACTACTGCTGTCCAGACCGTAACGGACAACCAGCACCAGGGCTCAGGCCACGTCCCGCGGTAGAGAATTGAGTGGAATATCTCCATGACACCGGACAGCGGATTCAGCCTTATGACGCTGTCGAAACCGGCCGGCACCAGCCCTTCACCCAGTGGATAGATCACAGGTGATGCGTAGAACCAGGCGAGCAGCAGCACTTCGAGGAACTGCGCGACATCCCGGTAGAAGACGTTGCATACGGAGAAGATCATCGCGAAACCCGTGGTCATGATGACGAAGAGAAGGAGTACGACTGGGAGCAGCACGATCGACCAGCCCGGAGTATGGCCGAAAGAGATCATCACAAGTTCGAGGACGGCCATCGAGAGGAGCAGGTGTACGCCGTTTGCAGCCACACCCGATGCGGGCAGGGCTGCCCTTGGGAAGTAGATGCTCCTTATCAGCCTGTGGTTCTCGAGCAGCGCCGACGTGGATGCCGAAACGGAAGCGGAGAAGAAGTTCCATGGAAGCAGCCCCGTCAGCAGGAACAGAGAGAAGTGAGGAATGCTTCCACCGAATCTGATGATCTTCGTGAAGACTATTGTGTAGACCACCATGCTGAAGACAGGTTTCAGCAGGAACCAGATAAAACCCAGCATCGACCTCTTGTACCTGACCTTGAGATCCTTGTCCACAAGGCTGGACATGAGAAGCGACAACCTGCCGGGGCTCCAGGTGCTCACCCGACGTCCTTCCCTCCGGTTATGCGTGTTTCCCTGCCTTTGCATATTCTGACGATGTTCCTCCGGTGCCGCAGGATCACAACGGCTGCAACGAGACAGCATGCGACCTGTACAGGCAGATCACCGCTTCCCCTCCGCAGGAGAAGCACGGCTGGAACCAGTGCGGCCGCGGCCAGGATCGAAGCAAGGGAAACGATCCTGAACAGGAACAGCACCACGAGAAAGATACAAAGTGCGACGAGCACGGGCACGGGGGCAAGAGCCATCAGCGCACCAAGCGCAGTTGCAGCACCCTTTCCACCACGCAGCCTCATGAATGGAGAGTAGACGTGACCGAGTATTGCGGCCGACGCAACAACAGCCTGCACAAGCACTTCACCTTGCCCGAGCAGAAACCTCGCCAGAAGAACGGGGATTGCTCCCTTCAGCACGTCCAGAACCAGTCCTGCTGCCCCCGCCCCTCTGCCGCAACTCCTCCAGAGGTTTGTTGCACCGATGTTTCCCGAGCCGACCTTCCTGAGATCGACACCTCTCGATCTGCCGATGAGGTAGCTGAAAGGTACTGCCCCTATAAGAAAGGCTGTTATCGCCATGAGAATCGCTCTGAGCGGCATCAGTGCTCCCTTTTCCTGAAGATGATCCTGATGGGTACACCGTTCATGTTCAGAGCATTCCTGAAACTGTTCTCGATGTAGCGTCTGTAGTTCTCCTGTACGTCAGCAGGTCTGTTCACGAACAGGAGAAATCTGGGAGGCCTCGTTCCAACCTGTGTCGCGTAGAAGAATCTGACCGCCTTTCCCCTCGGCGAGGGAGGCTGGACTTTCTCTGTGGCGGTATGAAGAATCCTGTTCAGCTCAGCCGTCTTGATTTCCGCATTTCTCCTGGCTCCCACCTGTGAAACCATTGGCAGAATCCTCCCCACACCCTGTCCGGTTTCCGCAGAGAAGAACAGGATGGGAACCCACCTCGCAGGATGGAATCTCCTGATGATCTCACGGATCCACTTGTCTTTGTCCAACCCCAGATCGATCTTGTTCACTCCGAAGAGCAGCCCCTTGCCGAGGTCCCATGCCCGCCCTGCTATTCGAAGGTCCTGCTGAGCAGGAAACTCTGACGCGTCCATCAGGAGAAGCACCACATCACCCTGGCTGACACTCTTCCAGGCTCTGAGGGTACTGTAGAACTCGACATCGTCCATCTTCCGCGATCTTCTGCGCAATCCAGCGGTATCGATGAGACGAAACCGCTGATCCTGAGAAATGACGAATGTATCAATGGAATCTCTCGTGGTTCCGGGAACAGGTGTTACGATATTCCTATCGCTCTCGCAGAGTCTGTTCACGATGGAGCTCTTGCCGACGTTCGGTCTTCCGATAACTGCGAGCGAGAGCTCACTGGTTTCCACACTCTCGACCCTTGGAAGAACACCCACAACTGCATCGAGGAGATCACCCGTGCCCTGGCCATGAAGTGCGCTGATCGGCCATGGATCACCCAGTCCAAGACCGTAGAACTCATCTGCAAGAGGAATCATGGATACGTTGTCGATCTTGTTCACGGCAACGAACGAGGGGATTCCGGCCTTTCTCACCAGGTCTGCTGCGATCTCATCGAAGGGCTGAACTCCCGTTCGACCGTCAACGATCAGTATGATCGCATCCGCTTCGGAGATTGCCAGTCCTATCTGCTTCTCAATGGCATTCTGGAAAGGATCGTCGCTTCCGGGGGAGAGACCTCCGGTATCGATTACGAAGAAATCGTAACCACACCAGTTGCATTGACCGATATTGCGGTCGCGTGTGACACCTGGCATCTCGTCAACGATTGCCGTTCTTCCACCGACGAGCCTGTTGAAGAGCGCTGATTTGCCAACGTTCACGCGGCCAACTATGGCCACCGCGGGCAGTGAAGGAGACAATTCGATTCCTTCCGGCAGAGTTCAGGTGATTATACGCCCGTGAAGTCGCCTGTGAAAGCCTGACGGGCATTGCTTCCCCGAAGGTGCCTCATCCCTTATCATACGATTGACAGGGCGACTCCCCTTCTCCCCTTGAACGGAGCTGCTGTGAGCACTGACACAGCCGATACAGGACAGCATCTCGATACGGAACGACTCAGGACGCTAGTCGCACTGATGCGTGAAATGAGTCGCGCAAGAAACATCAACTCCCTGATCAACCTGCTGATAAGCGAAACGAGCAGAATTCTCGAAGCAGAGAGATCCTCCGTCTTCCTTTACGACGGGAAATCTGATGAACTCTGGTCATTCGTCGCCGAGGGGGAACGCAGACAGATCCGCTTCAAGGCGGACAGCGGTATCGCCGGCCATGTCTTCAGAACGGGTGAAGTGCTCTCGATAGAAGATACGTCCAGGGACGACAGATTCAATCCGACGGTTGACATGAAAACTGGGTTCGTGACCAGAAACCTGCTCACGGTCCCGGTCATCAATCCCTCCGGCAAGGTAATAGGCGTATTCCAGGTTGTTAACAGGATAAATGGAACCTTCTCTTCAGGCGATATCTCCTTCCTGGAGGCAATAGCCAGTGAGGCCGCCGTCACCATCGAGAACGTTACGCTCCTCGATAGTCGTAAGAAGATGTTCGACAGCTTCATAGGAGCCCTGGTCGAGTCGATTGAATCGAGAGATCCATACACCGCCGGACACAGCACGAGGGTCATGGACTACTCCATGGAAATAGCGTCGAGGCTCGATCTGGACAACAAGACGATTGTGGCCATCCGCTATGCAGCCCTGCTTCACGATTACGGCAAGATAGGTGTCCCGGACTCCGTTCTCAAGAAGGAGGGTAAACTCACACCCGACGAGCATTGCGTCATACAGACACACGTCGAACACACCCGCAAGATCCTCGAATCGATAGAATTCGAGGAGGACCTGAAGATGGTGCCCACTTTCGCATCCCAGCATCACGAGAGACTCTCCGGGAGCGGCTATCCCGATGGTCTGGCAGGTGATGCAATAACCATTGGAGGAAGAATAATTGCGGTGGCTGATGTTTTCGAGGCTCTCACATCCAGGAGACACTACAGGGATCCGATGCCTGATACGATGGCAATCGGAATCCTGATGAGCTCGATAGGCTCCGATTTCGGCAGAAAACCGGTTCTTGCCCTCAGGGAGTACCTGGTCGAAACGGGCCGTCTTACCGCTGATCAGATTCTTGCGGAAGACAGCTAGATGAAGTCCGTCAGGGACACAACAACCGCATTCAAATTCGAACTTGCCGGAATTGCCGTTGGTTCAGTGTTCCTCGTCCTGCTTCTATCCGGGCTTCAGTTCTGGGAGACCCTCGAAAGCAGGACACTCGACCTCAGGTTCACCCTCTTTCCCGACAGCGTCTCGGCTGAGAACAGCATTGTGCTGGTCGTAGTGGACGGTGGCTCGCTCGAGCGCATGTCCTGGCTTTCCTGGCCATGGCCCAGACAGATCTACTCCGCATGTCTGGCCTACCTGCAGGATCTCGGTGTGGCAGTCGTTGCTTTCGATATCCTGTACGATCTGCCTTCCGTTTACGATGCATCGGAAGACGTCCGGTTCGGTGAAATCGCCAGACAAGGCAATACCGTATTCGTGATGGGTCTTCAGCGAAGACAGGGCTACACCATACCGGACAATGCCATCCTCCCGCTGCTGGGAGAGACAGATTTTCTCGACTCGGCCTGGACGTGCACTCCGCCATGGCAGTCGATTGCCGAAGGTGCAACCCTCCTTGGCAGCAGTTCGGATAGACAGGACCCGGACGGAATCTTCAGAAGCATCAGGCTCGCAACCAGAACTCCCGGAGGAACCGTGCCTTCTCTCCCACTGGCCGTAGCCTGGCTCGCAGCAGGCAGACCCGATATCAGAATCTCGCCTGACCTCCTTCAGATGGGCGACATCAGCATCCCTCTAGTAGGTAATGGGCGGCTGCAGCTCAGATACCACGGCCCCGCGGGATCCTACAGAACACTTCCCATTGCAGAGCTTCTCTCCTGTATCGAAGCACGCGAGACCGGAGCGGAGCCCCCCATTGACACTTCGATCTTCAAAGATGCAGTAGTTCTCTTCGGTTATGCAGATCCCGCGCTCTACGATCTGAAGCCTACACCCTACTCCCCCCTCTGCCCGGGAGTGGAAGTCCTTGCAACCGCTGTTGATAACATCCTCTCGGGTGAGGCAATCCAACGTGTGTCCCGATGGCAGACGGTGCTCTACGCACTTGCCGTGTCGCTACTGATAGCGGTCTGTCTTCTACTGATCAGATCGGTTAGCTTTGCTGCCCTGTCCGGCTGGCTCGTTCTTGCATTCTTTGCCGCCTTCACACTCATTGCTTTCCGAAACAACATCTGGCTCGATGCACTCTTTCCACTCTCTTCAGGTTTCCTGACACTCCTCATGGGCGGGATAGCCTCATACAACAATGCGAACAGACAGAAGAAGGCAATCCGCACCGCCTTCGCTCAGTACCTGTCACCGGAAGTGGTTGCAAGGGTCACAAGACATCCGGAGCTCCTCACGCTGGGTGGTGAGAAGAGGTGCATGACGGCCTTCTTCTCCGATGTCAGGGGATTCACATCCATATCCGAGGGGCTTGATCCCGAGCGTCTGGTCACCCTGCTCAACCTCTACCTCACCAGGATGACTGATGTGATTCTCTCTACCGGCGGAACGGTCGATAAGTTCGAGGGAGATGCGATCATAGCCTTCTGGGGCGCCCCGCTGGATGTTCCGGATCACGCCCTGCAGGCATGCAGGAGCGCCTGGATGTGCCGGGAACTTCACCGCGACATGAACTCCGAGCTGGAGCAGCAGGGATTTCCACCTCTGTTCACGAGAATGGGGTTGAACAGCGGCGACATGGTCGTAGGCAACATGGGTTCGCAGAAGCGCTTCGATTACACGATAATGGGTGAAGCAGTCAATCTGGCTTCCAGGCTGGAGGGAACGAACAAGCTGTACAACACTACCATTATGACAACCGGTGTCACCGTAGATGCTTCGGGGAACGAATTCGTTTTCAGGGAACTCGACACGGTACTCGTCGTGGGGCAGAAGAAACCGGTCGTTCTGTTCGAACTGATCTGCCCTGTCGGCCAGCTCGACCAACGGACCGAAACCGCTCTCGAAGCGTATGCGAAAGCCCTGGAGTGCTACCGCAAGGGCAATTTCTCTGAAGCACATGGCCTCTTCTCTGCAATAGGGGACGGACCATCATCCGTGCTTGCAGCGCGGTGCACCTCTCTGGCCGAGGGGAGTAAAACCTCACCGGGTGAACGCTGGGATGGAGTCTTCACTCTCACACAGAAGTAATACTCGCGGTGAGAGCACTCTGCGACTCTGGACAACCCATCATCCTTGAGACAGGTTTCAATCATGATACAAGCCTTTAGCAGTTTTATGGATATTCTGGAATATCCTGTTCCGGAGCGGAGGTTTCAGTGAAGATCCTTAGCATCACGGCAGTACTCCTGATAGCGGCACTCCCCCTCGCCCTCGCGGGAGATGACCCTGTTGTCGGCGGTTCGGCAACTGTTAAGATTCAAAGCCAGCACGTCTTCCCCAGGCCGGTGTTCTACGCAACGCCGGTTGGAGAGCTGGAGTTCGGCAATACCGTTACCATTCTCGAGGAGAGCAGCGACTGGTTCAGGGTCTTGACATCCAGCGGCATTACAGGCTGGGTTCATGCCACTTCTCTCACCGGAGCGGTTCTCAGCGGTGGACAGATCGGATCCGGTTCAGGGGAAGTCACCAGCGATGAGATCATGCTGGCCGGACGCGGGTTCAACTCCGATGTAGAGAACTCGTACAAGAACAGCCACCCGGAGCTTGTTTTCGATGTTGTAGATCAGATGGAAGCTTTCGATGTCTCACCTGAAGAGATATACAGCTTCCTGGTCGAGGGCAGGCTAATATCGGGGGACGAACCTCCTGGGGCTCCTGCTCCCTCCTCGGGGGGTGAACGCTAATGATGCCTCTAGTATTAATGCTTCTCCCATCCCTTCTCGGCTTCGGTCTGGGAGACCTCGTCGACATCATCGAAAGCGATGAGGTCGAAAGCGCTGTAAACGTTGTCGAATCCTTCAGTGCCGCTTCCCGCAGGATCACAGCCACCGAGGAGTACTATCTCGGACGATCGGTTGCGGCAAACGTCCTGGGAATCTACACTCCCCTGGAATCAGAGGGCTTGCAGAACTACATCAACGTCGCGGGTTCCACTCTGGCATGCTTCACACCAAAGCCGGCGATTTTCGGCGGTTACCATTTCCTGGTCGTGGACAGCGATGATATCAACGCCCTGGCCTGCCCCGGCGGATGCATATTCATCTGCACCGGGCTTCTCGATCTCGCCGACAACGAGGAGGAACTTGCCTGCATCCTGGCACATGAGCTCGCTCACGTATCTCTCGAGCATGGTATCAACTCGATCAGCAGCGCCAGATGGACCAGTGCATTCACAACACTCGGAACCGAAGCGATATCCCATATGGGAAGCAACGAGTTGCAGGAGGCAACAGAGAACTATGGCGATATCGTAGAGGACATAACGACCAACCTGATAACAAGAGGTTACAGCAGGGATTCGGAGAAGCAGGCTGACAGCCTTGCACTGTACATAGCCGCTGCTGCCGGATACGATCCCGGCGCAATGGTCTCCGTTCTCGAAAAGATGTCCGAGGTAACCGATCGCTCCGGACCAGGCTTCTGGCAGACCCACCCATCACCGGAGGACAGGATCGACTACGTGGAAGAAATCCTTGATTCCGGTGGCTTCCCGGATGTTCCCGCAGAAGATATCGCCGTCAGAACGGACAGGTTCCTGAGTGCTACCGCAGGAAGCTGGGAATCCTCTTCTGCAACCGGCGCCAGCGGGTCGGGAAGCAGCGCAGGAAGTGGTTCGTCCACTCCGGACACTTCCACAGGTCGGGGAGGTACAGCAGGATCCTCGGGAGAATCCGGATCATCGCCTTCGGGTGAAAGACAGTAATACGCCTGATGAGAAGCCGGGTCGCTCTGCTTCCTGCAATCTGTATTCTTTCTTGCGGGACCCATGATCCGGCAACATCAGGCTCTGCTCAGGTTCCCCACGCACTGCAGCTTACCGCAGTGGTTATCGCGATCTTTCCCCACGATTCCACGGCTTTCACACAGGGTCTGGAAATGAATGATGGCAATCTGTTCGAGAGCACGGGCCGCTACACCCATTCCACCCTTCGTGAAGTGGACCTCCTCACCGGGGAAATCCTCAGATACGTTGCCCTCCCGGCTTCCGTATTCGGAGAAGGGCTGACGTTTTCAAACGGGGAGATACTCGTACTGACATGGCATTCGCGCAGGGTTTTCCGCTACGACCCTGAAACCTTCGAGAAGCTGGGGGAGTTCCACTGCGAGACCGACGGGTGGGGAATCTGCAGGTCTGAGGATTTCCTGATCACCACCGATGGGAGCGACCTTCTCCATTTCCGCGATCCACTGACTTTCGCAGCCATTTTCACCGTGGCGGTTACAATGGACGGCATACCTCAGTACTTCCTGAACGAACTCGAGTACCATGAAGGCTACGTCTACGCGAACAAGTGGCAGACTCCCAGTATTCTCAAGATCGATCCGGAGAGCGGAGCGGTTGCGGCAGTAATAGATGCCTCAAACCTGGTTGAAGAAGTCAGCGGGCCTGGTGTGGGTGTAATGAACGGAATAGCCTGGAATCCGGAAGAAGGGGCATTTCTCGTAACGGGAAAGAACTGGCCGAGTCTCTTTCTAGTCGATTTCGTCCCGGTCAGTCGATGAGACCCTTTTTGTGTAATATTTTTGCGCCTTCTCTGAAGCTCATGCTGGAGAGTTTGTGGCGATTCGTCTTCAGGAAATCGACAACTGCATCGGGGGCCGTTTTGGAATACTCTCTGAGTGCCCAGCCGATTGCCTTCCGGATGTAGTTCTCGGTTTCGTGAGCTCTCTTCAGGCAGAAACCGAACAGCATGCCTTTGTCCGTCTGCTCTTTATGCTTGTTCTGGCAGATAATTGCGGTGCGTCTCTTCCACATGTTCTCGTCGTTCACCCACTGGTGCATGATCAGCGCGATGGTCTCCTTGTGATCGAGGAGGATTCTCCCAACGCAGTGCTGAGCGATCTCGTCGACGAAATCCCACCAAGCTCCCTCACGTATCAGTCTCTCGAAGAGGGGCAGATGCGATGGTGTCAGAAACTTCGGAAAACTCCTTGCGTAAGAGATTGCCAGGTACTTCTCCTCCCTGCCGGGCATGTGCCAGAGCTCGAGTACGTTGTTCTTGTAAGCTTTTGCAGCAACAGGTGAGTACTGCTCGATGAGCTTCTCGAGAACCTTGTCTCTCTCCTTCTTCTGAACACCGAAGAAGGGCGTATCGGTTTTCATGTAGCTGGCCATCGATGCGGCCTTCTCAGGATCAGCGAGTTTCGTTAGTTCGTTCTCCGCAAGTTTGCCGATGGTTGTCATCGTGACCCCTTTCAAATCTTAGGAAAACGCTATGAAAAGAATCAGGAGCCCGCAAGGGCTTGATCTAACACGGTTATTTCAGCAGTATCGGGTGTTGCCCCGGAACCCGGAGAGGAGGAACAATCCATGTGTGATGGCGACAACGGATGCTGCTGTGATGTACCGATCACGAAGAAACAGAAACCTCCCGAGACTGCGCCGGAACAGGTAACTGAAAGCCATGACGAATCGGTCCGGTACTCGAATCAGGGCTGAGGACAGCCCCCTCTCACCATTCCAGGGATAGTCCGAATAGAATGTGCCTTGCCGGCGACCACGCTGCCGGATTGTTCATGTCCCCACCCGGATAACCGCTCTCCTCGTAAAGACCTGTATCGTAAATACGTTCGATATTTTTGCGATTGAAGAGGTTGAAGATTGTGAATTCACCTCTCAGCGTGATCTGGCCAAGCCATACCTTCCGCGAAAGCCTGAGATCCGTCCTCATCGTTGCCGGGTATCGTTCAGTGTTGATGAGAGGAAGCGCCGAGCCTCCTGAAGGTGGGCTGTAGGGAAAACCGCTTCCCCACGTCCAGTCAACGCCTGCGGTGGCTCCCTCGAGTATCCTGATTCCTCCTAATACCGGGCCGTCTCCCTGCTGAAAACTCAGATCGATGTGAGCGCTTGCATTGTGTCTCTGATCCCAGTCGAGGTAGTTGTCCTTGGTTGGAGATAACGTATAACCTTCGATGTAGTATTCGTACTGCTCGTCGGGAGAAGAGTACCTGCCCTTAACAAGGGAGAAAGAGTAACTCACGTTACCCGACAGGATTCCACCCGGACGTCTTGACAGCGTTACCTCGATGCCCTTTGCAGTGCCGTGGCTGTCTTCGTTCTCGTAGAGGTAGTAATAGTTGTACTCCTCGTTGAAGTTCTCCGCCGCTCTGACGAGCCCGGTCATGTCCTTGTAGAAGGCTGAGAAGGCAATCGTAGTAAGATCGTCAAAGAGGTGTCTGAGACCTGCCTCGTAACCGATCGTCCTCTCGGGTTCGAGATTGGGATTTCCGACCAGCGAGTATGCTCCGGAGATGTTGTAGTCCGTTTCCATGAACATCTGGTTGAGGCTGGGCATCTGGAAGTAATGACCATAGGTTGCGAAGAAGACATCGTTCTCCGTCACGGGGTGCGTGATTCCGAATCTGGGACTTATCTGGTACTTTGGCGCAACATCGACCTCCCGGCCTTCCTCCGCATCGAATTCACTGCAATTCGGATTGAACCAGTCAAACCTCGCACCCAGGTTCATTACCATCCCGCCGGAAAAGTTCGCCTTGCTCTGGACGTATGCTCCACCCGCGCTGGGATATGCGTCCCACTGTCCCACGATTATGCTGGCGACGTCCTCCGCGTAGACACTGTAGTCGTATATGTCGTAATAACGCCCCTCGATACCGAACTTCATCTGGTGCCTGGGATTCAGCATGGCCGTCAGATCAACGATTCCCGTGGCAACAGTGCTTCTGGATTCCAGCCATACGTTCTGGTGCATGCCGGTATGATAGAACCCCAGACTATCCGCAACACGCTCTCCGGGTGTGAAGAAGGCAAGCCAGTCGAAGGGATCGTATCCTTCTCCAACGTAGCCTCCCTCTTCGGTCCGGATTCTTCTCCAGTGGTCGAATTCTGTCTGGTTCACCTTGACCTCTAGAATGGACTCCTCTCCCAGCATCTGCGTGAGAGATCCCGTGATTCCGAGAATCTCATTGAACCTGACGGGAAGGGCGTAGTCGGGGTTTTCGCCGAGATAAGGTGTGGCTCCGATGTACTCGACCTGATCCAGTCGAGACCATATCCACTCGTCCCAGCCCATTTCACGGTAAGTGTAGTAGGCTGAGAAAGAAATGCCTGTCCGCAGCGTGGGGCGGTAGGTAAGCCTGGCCATTCCGGACCAGTCGTTGAGCCAGTTGTTCTCCCAGTAGTCCCTGCTGTCGAGGAAATTGTAACCGCTTTTCTGCCATTCACCCGCGGCGAAAAAACTTGCTTCACCGGGAACGTCGATCCCGATAGCGGGAAGGAGCACTTCGGTCAGGGGTTCCGGTCCGCCAATAGATGCGGTGACGTTAGTGCAGTTATTCCTGAAATTATCGTTCTCGGACGGGGTTTCATACCCCGATGAGGATTCCTCTCCCCGCAGGCTTATGAAATCCCCCCCACGAAATCGCATGGTGCCCGAGTACTCGTCTCCCCCCTCCATTGATACGAGGTTTACAATACCGGACATCGCGTTACCGTACTCCGAGCCGAAACCCCCGGTTATCACCGAAGCCTCCGATATGGCTGCCAGGGGAATACTGACGACAAAGACGTTCGTGATGGGAGAACGAAGAGGAATTCCGTCGAGAAGAAATGCAACTTCTCCAACCCTTCCTCCCCTTACGTGAATACCTCCCCCCCGGGAAATGATTCCGGCCTGCCTGTCGACAAGATCCAGGACTCCCGCTACCGGCATGGTGTTTATCTCCTCGGCATCGATAACGACTATCGTGGAGGGTACGTCCTGGAGTATCAGATTCCTTTGATCTGTAACCTGTACTACCGTCCAGCCAACGGCCTCGGAGTCGAGCACGAAATCGATTCTTGTGATCTGGTCGGCTACAACGGATACTCCCTCTTTGGTGAAGTCAGACTTTCCGACCATACGCGCGGTCACGGTGTAAGACCCGGGAATAAGGCCATGAATGAAGTACTCGCCGTTCGCGTCGGTTACGGCTCCGAGTGGAGTATCTTCGATCATGACGCTGGCGCCGATGACGGGGGCTTCCGAGGTGTCCCTGACCTGGCCTGCTATCGTCCCCGTAGTGCCTGCGAACGCCGAAGAAACAACGAGTACAAGCAACAGGATTGGGAATGAACAAATCAGTGAACCGTTCCCGATTCTAATGGCTTTCTTCTGCATGAAACTCCTCCAGGGTGTGTTTACATTTCCCCTACTATCTGCATAGACTCCCGAAAGGAACAGCCTTATGTTGTACGGGACGAAACACTGTATGAACCATAATCCATTCCCCTGGGAGGAATTCCTGTGAGAAATAACAGCCGTAACAACGGTTTACTCCTGTCTCTGGTTGCAGCTGCCACGCTTTCACTCGTTCTCAGCTCCGCATGCTTCGAGAACCCCGCCACACATGAATTACCCGGTGATCTCGTTGCCCAGTTCGAACTCCTCTGCGAGACCTTCGATCAGGACTACACAGGCTTCTCCACGAGGAATATCGACTGGGATGCCCTCTGCGACGCTTACATAGCTCAGGTTGAGGCAGCGGAGACATCCGATGATCTGATGGTAATTCTGACGGAAATGCTGGGAGAGCTCGAAGACGCGGATATTATGCTGACTACTCCGGATACTCTGAATCCTCTGATCCCCACGTACGTTCCGACAATTGAAGAGAACTTCGATACGGATCTCATTCTGGAGATCCTCGGTGAATGGGAGTTCGCCTGGAACGACACGATCTTCGGGTGGGGGGACTGCTTCGTAAACGATTCCATCCCCTACATGCTGTTCCAGCAGATGAGCTTTAATCAGAGTACGTTCGATGCCGTCTTCGAGGAGTTCGTTGACAGTCCCGGCATGATCATCGATATGAGAATGTGCAGTTACACCAATTCTGGAACGTCCTTTTTCATCGTGAAGCGTTTCCCCTACAAGACTACAAAAGTCTACTACCTCCAGTGGCGAAGCGGCCCGGGGCATGATGATTTCTCCGAACCCGAAGCCGTCTACCGTACCCAGAGGGGTGCCTGGCAGTTCAGCGACAGGCCGGTTGCCGTACTGATAGGTGAGTTCTGCTCGGGGAATACCGAGGGTTTCATTCAAGCGATGGGAGCGATGCCGAACGTGACTCTGATAGGAGACACAACACTCGGTCTGAATATCGGAGGTTCAGTATACAGTTACTCCCTCGGTTCGGGCTACGGCTTCAAGATGCCATGGCGGACCTGGCTGGATCTCGACCTCGAGTACATAGAGAACAGCGGTGTCCCGCCGGACATCTACGTCGAAGCCACCGAAGCGGATTTCGCGGCGGGAATAGACCCTATTTACGACTACGCTGTGGAATGGATCATCTCGCAGACGGGCTACTAGCCCCCATCCGGAGACAGGGCTAACTTCCGCTTGTCAGAACCACCAGGTATTCTCCATGAACTGCCATGTCCCATGGGTAACCGCTGATGGGAATCTCTGCAACCACCTGACCGTAAAGCTCGTCGATTACTGTAACCAGGCTGGTTCCGCTTCCTGTGTTGCTGAGAACGTAGAGGTATTGTCCGTTGCTGTCAGCACTGACCTTAACCGGGTTTCCTGAAACACTGTAACCACCGCGAGAGGATGGCTCAGGCAGCTCTATCTTCTCTACTCGACCGGAGCTCATTCCCCAATAGGGTAAGGAAGCAAAGTAGTATCCCTCTTCCGAGTTGAAGGGAGTTACATCGCTTACTGCCGTACCCATGTTTTTAGCCGGGCGGGCAAACATGGGACCCGTATCGAGTGATACGAACGAATATGCGCCATCCACTTCGGATCCGACCAGGAGGGAATCTTCGCTTAGAGCCATCGTTACACAGGATGGGTTGAGCATCAGTAAGTCGGAACGTTCGACGTTATACGAAGAAGGATTGATTTCCCTGACGTATTCGTCCTGACCATCTACAGCGTAAATCATGGCATACGGCATCGAACGTGAACTGCAGAGGGCAACGGTAGATGGACCCGGGGAAAAAATACCGACAACCGTATTCGATGCAACGCTGATATGAATGATCTGTCCACCGGAGCCCAGAACGAAAAGGCTTGATCTCGGAGGAGGTGATGTCATGTCGAAAGCAGGCTGCCCGGAACCCGTATCGATAACGAACGAAGTGTCTATGACCATCTCTCCGGAATCGATCCTGTACAGCCTGCCGGAGGAGCTGTAGACGAAGAAGAGTGCACTGTTGATCGAGCAGATGCACCTGCCCTCCTCGATGCCCTCGAGTGTGTTCACGATAGAGAAATCGGAAGCGCTGATGAACGTGACACTGGATTGTACCGCCCCGCTGACCTCGGTTACAGTGTGACAACCGGATATGCCCAGAACGACAACGAACATCAGTATCAGCATTATCTGCATATTCACCAGATCTCCCCGACCTTTCAGTTCCTTCATTGAATCATCCGGCGGTAAGAACGAGAAGATACTCGTCATCTCCGTGGATTACCATATCCCTGGGATAACCGTTAATGGGAATCTCAGCAACCACCCCACCGAACCACTCGTCGATTATCGTAACAAGACAGCTTCCGCTTCCGGTGTTGCTCAGTACGAAGAGGTAGTGTCCCGGATTGTCTGCAACGAGTCTAACCGGGTGTCCATCGACACCAAACCTGTTGGCTGCCTGAGGTCTCTCGATCTTTACAACGGAACCGGAGCCGGAGCCCCATTCAGGACAGGAAGCAAAGTAGTACTCATCTTCAGATGGGAAGGCGATAACATCGTTAACGGCCTTGGAAACATCCAGTGGAGGACGGGCATACATCGGACCCATATTCAGTATGACAAAGGCAACCGCTTCATCTACTTCGGATCCGACGAGGAGAGAATCGCCGTCAAGGGCTATCGTTATGCAGGAGGGTGTGAGCCAGAGTACGTCGGATCGAATGATGCTGTGCGAGGAAGGGTCGATCTCCCTGACGTAGTTATCCTGTCCATCAACCGTGTAGATCATCGTATCCGAAGCTGAATGTGAACTGCAGAGGGCAACGGTGGATGGACCAGGTGAAAAGACACCTGCTACGGAATTCGAAGCAATACTCACATGAATGATCTGTCCACCGGAACCGAGAACGAAAAGGCTTGATCCCGGAGGAGGTGATGTCATGCCGAATGCAGGCTGCCCGGAACCCGTGTCGATAACGAAAGAAGTATCAATGACCATCTCATCCGAATCGATCCTGTAAAGCCGTCCAGAGGAGTTGTAGACGAATACCAGGCTGCTGTCCACCGAGCAGATGGCCCTGCCATCCTCGATACCCTGGAGAGTACTCACGATCGAGAAATCGGACGTGCTTATGAGGGTGATACTGGATTGAATCAATCCGCCAACTTCGGTTACACTGTGACAACCGGATATACTCCAAACGGAACCAAGAAGAAGCAGCATCATGAACATCTGAGAACGATTCATCCTGCCACCGATCGATCTATCCTTCCTCAGGATGGCCCGCTAGTAAGGACGATGAGATACTCCTCATCTCCGTGGGTTGACATATCCTGCGGATAACCGTCAATGGGGATCTCGGCGATCACCTGTCCCTGACCGTACAGTTCGTCGATTACCGTAACAAGGCAGTTTCCGTCGCCAGTGTTGCTCAGTACGTAGATGTAGCGTCCGCCATTGTCAGCTGCAATCTTGATCGGATTCCCCGCAATACCGTAGTCGGGAGAGGGCGGTTCAGGCCGTACAATCTTCAGGATCTGACCGTAACTGGAGCCCCAGTTGGGTAAGGAGGCATAGTAGTACTCATCCACAGAGGGGTAGGGAATGACATCGTTTATTATTGTGCCAACACCCTCTGGAGGACGTGCGGACATAGTGCCCGAATTGAGTGTTACGAATGCATATCCTCCACCTACATCGGATCCGACAAGAAGCGAATCGCCGTCAAAGGCTATTGTAACGCAGGAGGGAGTGAGCCAGAGCAAGTCAGATCGCTCTACGTTATAAGAAGAAGGATTGATCTCCCTGACGTAGTTGTCCTGTCCATCAACAGTGTAGATCTTGGTATTAGGCATCGAGCGTGAACTGCAGAGAGCAACCGTAGAGGGACCTGGTGAAAAAACACCTACTATGGAATTCGATGCGATGCTCACCTGAATGATCTGTCCGCCGGAACCCAGAACGTAAAGGCTCGATCTCGGAGGAGGTGATGTCATGCCGAACGCAGGCTGCCCGGTCCCCGTATCGATTGTGAAGGAGGTATCAATGACCATTTCAGCAGAATCTATCCTGTACAGCCTGCCGAAAGCGTTGTAGACGAAGAAGAGTGTACTGTTGATCGAGCAGATTGACCTGCCGTCCGTGATACCCTCCAGAGTGTCCACGATCGTAAAATCGGAGGTGCTGATGAACGTGACACTGGATTGTACGGAGCCGCTCACCTCTGTAACACTGTGACAGCTTGAGAAAAGGCAGATCGATGCGAAGATCACCGCGGGAATTCGAAGAAGGCTTTTCATTGTTTTCATCTCCCGTACAAAGAGTAGTTACCATCCTCATCTGAATATCAGTCCAAATCAGGATGAGGAACACCCTTCCGGGAGTCGTCAGTAAAGGAGAGATATCTATCTCAGTTCGTGGCACATCCAGACGTTCGGCTCCACGTAGACTCCCCTGTCCGCCACAAGGTCAATCTCCACCCTGGCAAGAGCACCGTCCACATGGTAGCTGCCGGACCTGGTGAAGGTCCGTCCAGTCCATTTTTTCCAGTCGGACAGTGATCCTGTGATGGTCATCGCCTGTCTGCAGATTCCGATCATGTCCGCTCCGAGCCTTGAATGAATCCTCAGCCAGGGGTCCCGGGGCAATCCATCCTCGCGAATGAGAGCAACGTATTCGTTGATTGACAGCTCTGGATGAAGATGCTTGTGAGATGGTCTGACCGGAATGATCAGAGTCGACAGACCGTTGCTGAGCCCCAGGTCACGCAGAGCACTTACAGCCATGGTGCCGAGTCCCCTGCCCTGCCATTCCCTGGCAACGGTAATGGACACCCCACAGTGAATATTCGGTTCGAGTCCCGATTCGAAATCGCTGAATCCCTTCTCCATTGCCCAGTCCCATCCCCTGTCCGGAAGCTCGGACAGGTCATCATCGAACCGGAGGAGGAGACTGTTACCCAACGCAACCACTTCACCATCGCCGTTGATCATACCGAACTGGAATTCCGGGAATACATCGTAGAGTCTGTCCCACAAACGGTTTGCTACGGAATCATTCAGCATGAACTCGGGCCAGACGTCCGTGAGGCGCTGCTCACCCTCGAGGATCAGCTCCAGATCATCAGCGGCAGTGATTATCCTGTAATCGTTCATTGTTCCAGAGATTCCCCTGAACAGAAAGGGGTGGCCCCGAAGGACCACCCCTCTTTTAAGAGATGCTTAGTAGTTATCCCGTGGGGGACGAGGTTTGCTGATGGCGAAATCGACGCGCACCTGCCTGCCCTCGATTGACTGGCCGTTCATCTCCTGCTGAGCGACAGCTGCATCTTCTTCGGTTTCGAAGGTGACAAAGCCGAAACCACGTGACCTTCCGGTCTCACGGTCGAGTACGACCTTCGCCTGGACGATCTCGCCGAAGCGTGCGAACGCTTCCTCAAGAGTAGCGTCGTTTGTTGCCCAGGGCAAACCACCAACAAAAAGTTTCTTGCTCATTCGAGCTCCTGTTCCCGGGGCTGAAACAGCCCCTTCTCTGTTTGCGGCAAGAAGCCGCTATTCGACCCCACTGTGGGGTCATCTCACACTACGGGATAACGGCCCCGAACCGCGCCGTAAGGCGATTACATACTCTTCGCAACGGGAATGAACTCAGACTCGAACTGGGAAAGTTCTGATGAAGGTGACAGGTTGCACCTGGAATCGGCCAGTCAGTCAGTAGCAGATACCTCTCGCGAAGAAACATAACAACGTGCATTACACGTATGAACAATAACGGGACGGATTATAAGTAGTCCGGACCGTTCTGTCCAGTACCCGGGTCCGGCAATTCAATGTACTGCAAAATTTTGTTCTTTTCCACACCAGGCAGATGAAGGAGAACACGAAGAGAAATAGTATTTCCAGCAACGTATGCGGAAACATTGACCCCGGGTACGGTTTTCATCATTTATCCAGTGCTTGGAAAGGAGTTCATATGCGTAAAGCTATTTTTGCGCTCTTTTTCGTGATGGCTCTCGTCATGGGGAAGAGTATCGTACTGACACTGGATGCGCCAGACACGGGAATAAGCGGCCTGGCCTGGGGTGACGGCAAACTGTGGGCAGTTGATGAGACAACTGACTACGTTCACAGTATCAACCCCGAAACGGGAGAGATACTTTCAACATTTTACGTTGCCCACTCCTCAACATATTTCCCTACGGGACTTGCATACTCTGAAACCCACAACATGGTCCTCGTGGGCTTATGGAACAACGGAACTACAGGCTACGTTTACAAGTATTCACCTGACGGGACATATCTCGGCCAGGTGGATATGTGCGGTGGTTGAGGCAACCCTGTCTCGTCGGTGACGGGACTTTCCGCAGAGGCAAACTATCTGTACCTGGGTTCTCGGAATCAGAACAGAGCCTACCGCTACACTCTTCCCACTATTGCATCCAGAGTGAGTTACTGCTACTTCACACTGTACAGCCAGACAAGAGACATAGTGAAGACACCGGATAATCTGGTCTGGGTAGCATCCGACAACACCACGCTAACGCTTGCCTGCTACAATGCAAGCGGCGTCAGAGTGGACGACATCATGAACGACCTGGTTCCACACGCCAGGGGCGTTGCCATGGATCCCGATGGCTACCTCTGGGTAAGCGATCCAGTGAACGATCTCATTTACAAGATCGACCTTTCGCTTTCTCTGCAGCATCAGACATGGGGCGAACTGAAATCAATGTTCGATTAAGTTAATCAAGCTAAGCGACGAAAGCCCCCGGGAAACCGGGGGTTTTCTATATCCCGACGAGAATCACAAAAGAAACTACAGTTCCAGCAACGTATGCGGAAACTTGACCAGCCGCATAGGATTTATCATTTTCCTACCATATGAAAGGAGATTCATATGCGTAAAGCTATTGTTGTCCTCTTTTTCATGATGGCTATCGTCATGGGAACGAACATCGTAAGCACTTTCAACACACCCGATGCAGGCATCAGCGGCCTGGCCTGGGGTGACGGCAAGCTGTGGGCGGTTGGTGAAGTAACGAGCACCGTGTACAGCATCGATCCCGTAACGGGTGATGTACTGTCATCGTTTCTCGTAGAACATCCCTTCAGTTACTTCCCTACAGGACTTGCCTACTCCGAAACCCACAACATGATTCTGGTGGGTCTGTGGAACAACGGGACTACGGGCTATGTCTACAAGTATTCTCCTGACGGGACTTACCTCGGTCAGGTAGATATGTGCGGGGGTTGAGGCAACCCTGTCTCGTCGGTGACGGGACTTTCCGCAGAAGACAACTACCTTTACCTCGGTTCAACGAATCAGAACAAATCATATCGCTACACACTTCCCTACATCTCAGGCAGAACGGACTTTGCCACCTTCACATCGTACAGTGAGACAAGAGACATTGTGAAGGTCCCCTATAGCATTGATCTGGTCTGGGTAGCATCCGACAACCCTCTGGTTCCACTTGCCTGCTTCAACAAAAGCGGTGTCAGAGTTGCTGAGATTACGTACGAGCAGGTTCCTGGCGCAAGGGGCCTGGCCATGGATCCCAGCGGCAATATTCTCTGGATTAGCGATCCGGTGAACGACCTCATTTACGAGGTCGATGTTTCGCTTTCTCTGGAGACCAGTACCTGGGGCGCACTGAAAACAGCTTTCTAATCACATGTGCCTGAAGCCCCCGGGAAACCGGGGGCTTTCTCTATCCCGATGCAGATTTTTCATTCCACATTCAAGGCGTTATATTTCTTGACAGTTCTCAATGGGAAGTCTATCTTCACCTGCGTTTTTGGTGCCTCGATAGCTCAGCTGGTAGAGCGGGTGGCTGTTAACCACTAGGTCCGAGGTTCGAGTCCTCGTCGAGGCGCCACTATTTGCTTGTCTACCAATAACAAAGATATGACCGTCTAGATAGAATCGGATTCTATGGAGTGCCTAGAAGTCGACTATTCCATTACTGCAAAGACACGAAGCCTGTCCAAGTTAAGACTCCCCTGCTCGCTGCCACCCTCGAAGAACGTGAATTGCCAGCAACTGACACCCACTCCTACTGTAGATAACCAGGCGTCATCGGAATCATCACACCAGACGTAAACTCCGGAGTTCTCGAATGGCCCCCAGGACGATGTTGTGACACCGGCCTCGTAGAGATCTTCGAGTTCGAATGGAGTCGGGAATCGCCAGAGTCCACCTTGTGCATGAATCCAGTCAGTGGCATCTCCAACGGAAATACCGATATCCGGCCCGATAAGCCATCGTAGATCTGTTTCCCGGTCGATTATCGAGCCATCAGATTGAACATGGAACCTGGCTGAGTGATCTATAGTGTCTGGTCTGACTAGTTCAGATTCTAACATGTACGGATCGGATACAGCCAGGAGTCTGATGTAGTTATAGTCCTCACCACTGTTCTCCTCTGGTCTTACGCTTCCAAATAATGTGAAACCGAACAAGGTGTTCAGATACGAGAATGCTCTCCGTCCTTCGGCAGATTTATACCACAAGCCGTTCCCGAACAGACCGAAGAGCTCGAATGGGCCCATGTTGGATGGCCAGACCAGTCCGGCTTCATGAAGATTCCTCAGTTCCTGTAACGTTGGCAGTCTCCATAATGATCCTAGCTGGAGAAGGAAATAGTATTCCGACATATCATTTCCGGTTCTATCCGGACCAAGATGCCACACCAGGCCTGTATGAAGATCTGTGATGTTACCTGAGGTATCCCTCGAAAACCTGGCGTCTTCGATACTGGGCAACCGCTCTCGGGACGACATGACTCCTATGCAGTCGCATTCACGTACTGCAAGGACCATAGCACCGAACCTCGCTTCATCATGCGAATACACTTCACCGGCATCAACATTGACAACGGAGAAAATACCGTTGACGCTATTGTCTTCAGCCCAGAAGGTCATTCCAGTGTGATAGCGATTGTACAACTGACGATATGAATCGGAAAATTGCATGAGTTCGCTTGTATCGGGGAATCTCCAGCCTTCTCCGAGAGAATGGATTAGCCTTACGGCATCAGACCATCCCATGTTGTCATGTGATGGTAGAAACCACTCCAATCCAGAGTCATTCAAGCGAAATGCACCGGAAGCTTCCACTAC
>CBDUZS010000042.1:0-22389 GCA_965371785.1 uncultured bacterium
AATTCTGCTTTCGAACTGCTCCTGGAGTGAAGGAACACTTCAGGCGGACTTCCGGCAACCGTTTAACATGCTTGCTGATACGAATGCAATCTGGAAAGATAAGAAAGCATCAGGTGGCGAGGATATCAGCATTTCTGAAGTCTGGTACCCCTGACGGGATTCGAACTCTCGGCATTGGATCAGCTTGATTCCGGCAATTCTACCGTTTGAGGGTTAACCTGTACTTCCGAAGGGATACTCCCTGCTGAGGGATTCGTTGAGATCAAGAGGTGGAGTGGGAAGGACAGTACGTGCCCAGGACATGTCGAGAGCCAGGTTGTGAGGGGTTCCATCCTTTGCGTATCCCAGTACCAGTCTATCAGTCTCTCTTCCGACATGAGCCAGAAGCGCTTCGGCGAATGCAGACCTGCTGGAATCGTTCTCACCCGCCGCGAGTACGAGCCCAGAGATGCCTGAGTCGACCATGAGGTGTAATCCTTCGGCAAGCCAGCGTATGGACGTGTGGTTCCTGAAGCAGTCGACGTAGAAAGTAGTCGCAGCGCCGGACAGCACATCCTGAGAAAAGGTCGTGCTACGACATTCGACCTCTCCAAAGAGAACGGATGTTCTCAGCACCAGAGCCTCCGGATTGCGATGAAGCACAGCAATGTCACCGAGCAGTTTCGTCCACCCGTACAGGCTGCATGGAACCGCGGGAGAGGTTTCACTGTACGGCGGCACTCCTCCGCTGTAAACGAGATCTGTGGAGAAGTGTATCAGGGGTATTCCAAGCCGGGCCGTTTCTCCTGCTAACCAGCCGGGCCAGAGGCTGTTGACCAGGTATGCGGTACCGGGCTTGCGGGAGCATTTGCCCGGTGATGACACGACTGCACAGTTTATCACGAGGTCGTATCCGGACAGATCGGGCGGCTGCGATCGTTCGATCGACGAACAGTCGAGAGGGGTAGTGCCGTCTCTGCCGTCTGAGGAGAAACCGGTCAGGTTCCAGTGCCTCGAGTGCAGTTCCCTGACCACACTCCCGAGCCTGCCGGTTGCTCCGGTCAGGAGAACTTCCGTGGCGCTCACTCTTCCCGGGGAACCGGAACGGCAATGAATTTTGCGGTAGCGGTAACCTTTTCGATCCCGCCCTGCAGTATCCTGGCGCTGGCTCTGATCATCCGTCCCCTGTGCTCGATGACTCTTGCGCTTGCGGTGAGAGGTTCATCGGTGGATACGGGTTTGCGGTAGCTAATCGTTATCTCAACGGTTGCAGCGCGTTCGACAATGCTCATTGCGGCATAAGCCATTGCCTCATCGAGCAGTGCGGAAACTATCCCGCCGTGCAGAACACCGGTGTAGCCCTGGTACTCTCTGGAGGGCACCCATTGAATGGTGCCCTCCCCATTCTTTCCCTCCGGTGAGAGCTGAAGACCCGAGGGATTTTTCTCACCGCAGATGAAACAGTATCTGTCGTCACCGAAATCGGTGACCGTCACCGTACCTCCCCGGGCTTGGAGATGATGTACTCGAATATGCCCTCAGTACTCACGATAATTTCGTCATCGCTTGCGAATACTCCTTCAAGGGTCTCGAGAGATCTGGAGAACCTGTAGAAGTCGGGGTAGGTGTTGTAAGCATCGGCGTAAATAGCCGCGGCGGTACTGTCGGCCTGACCCCGGATCTCGAGTGAGGTCATGGTCGCCAGTGAGAGTATCGAATCGACCTTGAGGTCGGTCTCGGCGTAGATGGTCTGCGCCAATCTGTTACCCTCGGCACGATACCGCGTTGAGATACGGTTTCTCTCCGCCTGCATCCTCGAGAAGACTGCGGCCTGGTTCTCGGGAGGAAGATCGGCTCTCTTTATCCTCACGTCTATGATCTGTATGCCGTACTCCCTCGTCATGATGTCACAGCTGTTCGCAACCCTGATGAGGAGGTTGTTCCGTCCTTCTCCTGGTGGAATCCTGATGAGGTTGGTCACTTCAATTATCTCGCCACCAGACATTTGCAGTTCAGCCGTTGTGTCGGTAAAGGTAACCGATCCCACCAGCCGAACGGATGTGCCGAGACCGACCGGATCGTTTGCCGACCTGACGATGTGTATCAGGTTACTTCTCCCGAGTTCCTGTCTGATGACGGAGTAGATGATATCGTCGAGACGCGATCTTGCGGCAGACTCGGTCTGCACACTCCTGATGAAAAGCAGCGGGTTGACGATTCTCCACCTTGCATAACTGTCGACCTGTAAGTGCTTCTTGTCCATCGTGACGACATCGGCCGGGTCGTCGTCGTATTCGAGAATCCTGTCCTCGAGTATCCTTGCTTCCTGGAGGATGGGAATCTTGAAGTAGAGCCCTGCTCCCATGCTTAAAGGGACATCTGGAGCATTCTCGTCCATCCAGGTCTGGAGTTCAGCCATCTCCTCGGGAGTGCGATTGCCTACGATGATCCTCACGGGTTTGCCGAGATGAAGAATCACTGCCTGCTGAGTCTCTGAAATCGTGAAGAAAGCGCCCGTTATCACCAGGAGGATGAAGACAAGAATTGCGGTGATCAGCAAAGCCTTGAAGCGTTTCATTGTCCGCCCCCTCCCAGGTTGTAGTGTGTCAGGGCGCCGGCGGAGCCGTCGACCACCGTGATTGAGACTTTTGAGAGAATATTCCTCAGAGCTTCGAGCTGAAGCCTGGTCGTAGTTACCTCGGGGCTCTTCCTGTATTCCTCGGCGACGGCGACGAACCGGGAGGCTTCTCCCAGTGCTTCGTTTATCCTGATGGTACTGTAGCCAAGCGCCTCGTTGACCATCGTAACCGAATCGGCAATTGCTGCCGGAACCACCTGGTTCCTGTAACCCTCGGCATTGTTGATGTAAGCCTGCATGTCCTCGCGGGCGGTTGCCACATCCTTGAATGCAGCGGACACCTCGTTCGGTGGTTGAACATCCATCAGCTGGACAGCGACGATGTTTACGCCAAGGCCGTAGACATCAGCCATCTCCTGGACCGTGTCACGGATCCTGCCCTGGAGTTCCAGTTTACCCGTTGTCAGAACGGCATCGACAGAGTTGTCACCTATGACAAGCCTGATACTTGCCTCCGAGATATCTCTGAGAGTTCCCTCCTGATGGCGAACGTTGAAGAGGTAGTCGGCCGAGTCCTTTATCTTGTACTGGATTATCGCAGCGCAGTTGATGATGTTCTCGTCCCCGGTAAGCATCTGAGCTTCCTGGAGCATCTCCCTGTCCGTTGCGAATCCCCTGAACTGTGGTGGATTCGTGCCCTGAATTGTCCTGAATCCAACCTCTATCCTCCTGACAACGTTGACAGCAGGTTTGAATACGACCTGAATAGGCCAGGGAAACTTGAGATGGAATCCTGGGCCGACGGTACTGGTATGTCTGCCGAACGTGAGGATTACACCTTCTTCCTCGGGACCGACGATGTAGAAGGGACCTCCGAGAAGGAACCACAGGACCACCGCTACAATAACGAGCCCTGTGCCCACCGATCTCGCGGAAATTCCGCTATTGTACTTGATCACTTTCATTCCATCCTCCGTTTGATAAGGGCGGGGAACGATCCGCCGTTTATTCCCTGTCATCGATACTGAGTTTTCTCTGAAGTGTTCTCCGGCCTATACCGAGCAGTTCCGCTGCACGGGTCCGGTTGCCTTCCGTCAACTCCAGAGTCTTCTCTATCACTTGATCTTCAATTTCAGCCAGCGTTGCCGGCAATTCCAGCAGGACCCTCGTATCCCTGTCGGGGCCGGTTTCGCGAATCTCGTCGGGCAGGTCATCGCAATCTATCCGCTCTCCCGATACTATCAGCATGCTCTCGAGCACGTTCTTCAACTGTCTTACATTACCCGGCCAGCCGAAGAAAACCAGTCTTTCGAGAGCTTCCCTGGACAGCTCGGGTAACGGCAGTCCATTTCTCTCGGCTGCTTCCCGCAGGAAAGACATTGCCAGGAGGGGAATGTCGGACTTCCGGGCACGGAGTGGTGGTATGTGTATCTCGAACACTTTTAACCGGTAATAGAGATCCTTCCTGAACGACCCTGACCTGATGAGTGAATCGAGATCGCTGTTGGTTGCAGCTATGAGCCTGACATCGATCGGTACAGGTGTGTTTCCTCCAAGCTTCGTGATCTGCCCCTCCTCGAGCACCCTGAGGAGTTTTACCTGAGTGGCGGGTGACAGCTCCCCTATCTCGTCCAGGAGAATTGTGCCGCCTGAAGACGCTTCGAACCTGCCTTCGCGGGAACGTTCAGCACCTGTGAAAGCCCCCTGCTCGTGCCCGAAGAGCTCATCCTCCAGAAGGGTTTCCGGGATTGCCGAGCAGTTGATTGCGGTGTAGAGGCCGCTTCTTCCGCTCAACCTGTGTATCTCCCGGGCGAGTACGTCCTTTCCGGTTCCGCTCTCACCAGTAATCAGAACCGTCGCCTTGACCGGAGCAACCCGCAGTGCTTTGGCCACCACTTCCTTCATGCTCCTGCTCCTGTAGAGCAGCAGCGGCGTGTCTGCAGCCGCATGGCCCGCACCGGATGTATAATCCCTGGCCTTACTGGTTGAGAACGAGAATGCTTTCTGGAGAGAATCTCTGAGTCTCATGGAATCGGATGGATCGAAGAGGATGTCGACCACTCCCGATTTCATCCAGTTGACTGCGTCATAAGCGCTGATGTTCTTTCCATATATGACTACACCGGTGGCAAGATGCACTTTTTTCAGCGCCTCCAGAAACGTAGACATCTGCATGTCCGGGATGGATTCGGATACGATTATCGCATTAACGGCTCTGGATCTTATCCTTCGAAGCGCTGGCCGCGCTGCGACCTCCATTATTGCATTGTAGCCCATTGACTGGATGAGAGAACGCAGAGAACCCGCCCTCTCCGTATCCAAGTCAATAATTACGACCGTTCCCCTGCCAAGGATCGAACCCAAATCAGATCTCCTCTGAACTCTGGGGCTGTTTTCTCAGAAGGAATGGCGGCATTGCCAGTATGTCAATCCCCGTCCCGTAGAAACATCGGACGGCATCTACCGGGGAGGTCACAATCGGTTCGCCCCTTACGTTGAAAGAAGTGTTCAGCAGGACGGGGACACCCGTTCTTCTGTAGAATGAGTCGATCACATCGTAATAGAACGGATTGAGCTCTTTTGTGACCGTCTGCACCCTTGCGGTTCCGTCCACGTGGGTGACCGCGGGAATTACTTCCGCCTTGCCCTCAGAAACGGGATATGTCTTGATCATGTACCGGGACTGCTTGCAGCCCGTGAAGTATTCACCCGCGTATTCCTCGAGACAGCTCGGTGCGAAAGGCCTGAAGGCTTCCCTGTGCTTCACTACGCTGTTGACGATGTCTTTCATGTCATTCCTGCGAGGATCGGCAAGAATCGACCTGTTCCCGAGTGCACGTGGACCGAACTCCATCCTGCCCTGGAACAGAGCGATGACTTTCCCGGCCTCGATCTGCTGTGCAATAACATCCTCGAGATTGTCTGGCCGGGTCCAGGATAGTCTGGCCTGCTGAAGAGTTTCTTCGATCTGCTTTTCGGAGTAGCCGGGACCCAGATACATACTGCCGGGTGAAATGAGTGGAACCCCGGGATAGAGCTTTCTATGGACCATGACCGCAGCCCCGATTGAAGTTCCTGCATCGTGAGGTGCGGGAAAGGGGTAAATACTCGCGAATCCGGATTCCCTCTCTATCCTGCCGTTCATCACGCAGTTGAGCGCCACCCCTCCGGATATGACAAGGTTCTCCTGGCCTGATGCTTCTCTCAGGAATCTGGCCAGAGCAAGACCCGTTTCCTCCAGGGCTGTCTGTGCGGAACTGGCAATATTCTGATGATGCGGAGTGATCGGCTCACCCTTCTGCCTCGGGTGACCGACCACGCTCTCGGCACCATGTCTGAACCTTGCATGATGGACACCCCTCAGAATATCGAGCATACCTGTATCAAGCCGGATCTTCCCTGCCTTCGAGGCGCTGATAATCTTCCTGAAAAGACCGAGGTGCTCGGGATTTCCATAGCTGGAGAGTCCCATTACCTTGTACTCGTCGTTGTCCGGTTGAAAACCGAGGTGCTTCGTCAATGCGCTGTAGAATATTCCCGGTGAATTAGGAAAGACCGACCGGGAATGTATTCTGTGACCATCATTCGTAAAACTAGCGAGAATACTCGTTTCCCTCTCGCCGACACCATCCATGGTGAGAACGGCTGCTTCCTCGTAATCGGAGCAGTAGAGACCGGCGACCGCATGAGCCTGATGATGTTCCACGAAGTGGATCTCGGCTTTGAATTCTCTGCCCAGATGTTCCCTGAGCCTGTCGACTATCCGGCTCATCTTTCTTGCAGCGTTTATCTGACCGAGAAGGAATGTCGCACCACCGGGTTTGAGGATGTATCGTCGGCTGCAGATCATATTCTCGGCAAAGACAAGCCCTGGTTTCATGTAGTACGCAACGTGCTCTACGTCCCCGGGTCCCAGACCCGCTTCCTCGAGAAGGTAGTCTATGACCATCGAGGGGTAGTCCGCATAATGCTTCTGTCTGCGGAACCGCTCTTCCTCGACCGCACCCGTGAGTACGCCGTCGACGAGCAGGGCAGCTGCTGCATCGTGCTTGTAGCAATTGAGGCCTAGAATGACTGCCATTACTCTACTTCCATCTTTCCCGGGGCAGCTTGCTTCCCTGTATCCCTCGTCCAGATAAGAGAAAGAGCCCTTCTGCAGTACGATGGTGTGTACCTGATGTCCGAGTTGCGCTTTCTCGGGTTTACACAACCTGTGAACAGCCTGACCATCTGAAGGATCAACATGTACACCCTGAACATGCTCACACTGCCAGAATAGCCGTTTTTTCGCAGAAATCGCAGTTTCGCAGGAATATACTGGAGGTAAGTATTCCGTCCATATACTTTTCTGGTCGATGCTCCCTCCACATGGATTACCTTTGCATCAGGCACGAACCATATTTCCCAGCCCTGCTGACTCAACCTGTACTGGAGATCGGTTTCCTCATGGTAAATGAAGTACTCCTCATCGAACCCGCCCAAGCTGTTGAATGCTTCCATTCTCATGGCCATGACCGCACCCACGAGCCAGTCCGCTCTTCGTTCTGTGTCGTGCCCTCCGAACCTGGCTGAGCCTCGCCGAATGATCGGCAGATGCTCACATATCAGTTTTCCAGGGAATGGGAAATCTCTCATCGAAGGCTGCAGCCCACCCTCAGGCCAGAGGAGCATGGGACCGATGAGACCAGCCTTTGCATGCCTCTGAAAAGCCTCCAGGAGAATTTTCAGGCTTTTTTCCAGAAAAATGGTATCGCTGTTCGCAAGAACCGCAATTTCTTCGCTTACCTCCCGCAGAAGCAGATTCGCCCCCCCGGTGAAACCCAGGTTAATGGGTGAGCGGAGCAGTGAGAAACAGCCTGTGTCCCCGAATTCCCTCTCGATATCGTCAGCTGAGGAATCGGTGGAGCCGTTGTCCAGAACGATGAGCCTTCCGCCCAACTCCTCTACCTGCGGCAAGACGGATCTCAGCATGGCAGGAAGGACTTCCGCACCATTCCAGTTGAGCACGGCAACAGCGAAACGCTTGTTCATTCCGTGCTCCCTTCGCTAAGCCATCTGTCACAACGCTCCGTCCACTCCCTGAATGCGCCGATGTCTGAACCCTCCAGCGATCTCCGGTTAGAGTTGAAGTACAGGTATGGATCGATCGAGTTACCTGAGGGATCGTTTATCTGGTAGTGCAGGTGAGGTGAATAGGATCTGCCGGTGTTCCCGACGGTCCCGATCCGGTCACCGGAGCTGAGACGCGCTCCGGGAACCACACCGGATGCAATGCCCTCGAGGTGAAGGAATATTTCGCTGTAACCCCCGAAGTCGATCTCCACGCAGTAGCCATTGTAAACCGTGTTCCAGTTAGTCCTGGATACCGTTCCACCCATGACGGTACGCACGGGAGTACCTTCGGGAGCCTTGTAATCGACTCCGGCATGAATATGCCCCTCCCTGGGCTCTCCGTAGATGCCGGTAACTTCCTCGAATGTCGACAGGGGCATCCTGCTCAGAATACTGATGACCTCGACACCGCCTGAGTACCAGATCGAGGGGAAGTTGTCGCCGGACCGGAGGAAAGTATACACGGTAAAGGGATGACAGGAGGATCCTGACACCGGCACGTACCTGAGGCAAACCACTGAGTTCTCTCTGAGGCCTGTTCCCAGTGTATCGTAGATGGCGTAGAGGGAATCACCCGCGATCAGATCCCTCCAGGGGTTGAGATCCCACCACATGCATCTCACGAAGTGTGCACCGATAACGTCTGCTTCGATCCCTGCAACGCTTCCTATGCTGGCGTAGAGTGATCCATTAATCTCAATTGCAATTAGAGAATAGGGGCTTGCCAGAGTATCTGCAGTCAATACGGCCATCTGCAGGGAGTCAGAAATCGCAGAGAGCGAATCGAGGGTTGAGTCGACGGCGGCCGAATCGAGCTGAGCAATCAGCAGAGACTCTGGCAGCATGGTAATCGTATCGGGCTGAAACAGTGTCGTATCAACTGGTTGTACAACAGGATCAACCACGGGAGTGCTGATCAGGTCGGCTGCCCGTATGACGATTTCATCAGGATCGATCTCCCCTCCACACGAAAGCAGGAGCGTTGCGATGGTAATGCATAACACGTTCAGTGCGGGAAACCTATTCAAGTATCGATCTTTCGTGTTGTCATAATATTGACATAGGGTCGATTTTGTACAATTTGGTCTAATATGCCTGCGCTCAGACACAAAAGCTACAGGATACTGGTCGTCGATGACGAGCCGGAGATACTCGAGATACTTTCGGAGACGCTTCTCGGCAACGGTCTGATATGCGATACCGCACCAAATGGAAAGGACGCTCTCGACAGGCTCAGGACAGGCAGGTACGATCTCCTGATAACCGATGTCCGCCTTCCCGATATCACCGGCATAGATATTCTGAAGCATGTAACTGCCAAGTACCCTCTCATGCCCGTCATCCTGATAACCGGATACGCTTCGATAGAGAATACGAAGCAGGCATTGAGACTGGGAGCCGTGGACTACATTCCGAAACCGTTTTCCACCAAGGCGGTTCTTTCGGCAGTAGAGCAAGCCCTGAAGGCTTCGATCTACCAGGTATCAGGGGGAAAATCCCATCATATCATCTACAGAAGCAAGGTCATGGAGAACCTTATCGATCTCGTAGGAAAGGTTGGCAAGACGGACAGTACCGTACTGATCACAGGTGAGAGCGGCACTGGCAAGGAACTCGTCGCAAGAGCGCTTCACCAGATGAGCTACAGGTCGGCACAGCAGTTCGTAAGCGTCAATTCGGGCGGCATTCCCGAAGGTCTTCTGGAGAGCGAACTCTTTGGGCACAAGAAAGGTTCGTTCACGGGAGCCGTCTCCACAACACTGGGCAGATTCCAGATGGCAGACGGCGGGACCCTTTTCCTGGATGAGGTAGGCAACATGAGCCCTGCCATGCAAGTCAAACTCCTCCGTGTACTCCAGGATGGGGAGTTCACCTCTGTTGGCAGCACCGAACCCCAGCAGGTGAACGTACGTCTTGTCACCGCAACCAACCGAAACCTCGCTGAAGCAGTCGAAACGGGTGATTTCAGGGAGGATCTCTTTTACAGGCTGAACGTCATCGATATCCATCTGCCTCCACTGAGGGAGAGAAGAGAAGATATCCTTCTGCTTGCTGAGCATTACCTCGAAAGATTTTCCGGAAGGCATCAGCCCGAGGTTTTTACTCTCAGCCCCGAAGCATCGGCAACTCTTCTCGCATACAACTGGCCCGGAAACGTGAGAGAACTCGAGAACACCATCGAGAGAGCAACCGTACTCTGTAACGGGTACGAGATCACTCCCGAGGATTTCTCTTCCAGGATTACAGGGGCTGCTTCGACGGCACCCGAAGGAAATATCATCTCCGGACGTATCGATCTTCCCCTGTTAGTAGAGAATATGGTAAGACGCCATATTACCGAAGCGCTCGAGAAGAGCGGCGGGGTCAGAACCCGGGCTGCTGCAATGCTCGGTCTCAAGAGAACTACTCTTCTGGCAAAGATCAAGAAGCTGAAGATCCCCGATGGAACGGGAAAGAAGAACTGACCTGACGCCGCGAGTCCTGTTCTGCTCATCTTCGTGGTCAATACTCCCGGTAGTCACATTCCGCAGAGCATTGGAAATGATTATCTTTCCCCAGATCGAAACAGGTACAACATTGAAACATTCCGGGAGAGCGTATGTGTGAAATAGTCTCCATTTTCGCAAGACAGATTCTTGATTCCCGAGGAAATCCTACCGTTGAATCGGATGTCGTACTCGCTGATGGTGCCTTCGGAAGAGCGTCCGTTCCAAGTGGCGCCTCAACCGGCGAGCACGAAGCGGTAGAGATAAGGGATGGAGGCAAAGCCTATGGCGGAATGGCCGTCGGCAAGGCAGTAGGTAACATTATTTCCGATATTGCGCCGGAGATCATCGGTCTCGACGCAAAGGATCAGATGTGGATAGACACACTCCTGCAGAAGATCGACGGCACAAGCAATAAGAGCAGACTCGGAGCGAACGCCATTCTTGCGGTATCGATGGCCGTGGCCAGAGCTTCCGCTGCCAGCCAATGCGTACCTCTATATCGCTATCTCGGAGGTTCCAAAGCAATGGTACTTCCGGTTCCGATGATGAACGTCATCAACGGCGGCAGACATGCCTCGAACAGCATCGATCTCCAGGAGTTCATGATCGTACCCACCGGTTTCAACAGCTTCAGCAGAGCCCTGCAGGCAGGAGCCGAGATATTCCACACACTCAGGAATACTGCTGCGGGAAAGGGGATGGCTACTTCGGTAGGTGCGGAGGGCGGGCTTGCCCCCGATCTCCCCACTAACGAGGTCGCTCTTGAGTTCATCATCGAGAGCATTCGACTGGCAGGCTACACGCCGGGAGAGGACCTTTTCCTTGCTCTCGATCCTGCGGCAAGTGAATTCTACAGGAACGGCAGATACTACATGCACGGATGCGATGAGGCCGGCTTTTCCTCCACCGAGCTCATCGACTACTGGGAAATGCTGATCGATTCGTTCCCGATAATCAGTATCGAGGACGGTCTTGCAGAGAATGACTGGGACGGCTGGACGGAGATGACGAGCCGGCTGGGCGGCAGGATACACGTTGTGGGAGACGATCTGTTCGTAACCAGCACCGACAGGCTCCTGAAGGGAATACAGATCAAGGCGGCAAACGCGATTCTCATAAAACTCAACCAGATAGGAACCGTTACCGAAACACTGACTGCGGTCGAGACCGCACAGAGAAACGGTTTCCGCGCCATCATCAGCCACCGTAGCGGAGAAACCGAGGATACGTTCATCAGTGATCTCGCAGTTGCCATGAACACAGGCTTCATCAAAACAGGTTCTCTGTGCAGGACCGACAGGACCGCCAAGTACAATCAGCTCCTCAGAATCGAAGAGGAACTCGGACAGACCGGAAGATACGCCGGGACTGAAGTACTCCCCCTGGGAGGCGGTAAACCATAAGGAACAGGCAGTTACATAACGCTGCTCGGAAAGCCAGGAGCTCCAGAAGACTTTTCGTCATAGTAGCAGCCTTCCTGTTCACCTTGACAGTCGTCGCTCTGCTGTTCAACAGAAACGGGTTCCTGGCAATCTCACGGTTGATGAACGAACGCAGCGCCGTTTCGGCGGAAATCGACTCACTCACCACGATAATCGATTCGCTGCACATTGAAATAGAGATGCTGCAGACGGACTCAGCCACCATGGAAAGGGTGGTCAGAGAAATACTCGGCTGGGGCAGACCGGGAGAAGTGATAATACGCTTCGTTCCACCGGAGGGTATGGAGGATTCGCTCTGAAGCGTCTCCCGCCAGGATTCCTCCTGATCCTGTTGCTCTCATCGATTCCCATGATCGTAATCAGAATTACATCCGGCAGTCTCCTGGATACGGATGCCCTTGCACACAGGATGTGGGCCAGGCAGCTGCTCGAAACGGGCAGGATCGGTGTAACGAGCAACGGTCTTTTCGACGATGTTTCCATCTACTACCCCAACACTGTAATGAAGCCCGCCTCGCTTGTGCTGGCCCTTACCGGAGAAATAGCCGGCGGTCCCGCACCGGATCTGATCGCGCTTTGCATCGGCATTGCCATTCTGCTGACCGCAGGGCTTCTCGTTGACAGGCTTACCGGAAGCTCCCGGCCCGCAACCTGGCTTGTGATGCTGCTCCTTGGATTCAACCCCGTATACGTCAGCGCCGTCCTGGGGGGAAACCCCTCCATCCTGTTGCTGGGCATGCTCCTTCTCATCCAGTTCGATGGAGGGAGAAGAAATCTTCTTCCCGCTCTGGCCGCAACATTCGTCAGACCGGAGGGCTTCATCTACTCCTTCTGGCATTTCACACGGTCGAAGCGATACGGTCTGATCCCCCTCCTGCTGGTTCCGGTTGCGATGTGGCTGCTGCTCAACAGGCTGACAGCCGGGTCATGGCTGTGGTCGGCGCAAGAGGTCCGTTACGTAGTATCTGCAATGTCCTATCCAACGCCGGGAGTCATCTCGTTCTGGCCCTGGGCCATGCTCAGGGGGCTTCTCACTGCGGGCCCGCTCCTGTGTGCGGTTCTCCTCCTGCGAGGTAGACAGAGATGGCTCTGGTCGATTCCCGTTCTTCTCAACCTGCTCATCCTGGACATCTCACTTGCAGCCGGTTCCCTGGTGCTTTCGCGATACCTGGATCACATTTTTCTCCTGTTCATTCCCTGGGCAGTTGCCGCTCTCTTCAACCTCATGGATGAAGGCGTAAGCCGCAGGGCAGCCGTTGCTCTCTCTTTCGCGGGATCATTGCTGTTATGGCCGGCGATACTTCAGGACATGTCGACTTCCAGGGATATCGCAGTGGAACTGGCAGGAATCGGCAGTCAGGGCTGGGAAGGCAGACTTGCCGTAAACGAACTGCTGGTTCCGGGGATTGCACTCGAATCAGGCATAAGCGACCCGAGATACAGGTTCCTCTCAATAGACCGCGCTGCCTGGGAGAACGTCAGCGAAGAGGCTCTGATCGAGTTGGGAGTGGACAGGATACTGCTCATCGAGCATCCTCTCTACCTGCCGGACCACACCAGGAACTATCTGAAGACTATTTCGGAGATTGATATCGACACTCTTCTGACAGGCACCAGATGACAGGACAGAGCAGAGTACGAATCGCATCCGTATCCAGGAGGAGCGTCACCTTTCTGGACGGCAGCGGCAATCGCGTAACCGCAAGGGTCTCCGGAAACGTGTACAAAACCTGCCACCCCGTTGTCGGAGATATCGCTCTCATCAGGGATGAGACAGATGAACCAATGGTTACGGAGATTCTACCGAGAAGGACCGTACTCGAGAGAACCTCCTCTCAGGGTGAGAAGAAGCAGATTATCGCCGCGAACGTGGACCTTGTGCTCGTGATCGCATCCCTTCGAGAGCCACCTCTGAGAAAAGGTTTCATCGACAGAGCCGTTGCTGCGGCAGAATGGCGTGATCTCAAGGCTGCGATCGTGATCAACAAGACGGACCTGGCTCGCGGTGAAGCAGATCAGGAGACACTCGCAGAAATTATTTCCGATTATGGACCCGATGGTGCGGGATACGATGTGTTTCCCCTGAGCTGCAAAACCGGTCAGGGTGTGGATCAGATCAGGGACAGGCTGCGAGGGCTCTCAGTGGTGATGACAGGGCAGTCCGGAACGGGCAAGAGTTCTCTCGCCAAACGGCTCAACCCCGATCTCGACCTGGCTACGGGGGAAGTCAACAGGAAGACCACCAAGGGAAAACATACAACCGTGAAGGCTCGGCTTTTCCCCCTGGGCGGGGAGACCTATCTGATAGATACACCCGGGCTGAGAACGTTCTCGATCGACCACGTTCCGGTAGACGAACTCGGCTGCTGTTTCAGAGAATTCACGGAACTGGAAGATGGCTGCCGGTTCAGAAACTGCCTTCACGACTCCGAGCCTGGCTGTGCCGTTCGAGCAGCCGTGGAGTCCGGCGAACTCAGCCATAACCGGTATGACTCCTACAGAAATCTCCTGAACGAACTCAGAGAAGTGAAGCGGCCATAACAGCCTTGATCGTGTGCTTCCTGTTCTCTGCTTCATCCCAGACTACGGACTGAGGTCCCTCGATCACTTCGACCGTTACTTCGTTGCCTTTCACTGCTGGAAGGCAATGCATGAATATGGTTTCGGCATTGCCGGTCATCTCCATCATCCCGGCATCTACCCTGTAGGGTTCGAGGAGAGCAATTCTCTCTTTTGATTTCTCCTCCTCGCCCATGGAAACCCAGACATCCGTGTAGATCACATCCGCCCCGGGAATAGCCTCCTCCAGTTTCGATGTCACCGTAATCCTGGACCCGGACAACTGTGCCATGTTCTTTACCGCGTCGAGCAGCTCGACTTCCGGGAAGAGGGAATCGGGAGCGAGAATGGTGCAGTTCATGCCCATGAGGGCGGATCCTATCAACAGGCTGTTTGCCACGTTGTTCCTGCCGTCACCCGTGAAAACGAAGTTCAGCCCGGCAACGGATCCCAGCCTTTCCTCGATTGTCATGAGGTCGGCAAGAACCTGGGTGGGGTGGAAGCGATCGGTGAGACCGTTGTAGACGGGCACCCCCGAGTACTCTGCAAGGGCTTCAGCGGTCTCCTGCCTGAACCCCCTGAACGCTATCGCGTCGAACATCCTGCCCAGTACACGGGCCGTGTCCTCTATGCTCTCCTTGCCTCCGAGCTGGATATCGGCCGTTGAAAGAAATACCGGATGTCCGCCTTCCTCGCCGAATGCCGTTTCGAACGCACACCGTGTGCGAGTGGAACGCTTTTCGAAAACGATTGCCAGGGTTTTACCGGTAAATCTCTGCATTATCTGAAAGCCTGTTCTCTCGGCCTTGAGATTGTGCGATACGTCGAGCAGGTAACGAATCTGATCAGCGTTGAGGTCGAGCAGTGTGAGAAGGTGCCTTCCCCTGAAGTTTACTGCCATCTCCACTCCTTTCACCTTTGGGATGTGTGAAAACATGGACTTCTCCGCCAGTCGGGAGGTCATCGGAAAATAGCTCGAGAAATCAGCCTGTCAAAGAGCGGGACGTTTCCGCCCCGCTCTTTCTATCGGATGGGTTGGCTGTGCTAGAAACTGTAGTAAGCACCGCCAATGATGTTCTCGGACCCCCAGGTGCCGAAGTCGGAGTAGGACATGTCACCCGCGGCAGTGTCGGTGGTGGCCTTCACGTAGCGACCACCGAACTCGGTGAAGAGGGCGAACCTTTCCGCACCGGGGATGTTGAAGTCGACCCTCATGATGGGGTAGATGCTGAGACCGGTCGTACCATCGATGTCGGTATTGTTGTACTCACCGGAGGTGCTGTTGTAGACGAGCGAGCCGCCGATGCTGAAGACGGTGTGGGAAGGGTGCGCGATCACGTAGAAGGCCGAGCCGCCTACCGCGAAGTTGCTCAGGTTGCCGTCGATCACCGGTGAAGAGGTCTCGTCTTCGAAGCTGACGTTGTCGTAGCCCAGCAGGAGCTCGATCCTGAAGTCGGCTGAAGCCGCGAACCCGAGCCTGAGCATGTGCATCATATCGAAGAAAGCCATGGTCGAGCCTGCAACTCCGACGGGGAGATCAAGCGGCTTGTAACCGATGGAGAAACCGGCAAAGGCCGAACCGGCCAGAGCCAGGACTGCGAGAACGGCGAATACCCTTGTCATAATGCCCTCCTTTAAGGGTAGTTGTGTTCACATCTCAGTCTATTATGGGCAGAAACGGTTTTCGGGGCAAATCAGTCGGCCACCGCTCCCATCAGCATGCTAAAAGCCAGATCTGCCTTGGCTGCGCAGCAGAGGTCGTCGGCAAGCACAACAAGCCCGTACTTCTCCCCCCGTGGCGTCAGAACTATCAGCGTGATGTCGCGGTGATCCTCTCCGGTGCTGATCCAGCCGTATACCGTGCTTCCCGATTCAATCGATGCTTCAATCGCCTCGCCAAGTTCGGGGTTCAGTATTGCTCTGCGAACATCTGGTGCACCCAGGTGGGAGTAGGTGATCTCGAGAAGCTCCAGGCAATCGTCGACGGTTGTCAGGTTCGGGTCGAACTCGGGTGCGCCCTCCCAGCCGAGCTGAACGCCGTATACGTCGGTATCAAACAGCCCTCTGGCATCCAGCCACTCGTTTATCCGCTCAGCGCCGATATCCCAGATCACACTCTGGCTTCCTTCGAGGTTGTTCTGCTGAGCCCGCCTCAGGAGCTGCCATAGCTGCTCTTCCCTGGCAACCAGACTGTCGAGTGGGAACTCGTCAATGGAGGAGAGGGATATTCCACACGTTCCGGTGATAACGTTCGGCAGCCCCATGAGAAACCTGCCGCTCTCGCTCCGGGAGAGTGTCTCGCCGGACGAGAGATCGACCACTCCCACTCCGAAATGACCGCCTTCAAGGGTAATGATGTTACTCAGTTCACCCCCGAGCCCGGACAGAGAGGAAATTCCACCCTCCTGGGTGATCAGTGTGTCGGGATTGATGACGATGAAAGGAGTTCCCCCCTGCTTGCTCGAAGCGTTCATCGACAGCACCATGCAGGAAAAGATGAGGATATTCATTTAGACAAGTTCCTTTCAGGACGACCCGCTTATCGGTAATGAACGATTGTCAGAACACCATCGCTGTAATCATCGACTTCGTTGAAGCCTTCGTAGAGCACGGCCCTGATGTAGTAGTCTCCCTCGGGGAACAGACCGCATTCCCATGCCCACGCCGTCGACTCGACGGAGAGTGATTCGGCGAGCATGACCTGGCCGACGGATGGGTCGGTATCGGTGTCCGCGAAGAGGTCGATGTGCGATTCGTACCAGCTCTGCTCGGTGACCGTCCACTCGACAAGGTAGCTTACATCGGCGGTGTCTCCCTCTGCGGGAGGGGATACGACTTCGATGGACATGTCGGGCTCGGGATCGCTGTCGCATGCGACCAATACGAGGAGAATGAGCACAGCAGATCGGTAACTCACACAACACCTCCTGGCTTCATCAACGATAATCTGTACAGAGGTATACCGTGGTCAACCGCGTTCTGTTCCATCGACGAACGTAAAATGGCGGGGCCGAAGCCCCGCCATTCCTGTACATTTATCGCTGTCGTCTAGTTGGTATTGTCGGTGAAGAGACTGAGACCAGCGATCGGCTGCCATTCGTATGTGAAGACGATTCCGTGGGAAGCAGGCTGAGTTGTGTGCTGGGGAACGGACTCGACGTAGATCTTCACGAAGTAACCGTCGTAGAGCTCTCCGAAGATGACATCACCGGCAACGACAAAGCCCTTTGTCCACCACGGGGTACCACTGGGGTAACCGTAGTTGCCGCTCTTGACATCGATCATGTCGGTGTGATTGCCGCCCTGCGTGAAGGGGGATTCGTCACCGGAGTAGAAGCCACAGGGGCTCTGTGTCCAGCCACCGTCGTAGCAGTAGATGTCCTGGTGGAATTCAGGCTCGGTTGCAAGACCGGTTGTTCCGGAGCTTGAACCGAACATGAAGCCGGAGTGCTCGCTTGCTGGAGCATGGTTGTCCCAGATCGTGTAGGGGCCACCCGTAGACGTATTGGGCATGGTGGTTGCTGATGTCGAGTAGTCTGACGAGTAGTTTGAACCCTCGTAGGCTCTGACGGAGTAGGTGCCGGCAACCGTGGCGATATCCTCGTAGCCCGTTGCCGTGGTTGTGCCAAGCGCAACCCAGCTTCCGGTGCCCTCGGTCATGAAGTAAACTTCGTAACCGTCGATTGTTTCCGAGCCACCATAATCTGTCCACTGTAGAACAACGGTCTGACCAGCCGACGTGGAAAGTACTTCAAGACCGGTTACGACCTGAAGTGATCCTCCTGCGGGGTTGTCACCCTCACAGGCTGTCAGCAGTACAACTGAAAGTACAAGTGCAAGAAGACTTAGCTTTTTCACTGATACTCCTCCCTTTAAATTTGCGGGGATTCCCGCTAGAAATTACCCCCGGCAAGATAGCCACCATGGACTACCCTGTCAAATGTACCCGTCAATCGGTTCCAGGTTCCCTTTCCGCATCCTTGATTATTCTCAGAGATGCTTCCGCCGCAGAGCGTACCGCTATGGACTCATCCGCCGCAAGCTCCTCCAGAAACGGAACGGCTCCGGGATCGGAAATGGCCCCGAGTGCAACGGCAACCTCCCTCCGAACCCTCTCGTGCGGATGACCGGTAAGTGAGAAGAGAATGTCCAGCGACTCGCTGTTCCCAATCTTCCCCAGCGCTTTGATGATTCCTGCGGTTCTTCCTGCCGTGAAGGAGCTGTCTTCCATTGCGAGGATTGCTTCGAGGGGGATTCTGGCCTCTTCGGTGCCGATCTCTCCAAGCAGGTGAATCGTATTGGAGAGTTCACGGGTGGAGAGCGAATCGGAAGCCAACAGCACCAGGAGCATTCCGGAAGCGGCTTCGGAATTGTCTTTCACCGCCATCTCGATTGCCCTTATCTCCAGGCCGCTCCAGCTGTCCAGGTGATTCTCCAGAACCCAGGTTACAGCCTCTTCCCCCCTGGCCGAGAGTTCTTCCCTGTGCGCAAGGACTCTGTCCCGGTTGCCCGAGACACCCCATTCCGATGCCACGGCAAAGAGTGAATCGAGCGAGAGTGTCTCGGGATACCCGATATCGTCCTGGGAAACGGGGGGACCCTCGGTGACGACGGAAAAGTCGATGCCGGTACCGTAGTCCGTGTGCCAGCCCGTGGAATCACCACCTTCGCCCAGGTAGAGATCACGATCAGCAAGGTCGAGGAACACTGCCGCACCGCTCGAACCTCTGCCCCATCTTGCATTGCCCTGTCCGCCCCCGCGAACCGCATACGTATCGTAACCGGAGAGATCGATGAACAGAGCCGCCGAATTGTTGAGTGAGAGAGCCTGTCCCCCGTCGGAGCAGTACCAGTCGTTGCCGTCAGCGTCCAGGAGGAACCCGGTGGACAGATCGTGTGCGCTTCCCTGTGCCGGTCCGTTCCTCGAGAAGTAGAGGTCGTCTCCTCCACCGTCCCACAGGCATCCTGCGGCAAGGTGAATACCCGAGCCCTGGCTGTATTGAGCCGCCAGGTAGCTGTCCTGACCATCCTCGTCGAAGAGCATGCCAAGCCCGTAGTAGTAGGCCGATCCCTGGCCGAAAACCTCAGCCCGGTACGTGTCGTTGCCCTTGCCGAAATCAGCCATGAGACCGATTCCACCTGCTATGAAGGGACGGAAACCCATGGCAAAGCCCTGTGACATAGCCCTGTTGTCATCGGGCAGAAGCGGTTCGTGAGGATATCTGAAGCCTGCCAGGTTGCAGTCGTTGCCGGCTCCGTCCAGCAGGATACCCGTTCCGGCAGGTCCGCCGAATCCCTGGCCGAAACAGCTGACTCTCCTGAAGTCGTCTCCTGCAATATCGAGCAGGAGACCATCTCCTACACATCCTGCTCCCTGGCTGAAGAAGTCAGCCTCCATGACGTCATCACCCGTGATGTCCGCAAGCAGCCCCTGCCCCATGAGTCCCGCGCCCTGAGCCAGAGAGCCGGCACGGTACACGTCATTTCCGGAGAGGTCGATCAGCACACCCAGGCCCATCAGCCCGCACCCCTGCGATGCGGGGCTGTCGAGGGAAATGTATGAATCGTCACCGGAGATATCGATGATGACGGATACCGGTTTACCCATAGGTCCAACGGCACCTCCGAGACCGCTCAGATAGAGGTCGTTGCCGCCGACATCCACTATCAGATCGAACCTGCAGTCGGGGTGGTACGTATTCGAGCCGTAACCGCCCACTATCCATCTGACCGGGCCTGAACTGTCGAAGGAGAGTACCGAGCCATCGATTCCCGAAAGATCGACATCGATCTCATCCGGCCATTCGACAAGGGCCAGGGCGTATGCAAATGCAAGCAGGCTCTCGGCCGGAATCTCTTCGGGCGCGTTCCAGCTCTCCAGAAACGGAAGAAGGGAGTCAGCGGTGATATCGAACACCGGTGGTACCGGAAGCCCTCTCGAAACGAGAATCGCGCCCCATTCGCCGCAGTCTCCTGGGTGTTCCTCATCAGCCCATAGCATGGACAGTACCAGCAGAAGAGAGTCCGCTCTTTCACGACCCGTCTCATCAATTGCCGTTTCGTATCGAACAGAAGCATCGGCAAGCATTCCGAGGAGTCCATCGAGAGGATGATCCATCGGCAAATGATTTACCAGAAGGAGCCCGCTGCTCTGCTCGAGGTAGCCGGCCATTATCACCGGCAGCTCTTCGATGTTCTGCAAGCCTGCCAGAACGGTCGAATCGAGAAGGCCAACCGAAGTTGCCCAGTGCCTGTCGAAGTCGAGCTGCTCCCTCGATATCCCTATCGAATCAAGGGAAGCCGTCAGGGCCGAATCGACGGGAGCAGGGAGCTCTCCGCCAGGAAAAAGGCCGGAAACGAGAACCGTAATCGTCAGAAGCATTCTGCTATCCCTCCACTCTGACCGGGATATAATGCTCTCCGCTCAGGTTGACGACCTGTTTCGTCCCGACTCTATTCCATCTTAGGATTGGGGGTGGCTCCGCAGAGAGCCTGAGAGAATACCCCTGGAACTTGAACCGAGTAATGTCGGCGGAAGGAAATCCTCGCTTCCCGGGTGAAACCTCCGCCGCACTGAACAGGGAGGCTACCTTGAACCATTCCGAAATGGTCGAATCAGATCTTGAATCTCTGAGATCCGCTCACCCCATGGTGCATCATATCACGAACAACGTCGTAACAAATTTCACGGCGAACATCACACTGTGTCTCGGTGCCGCACCGGTCATGGCTCCCTGCATAGATGAGTCACCCGAGATGGTTGCATTTGCGGGAGCGCTTCTCCTCAACATCGGCACCCTTGATCCCCCCGAGGTCGAGAGCATGCTCGCTGCGGGAAGAAGAGCGAACGAGCTGGGAATTCCGATCGTGCTCGACCCCGTCGGAGCGGGAGCCACAAGGCTCCGGACAGAAGCTGCTGCATCGCTCTACAAAGCTCTGACCATCTCCATTGTCAGGGGCAACGCCGGCGAGATTCTCTCTCTCGCAGGGGCGGGGGGGAAGGTCCGGGGTGTCGATTCCATGGAAACCGAAGAAGACAGGGAGAGCAGCGTCGTAGGGTTCGCACGAGAGACCGGCACCATCATTGCCGTTACGGGGAAGGTGGACTTCGTTACCGATGGCAGGAGGACCGCCAGGCTCAGAAACGGCCACCCTCTCATGGCCAGGGTCACCGGTACCGGGTGCGGGGCTTCCACCGCGGTTGCCTGCTTCGCTGCGGCAGGCATCGAACCGTTCCGGGCTTCCTGCTCCGCCCTGGCAGCCTATGGAATCGCGGGTGCCATCGCGGGTGAGATGTCTTCAGGACCGGGAACCTTCGTTCCAAATTTCCTCGATGCTCTCGCAAACCTGGATGGCGGCGATATCTCGAAGATGCTGAACATGGAGATGGAGTGACTCTGAGGAAAAAGCTCCGGCTCTACCTCGTCACCGATCCGCTGCTTGCCGGTGAGAGGGGAGTGACGGAGACGGTCAGGCAGGCGCTCGAATCCGGTGTCGGAACCGTCCAGCTGAGGGACAAGACCGCGTCCACCCCCTTTCTGATTGAGATGGCTGTCCGGCTGAAGGCGCTTGCAGAGGAACGCGACGCACTGTTCCTTGTGAACGACAGGGTCGATGTTGCCAGGGCTTCGGGAGCGCACGGTGTTCACCTGGGCCAGGATGACATGCCGCCCGAAGAAGCCCGAAACCTGCTGGGAGCGGGTGCAATAATAGGTGTCTCCGTGAGAACCGCCGGAGAGGCTCGGGCCGCTGAGGCAGCGGGGGCGGATTACATTGCAGCCAATCTGGTCTATCCGACGGATACGAAAAGGGACATTTCAGATCCTCTCGGAATCGAGGGAATCCGGGAGTTGCGAAGGGCGAGCAGCCTTCCAGTCGTTGCGATAGGCGGTATCAGCAGAGCAAATGCCTCAGTCACGGTAGCAGCGGGTGCGGACGGTATTGCAGTGGTCTCGGCAATCATGGCTGCGGAGAACGTACCACTTGCGTGCAGAGAGCTGCTGGAGGCGATCGGGAAGGTCTGCTGACGCGAATCGAACAACGGGAGTCCGGTCAGAACGGATCGGATACGTCGAAATCCGGTAGAAAAGCATCGGGGGATTCGATGGGATCCTGTGTCCAGCCTCTGGTGATGCCCTCCTGTTCGAGAACATCGACGGCAGCCGAGTACTCATTTCCTGTCAGTCTTCGGGACAGAAGAGGATACAGGCTGGCTTCGTACACCGGGTTG
>CBDUZS010000043.1:0-22176 GCA_965371785.1 uncultured bacterium
TCTTTTCGAGATGTCTCATACTCCTGTCGAGGGAATGCCGGGCAGCGTCTCGCAATCCCACAGCCTCGACGACACCGTAGTATCCGGTGAGGACATCGAGCATGATACCGAGCTCGACTCCCCTGTGATCGTATTCTGCAGCAGTCATTTCGTGTTGGCTGCCGGACATTCTCAGCCAGCTTGACCCACCGTTGGAAAGGATCTCCTGAGTAAGAGTAAGCGAACTGGAGTAAGATTCGTCATCGTAATCGCCCGTAGCCGCGGATGAGCTCCAGATGTGCCCCGCTGATGCTCTGAAAACCAGGCTTGGCCAGAGAAATGAGCGTGAGGAAAGTAATCCGGCATCCGCGGCTTCGAGGTTTGCAGCCGAGGTTCCCATGTCGGGAGAATGCTCGAGTGCCAGGCTGACCCAACCCGAAAGATCGTATTCGATGCTGATGGGTTCGCCGGCGAAGGCCAGAGAAAGCAGGATCGTAAGAGGAATCAAGAATACTTTCATTTCCGTTTCCTTCCCTGAGGGCTCAAGGCTTGCGTATGCTTGAAGAGCAGCTGGGTCAAAGACAGCCCGCTGCTGTATTTCATTCGTTTATACGTTGCTCGATGCGGCAGCGAGTACCGGCATCGATATCAGCAGAATTCCACAGATGTAAACGAACCAGGTCATTCTGAGCCCGAAGGACGAAGGCCGTTCGAGTAATGCGGACAGTCCCAGCCCCCACAAGGTGACGGAGATCACCGACGGGAGATCGAGATGACTCAGGAAGATGTAAGCGAAGACGTACAGCCTTGAAGGGTTCACCAGTGACGTGTTCAAGAACGAAGCGGCACTCCAGGTGAAACCGGGAGGGGAGGACAGCACCATCGAGATAACAGCGAAAAACAGCGCTGCAATCACGTACGCTCCCTGCGAGAGAGATGAACTCTTCAGATGCGTCCATAGATTGCCCTTGTAACCTGAAGCGTAGACGGCTCCCAGTGTGGCAAGACCACCGACCACCGCGTAGAAGAGCCTTTCGGCAAGACCGATGAAGGGAATCGAACTCCTTCTCCAGCGAATTTCCTCCAGTTCCGCGGCAAGCACGCTGTCTATTGCCGCGGGAGAGTACCCCTCGAGAGTGAGCTCTGAGGTCATCTCCGCTCTCCATTCCAGCTCGAGCTGATCCCAGCTGAACAACAACAGTGGGACGGAGCCGGCAAGCACGATGACCGCCGCTGTGACCATTAGAGCGCCGAGTGTATTCCGGCCACTCTTCATCATGATGTAGGCTCGAGCAGGTTTCCAGAATTGCACGAATACCGCTGCCAGAGAGTATGGTTTCCACCCTGTGGAGTTCCCGCTCATCTTTCTCTCCTGGTTTCCATTGCCTGAAGGTAAACCTGTTCGTACTCACTGACGCGATCAGACCAGGAATTGTTACAGCGCATACACCTTCGTCTTATCCACGCCCATCTGCGTCTGTCCCTGAACAGTCCGGCTGCTTCGGTAATCGACTTCAACAGAGCACCCGGTGTTTCCCCGTCGAAAAGGAAGCCGTTTCCGTCCTCACTTGCGGGAAACACTGTATCGGCAAGGCCTCCCGTTCTTCTGACAACGGGTACTGAGCCGTATCTCATGGCCATCATCTGAGCCAGCCCACAGGGTTCGAAACGGCTTGGCATCAGGTAGATGTCAGAACCGGCGAAAATTTTCCTGGCAAGGGAATCGTCGAATCCTATCGTTACGGATATCCTGCCGGGAAATCGATCATGCAGCTCCAGGAGCGCTGTCTCCTGATCTCTGTCTCCCGTACCCAGGACGGCCAGTGAAATCCCTGATTCAACAAGCTTTTCTGCAATGGGGAAGAGAAGATCGATGCCCTTCTGGGAACTGAGCCTTGATACGATTCCTGCAAGAGGAGCCGTGTCTGGCTCGATAAGACCGAGTTCAGCGCAAAGGCTCTTTCTGCAGAGCTTCTTGCCGAAGGATGAGCTTTCACTGTAGTTCATTGCGAGTACGCTGTCGGTCGAGGGGTCCCAGAGTGAGCAATCGATTCCGTTCAGTATACCGGTGAGCCGGTCTGAGGCATTCTCGAGAATGTCATTCATACCCTCACCATTCTCAGACGTAAGGATCTCCCGCGCATAGGTGGGACTGACCGTAGTGAGCCTGTCTGAGAAGAGGATTCCTGCCTTCATGAAGCTGAAATCCCCCCAGAACTCCAGCCCGTCGGGGGTGAGCAGGGACTCGGGAAGACCTGTGAGAACGAACTGCTCGGAAGGAAAGTTACCCTGGAAAGCAAGGTTGTGTATCGTGAAAACGGTTGCGGGACCGGAATCCTGCAGGTACAGGGGAACCAGCCCGGTGTGCCAGTCATGGCAGTGGAGGATGTCGGGCTTGAACCGGAACTGCTCGACTGCGGCGGCAACCGCTCTGCTGAAAAAGGAAAAACGAGATGCGTTGTCAGGGTAGTCTCCGCCTTCTCGAGGACCGTAGAGACCGCCTCTGTCGAAGTAAAGATCCTTACTGATCATGTAAACGGGACAGCCGGTATCGGGGTGAAGGATCCGTCCAATCCCGAATTCCTCTCCCAGGGATGTCTCAACCGGGGGAAGCCAGTCAACTCCCGTCAGGTTTTCGAGCGATCGGTAGTACGGGATTATCAGTGAGACCTGATGGCCGGATTTTTCCAGAGCTGCCGGAAGTGAGCAGAGCACATCCGCAAGCCCTCCTGTTCTGGCAAAGGGATAGACCTCGGAGGCGGCGTGTGCAATTCTCAAGTGCTCTTCTTCCTCCCTCTTCCGAAAAGCTTGAGCCCAATATACAAAAGAACGGCGCACCCCAGGACAATCCAGACCCATTTCCCATATAACGACATGAATGCCTGTACGTTATGGATGTTATCCCCCAGGAACATGCTCACGATAGAGAGTATCCCGTACCAGACCAGAGCACTCACACCGGCAGCCGTCATGGCACGGGCGAAGTTCATTCCACTGCTTCCGGCGACCAGGACCAGAAGGGATCTGATACCGGGTATGAAGCGGCTGCTCATGAGAATCATCGAACCGTGTTTCCTGAAGAGCTCTTCCGCTCGATCGACCCGTCCGGAATTCAGTTTCCGAAAGAAGTAGCTTCCCTTCAGAGAGGAACTCGACGATCTGCCCAGGCGAAGGAGAACGGCTGTGCCGATCAGGCAGCCGGTGAAGCCGGTCAGCACCACCCATACGAGAGAGAATCCGCCAATCCTGGCCCAGCTGCTCACTACTACGAAGAGGACGTCTCCGGGAAAAGGCGGGAATATGGTCTCAACGAATGCAATACCTGCGAGCAGCGGACCCGTCCAGATTCCAGGTGAATTATGTTCGAGAAACAGGAGGATATCTTCGAGCAAGTCTACATTCTTTCGAGTACGATGAGAGCGCTGCAGGCAAGACCACGACCCCGGCCGATGTCTCCGAGAGTATTCGTCGTCGTTCCCTTCACCCAGACCGCTTCCGGTTCTATTTCGAGAATCGCCGCAATCCGCTGGATCATCGGTATCCTGTGAAAGGAGACCTTTGGTCTTTCCCCGACGAGCGTGACATCGACCTGTTTGACAGAGAATCCCTCTTCAATGGCCATTCCGGCAACCCTTCGGAGAAGCTCACCACTGTCCGCATCCTTCCAGCACTCATCCCCTGGCGGAAAGAGGGTGCCGATGTCACCAATCCGGGCGGCCGACAGGATACCGTCGGCAATGGCATGCAGAACCACATCACCATCCGAATGTCCAAGCAGTCCGCCCTCTTCTGCCAGTCTGCATCCCGCAACGATGAGAGGGCGGTCGTCCCTGAAAGGATGGAAGTCGAGACCGAATCCTATTCTCGAATCACTGGGTTTGTCCTTGCCGGCAATCGACTCGAGTATCCTCATGTCGTCCGGAACGGTCAGTTTCACGTTGTCGAGGTCGCCTGGAACCGGTGTGATCCTGTATCCCGCTTCTTCCATTGCCGATGCCTCGTCAGTTACGGAATCTGAGGTTTCGAGTACTTCCAGCAGGAGATCCTTTACGAAACCCTGCGGTGTCTGGGTAAGCCATAGATCCTCTCTCGAAACGGTCTCTCCCGGAGATATCCCGTCGTCGGAAATACGTCTCACCGTATCTCGAACTGGAAGAACTGGAATGGCTCCCGTCTCGCCAGAGTTATCCATGACCCGTCTTATGAGCGCGGAGCTGACGAGCGGCCTTGCACCGTCATGAACCAGGACATGAGTGACGTTCCCGAGTTCAGCGATTCCTTTCATGACGGAATCCTGTCTTCGATCCCCGCCCGCCGTCGTGAGGGCACCGGGGTTGGGAATCCACCATTTTCGCCAGCCGTCATCCGGAGGAAGTACGACTACTACTGAGCTAATCCCGGGCTCGTTCAGGAAGGCTTCAATACTCCAGTCGAGTACCGGTCTGCCTCTGAGGAGACGGAACTGCTTGGGCACGTTTCCCCCGAAGCGGCTTCCGCTGCCGGCAGCAACTATCACCACACCCCACACATCTTCTGTCATACAGCATCCTGGGAATCGCCACCGGTGTTATCTCTGGCAATCCGTGCAAAGACCATCGTACCGCCGGAAGCCCTGAAGGTGGTGTGGGCCGTTGCCTTGATATCCCTGCCTATCAGGGAATCACCTTCTTCGACAACTATCATCGTGCCGTCATTGAGGTATCCGACTCCCTGCCCTGGATTCCTGCCCTTCCGAACAAGCTTGAACTGGAGAGTCTCCCCCGGGAGAACGACCTGCCTGGCAGCAGGACCGACCTCCTGCAGGCGGATTACTCTGTTGCCTTCCCTTTCGACTGCGTCGAGCATTCTCGTATCGTTGCTCAGAACCGTAGCCTTCTCCTTTTTCAGCCAGTCCAGTATCCGGTACATTTCACGGTCACCCTCGCCGAAGTCGAGATACTCGATTCCACCGGAATCACTTGCAGCTTCCTCCAGGAGTTCGAGTACTTCGGAACCTCTCCTTGCCCTTCCTCGTTTGACCATGTCCTTCGATCTGGCAAGACTTTCCAGCACAGGTCTTACGGATGACGGGAGGATGAACGGACCGGTAAGAATACCAGCCTGGACCATATCCGCTACTCTTCCATCGATAACAGCAGTCAGGTCGACAAGTACCGGTGTGGACGATACTGCCTCCATCTCCTCAGCCCTCTTGAGAAGACCCAGCTTTCTTCCCTTCACGTAAGCCACATGGGCCATGACGTACCCGAGAGCAATCGGGATCATTATCAGCGGGTCCGCACCCCCGCTCGACGATGCGAGGTTCAGATTGCCGAGTCTGAGGATCAGAATCAGCAGCAGGCCGAGAACAAGCCCTGCTGCCGAGCCAACCACGATGTAGACCAGCTCGTTTGCGGGGAGCCTGGTGAACGTCCATTCGAGCAGAATGGCAACAATCCCGATTCCGAGACCGAGAAAGCCCATCCATAAACCATCGAACGCAAGGGTTCCGACCAGGCCGAGAGCCAGGAGAAACAAAAGACGTGTTTCCCAGCCAGCAGTCTTCATACCCAGTTACCTCCTTCGTGAACTTCTTCCAGAAGATGCTCGAGTGCACTGCTTACGCCGGAATAACCCCGTGCTCCCTTGTCCCGACAGGACTCTGCATCCTCTGCGGAACCGGCAAGAGTATTGAATCCAAGGCGCAACACTTCACTGAGCCTCCTGTTGAATCGAGCAACGGGTCGGAGCTCACCTCCGAGTCCGACCTCACCACATAAAGCAATACCACGTCTGACCGGTCTGTCCAGCCTGCTGGATGCGACGGCAACACAGATGCCGAGATCCGCTCCAGGATCGCAGAGACTGGTACCTCCCGCGACGTTAACGTAAACGTCCTGACTCCCGAGATCCATTCCGCAGCGCTTTTCCAGGACTGCAAGAAGCATCGGGAGCCGTTTTGAATCGAAACCGTTGACACTTCGCTGGGGATAACCATACCTCGTGTGGCTTGTGAGAGCCTGTATCTCAACGAGGAATGGACGAGATCCCTCCATCACCGCAACCACAACCGTACCCGGAAGTGCCGCTCCTTCCCGTCGCAGGAAGAAGCTCGAAGCATCACTAACACATTGAAGGCCTTGTGCGGTCATTTCGAAAATGCCCAGCTCGTTCGTGGATCCGAACCTGTTCTTTGCGGCGCGGAGAAGACGGTAGGAATGCGAACCGTCACCCTCGAAGTAGATCACCGCATCCACCAGGTGTTCCAGAACCTTCGGTCCTGCAAGCGAGCCGCCTTTGGTCACATGACCGACAATGAAGCTGGTAATACCCCTGGGTTTTGTGAGTGCAAGAAGGTTGGCGGCACAATGCCTTACCTGGGAGACCGATCCCGGAGAACTGGTGAGATCGGGAGAGTAGATCGACTGTATGGAGTCAACGATGAGGACAGGATAATCGTTGCTCGACAGCTCTCTCTCTATCGCATCAAGGCTGGTCGCAGAAAGAAGAACGAGATCCGGTCCGGGAGTACCGGTCCTTCTCGCTCTGTCGGCCACCTGACCCGGAGACTCTTCCCCGGATACGTAAAGAACCTTCCTCGAATCGGATGAAATCGCCATAGCCAGCTGAAGCATGAGAGTGCTCTTGCCGATCCCCGGCTCCCCGCCTATCAGGTTCATCGAGCCGGGGAATATGCCGCCGCCCAGCACCCTGTCCAGTTCATCGATACCGGTGGACAGCCTTTCTGCCTCCTCTTCCCCTACATCGGCGAGAATTCGAGGCTTGCAGTCACCTGTTACCATCAGACCCGACGTGGAAGATTTCTCCAGGGTCTCCTCCACAAGGGTGTTCCATTCGGAACAGTGAGGACATTTCCCACTCCATGCGGGCGATGTGCCGCCACACTCGTTGCAGACGAAGACCGTCTTCCTCCGTTTAGCCCTGGTCATTGTATTCGTACTGATTGGGCTGCCTGGGGAAGAACCTGGTAATTGCCGTGTCGAAAACGAGATCGATATCTCCGCGCGGACCGTTTCTCTGCTTGCCGATCTTCAGGAGCACGTCTCTGAAGTAACCCGACATTCCCATTGAGGGTTCATCATCGGAGTCGGACTTCATGTCGTGCAGGAAGAGCACTACATCGGCATCCTGTTCGATGGCTCCGCTTTCCCTGAGATCACTCAACCTGGGAGGTCCTTCATGCCTGGTCGCCTGACGGCTCAGCTGCGAAAGCGCGACGACCGGGATCCTTATCTCCTTGGCAAGAGCCTTCAGGTCACCGGAGATCCTTGCCATCTCCTGCTGTCTGTTCTCTATACCCTTTTCACCTCTCATCAGCTGGATGTAGTCGACGAACACGATTGCGATCTTCTCCCGTTTGCCCAGGTGACGGACTTTCGCTCTGAGTTCCATGGAGCTGATCCCCGCGCTGTCGTCGATGAAGATGGGCAACCTGGAAAGCCTGTCGGCGGAATCCGTCAGTTCCTTCCAGTGACTTGGAGCCAGAGTACCCTCGACAATCGGTTTGGTTCCGATGCCCGCATTCGCACAGAGCATTCTCTGAGTGAGCTGCTCCGAAGACATCTCCAGACTGAAGAAAGCGATTGCGCCCTGATCCAGTTTTGCGATGTGCTCGGCAATGTTCAGGGCCAGGCTGGTCTTCCCGATGCTGGGTCTTGCAGCAAGGATGATCAGTTCTCCCGAATGGAATCCGGTTGTCATCCTGTCGAGCTCATCGAATCCTGTGGAAAGCCCCGTTACGAACCCCTTCGCATTACGGAGCTTCTCGAGCGCTTCCATTCCGCTTCCCACGAGTTCGGAGATCGGTGTGAAGTCCTTAGATGTGAGATTCCCGCAGATTCCGAAGATCTTCTTCTCGGCTTCATCGAGAATCATCCCGGCCTGGCCGGTTCCCTCGAGGACGTCACGGATGTTCTGCTGACTCGCCGTGAGAAGCTGCCTTAGTAGAGACTTGTCCTTGATAATTCTGATGTGCTGCACCGCGCTGGAGAGCACCGGGATGCAGTCCGTCAGGGATGCGACGTAGTCGAGTCCGCCGGATTCCTCGAGCCACTTCTTCCGTTCAAGCTCCTCGCTGACGGTTACGATATCGATTATCTCATTTCGAGAATCCAGATCTCTTGCAGCCTGGTAGATTCGTCTGTGCTTCCTGTCGAAGAAATCTTCAGCCACCAGCTGGGTAAAAGCTTCCAGAGCAATCTCGGAGTCGAGAAGGACTCCTCCAAGAGCGCTTCTTTCAGCGTCGAGATTCGACGGAGGACGGAAACCTTTCTCAGCATCCGTCATCGTCTGCTCCGCAGGGGCAGCTCGAGCGAATCGAGGAGCTTCCTGAGCATCTTCATGTCCTCCCATACCGGTCTTTTCAGCGACTCCGACCTGAGGAGTGCGGCAGGATGATACGTAACCAGAAGGGGAATGTCGCCATACCTGTGAAAATCTCCCCTCATCTGACCTATCCCGGATCTGCTTCCCGTCAGCGTTCTGGCGGCAGAGGCTCCCAGCGCGATTATCACTCCCGGGCTCATTATCGAAATCTGTTCCCTCAGAATCCACAGGCAGCTTTCGACTTCGTCCGACGAAGGAGTCCGATTGCCAGGGGGGCGGCATTTGACCACGTTGGCAATGTACACACTGTCGCGATCCAGTCCTATCGCCTCGAGAATCCTGTCCAGGAGTTTTCCGGCTCTTCCGACAAACGGTCTCCCCGTGCGATCCTCGTTCGCTCCGGGACCTTCTCCTACGAAAACTATTCCTGCATCTGAATTACCCTCGCCGAAGACCAGCATGTCCCTGGAAGTTCCGAGCCGGCACCGTGTACAATCGCCCACCTCCGTCCGGAGTCTGCCGAGACGCTCAGAGGTCGATTCAATGGCTTCCTCAATCGATTCGGAGGATGCTTCCTCAGAAGGCTTCCTGATCCATTCGGGAAGAACGAAAACCGTATCCAGGTCGAAGCTCTCGACACTCTTCCAGAACGGATCCAGTGTTGAAGGGGACAAGGCTACTTCCGTTCACGGTCCAGGTAACGCCCCAGTGCTGCCACTGTGGCTTCGGCGACGAAGCGTTTCGAGCCGAATGGAATCTCCGTCCGAAGGCCGTTAGACGTGATGAGTACACCTGAGTTTCCGGGAGTCTCCATTCCCACTCCCTCGATATCGCCTCTGTTCAGAAAAATGGCATCCACTCCCTTGCTGTTCATCTTCTTCGCGGCTCTCATCTCCGCTTCAGGGCCGTATTCGAGTGCGTAGGCCAGGATCGTAAGATCCGTCTCCGAAGATGAAGTGCTTTCGAGAATATCCGTGGTTCCATCAAGATGGAGATCCATGCCTTCTGCCTTGCGCTCCGTCTTTCCTGGAAGTCTTCTGGAGGGAACGAAATCCGAAACGGCTGCATTCATTACAAGCATATCCGCACGGGAAAGAACACTTCGAATTGCGCTCTCGAGTTCGAGAGCGTTCCCGATTGCGATGAATTCCATCATCGATGGCGCGGGAAGAGCACCACATGGTCCTGAGATCAGGACAACCGAGGAGCCTGCATCCCTGAAAGCCATTGCCAGGCTGTATCCCATGAGCCCGCTGGACCTGTTGGACAGGAATCTGACATCATCGATGAATTCCCTCGTCGGCCCGGCCGTGACGACAACCCTTCTGCCCGCCCAGTATTCTCGCCCTTCGAACAGCTCCGGTTCGAGAAACCTTGCTTCGGCGGGATAGGGCATACTCCACAGGCGGCTCAGTTCGGCTCTGTGGATTGCTTCGATCCTCTCCCGGGCTTCGTCCATATCATCGTTGCAGATGTAGTAGTCGAATACTCCCAGCCATCTCGTTTCGAGGGAAGCGGTCTCCATCCTCTTCCTCACCGTCTCCGTCGAGTCCGTGGATCTACTTACAAGCCTGCTCTCGAGCATTTCAGCCGAGGGGGGCAGGATGAAGACGAGAACGGCATCGGGATTGGTTTTCTTCACACTGATGGCACCCTGAACATCTATGTCGAGTACCACGTTCACACCGTCTGCAATACGTTCCCTGAGCAATTCAATAGACGTTCCATACCTGTTCCCGTGAACCAGTGCCCATTCCAGGAAGAAACCATCCTTTACCCTTCTATCGAATTCGTCATCGGAAACGAAGAAGTAGTCAAGACCATCGGTCTCGCTGCCTCTGGGCAGCCTGGTTGTCATGGAAACGGAGAAAACCGTTGCCGGGCAGGAGTCGACAAGATGATGAGCAAGGGTTGTCTTACCGGCTCCCGATGGCCCGGCAAGAACGAACAGTCGACCGAAGCGGGGTTCACTCAATGTTCGCCACCTGCTCTCTCAAGGAACCCAGAATATCCTTGATACCGATAATCCTCATCGATACATTCGAATCGTCTACCTTGGCTCCCATCGTGTTCACCTCACGCAGCATCTCCTGGAACAGGAAGCCCAGCTTCCGTCCGCTCTCGCGCTCGTCTTCCTCGAGAAGGGCAAGACTTGCAGCTACATGCGAGTTGAATCTTTCGTACTCCTCGCTGATATCCACGCGGTCAGCCATCAGCGCGAGTTCGGAAAGCAGCCTGTGTTCATCGATCGAAGTATCACGCAGGATGGAATCCACACGCTCTCTGAACCGTTCCAGCCTGGCGCGAACTCTGGACTCCTGACCATCCATAAGAGGTTCGGCAGCCAGAGAGATCTGCTGCAGTTTCAAGAGGAATATCCCGAACAGAGCTTTCCCCTCTGCCTTCCGTGAGTCGCGCAGCGCATCAAGCGAGTGGAAAACGCAATCAATGCCGGCTTCCTCGATTTCCGCAGGGGCGATATCCTGTTGAGAAAGGTGTGTCATCACTCCCGGCAGTCTGATCAGAACATCCCCGCTCATTTCTCCAGGTATATCGAACTTGGTGGAGAGAGAATCGAGAGCATCCATGTACGATCTCGCAAGATCAATATCCAGAGAGAGGTGACCGTTCCCGGTCTTTGCCGGGGACACCGAGGCGGACACTTCGATCCGTCCCCTGCGGAACATCGTTTGTGCTCTCTCCCTGGAAGATCCCTCGATTCCGGCAAGTATGGGAGGAAGCCTGAAAACGAGCTGAAGCCCTTTCTGGTTGACCGACCTTGCCTGAACGGAGATGATCGTATTCTGAATCTCCAGAGTATGGGAGCCATACCCGGTCATGGATTCCATGGGATACCCCTTGTGCTGAAACAGCTTGCTCTCGAAGACCGATGACAAAGCAGATGTTATTATACTGAGTGACCTCATTGGGACAAGATGGAAAGGACCTGATGCCCGAAGGCGTATACATTTCGTCACTCGTACCGGTTATCGAGAAGAGAATCGGTGGAAGACGGTGCATTGCTGTAGATGCCCCCGTCAGGCGTGGAATACGCCTTGTATTCCCGGATGGCTGTCTCTTCCTGAGCGCAGTACCCGATTCTCCCGCCGTCTGGTGGGAGGAGGAATCCGTTACCGGGTTACATCAGTTGCCGGTGTGGAGCGACCATCTTGCGGGCGCCCGCGTAAGAGAGGTTCACACCCACGGAGTCGACAGGGTGCTGGAAATTGAGTTCGATTCGGATGCTCCATACACTGCCTCGGCTCTCAGACTCATTCTGGAAGCTACCGGCAGAAACGGCAACCTGATCCTGGTGAGACACAAGGATTCCAGGATACTTGCCTGCATGCGGAAGATCACTTCCGAACGCTGCAGGTACAGAGCCATTGTCCCCGGTTGCAGATATCAGCCTCCTCCTTCGTCGGGTCTGCCGCCAGAACAATGGGCGACCTCTGAGAAGCTCATGACAGCGCTTTCGGGTGAAGTATCCGAGCGGGACATCTTTGAACTCCTGGAGGGAGTGGGTCCCGTAACTTCCCGGGCTCTGATCGAAGAAGCACGGCTGACCTCTACGAGTGTTTTCGAGCAGGTCTGCAGGCTTGCTGACTCCATGATTCGGAAGAGATTCTATCACTGGAACAGTCCCTATGGCCCGCTTCCGCAAAAGCTTGGACCAGGAGTTCCTTTGCAGAATCCACTCGGTTTCAGAGCAGCAGACAGACGTACTGTCGTCACTGAACTGGATTCGCTCGGCGCAATACTGAGGAAAGAGCGGCATAGGCTCAGCCGGAAAAACGATCGTCTGGAAGAAGCGATTCGAAACATGGTGCCGGACGAAGTTTACAGGAACTGGGGCAATCTCCTCCTGATGCATGCAGAGGGTATAGAAAAGGGACGGCAGTCCGTCGTACTCGAAGACTGGGAAGGAAATCAGGTCGAGATTCCACTCAAACCCGCGAGAAGCCCGGTCGAAAACGCTCAACGTTTCTTCAGAAAAGCAGGAAAGACCCGGAAGGAGAGAGATAACCTTGTCACTCTCCTGGACACCACCAGGAACAGGATTTCCGAAATCGATGAGATTCTCAGAGACGCTCACCTTCTCGAGGCAGAGGCGCTCAGAGAGATTCTCGGAGCCGAGAGAAAGCGCCGGCGGAGCAGAGACAAGCCTCCTGGTCCGAGCGAAGTTCTGCTCGCTTCGGGGTGGAGGTGTTTCACAGGCCGCAATGCTAGAGACAACGACCGTGTAACGTTCCGAATCGGTCGTAGAGGTGATCTCTGGTTCCATGCGAGGGGCGTAGGCGGAGCACACGTGATTCTGAAACGTAACGGCAGGGCGGATAATCCATCCAATACCGCCCTGATGGAGGCTGCTTACATCGCAGCGCTCAACAGCAGCGGCGCTTCCGGGGGAGTTGTTCCCGTGGATTACACAATGGTTCAGTACGTCAGGAAGATCAAAGGCGGAAAACCCGGACAGGTCGTCTACACCAGGGAGAAGACACTATTCGTCGATCTGGACAGATGAGGACGAGTTGTTTTAGATAGTAGCCTGTAAGGGAACATCATCCCGAGGGGGGTGGCAAATGAATCTCGGTGAATCAGCACATCTCGAGATGTTCAGGGAAGCATACCTGTTCCGTAACCTGGAGCCTCATGAACTACAACCCTTTATCGAGTACTCACGTCTTGCTGAGTACAGCCCGGCTGAAATGATTATTTCGGAAGGCGATGCAGGTGAGGAGCTCTTCTTCATCCTCAGTGGAAGCGTCAGGGTTACCAAGGCAACGAAGGAAGGCATAGAGCAGGTTATCGGCCTGCTCAGAGAGGGTGATTTCTTTGGAGAGATGGCTCTTCTCGACAGGAGGCCAAGAAGCGCTTCCGTATTCGCTCACGAGAGAACGGAGCTTGCAAGACTCAGGCACGAGGATATCTATGCGATCTTCAAGGCCGATCCCTCCATCGGTCTGAAGGTTGTCAGGACGTTTGCAGAGGTCCTGTCGCTTCGCCTTCGGGACACGAATGACAAGTTGAAGTTCCTCCTGCTCCTGGAGAGCACATTCTGATGCCGTGCCGAAAGGCGGCAGTTCTTGTTCTCGATGGTGTCGGGGCAGGTGAGCTTCCGGATGCCGCCGAATTCGGTGATTCCGGCAGTGACACACTCGGTAATCTGGCCAGGGCTGTGAACGGCCTGTACCTGCCCAACTTCGAAACCATGGGACTCGGTAACCTCCACCCGATAATGGGTGTTGAACCGGTAAGAGATCCTGAATCCAGTTACGGCCGGATGTCAGAGGTTTCACGAGGCAAGGATTCCACTTCGGGGCACTGGGAGATGATGGGGCTACCGCTGACGGTTCCCTTTCCGACGTTTCCGGAGGGATTCCCCCGAGAATTCATCGAGCTCTACTCCTCTCTCACCGGTCATCGGATTCTTGGCAACAGAGCTGCATCGGGAACCCTCATCGTGTCGGAGCTGGGGGAGGATCAGCAGCAGTGCAGCGGACTCATAGTGTACACATCCGCCGATAGTGTTTTTCAGGTAGCCGCCCACGAGGAGCAGGTTCCCGTTAGTGAATTGTACAGGTGCTGCAGGATAGCGCGAGACATCCTGACTCCTCCGGACATGGGTGTGGGAAGGGTAATCGCCAGACCATTCAGGGGAAGCCCGGGAGAGTACTACAGAACACCTTTCAGAAAGGACTACTCCCTTGCCCCGCCGGGACGGACTCTGCTGGATGCCCTGGCCGATGCCGGGGTTCAGAGGACAGGTGTCGGGAAAATAGATGAGCTGTTCGCACACAGATCTATCAGTACGGTCCACGTGACCGGCAATTCCGAGGCTCTGGATGAGCTCGAAAGACAGCTTCGAGAGACGGAATACGGGTTCATCTTCGCCAACCTGGGTGACTTCGACACAAGATGGGGGCACAGAAACGATGCGGCCGGTTTTGCCGCAGGATTGGTCGAGGTCGACAGCAGGCTGCCGAAGCTGCTCAAGCTGATTGGAGGAAACGATCTGTTCATAATCACTGCAGACCACGGTAACGATCCCACCACACCCAGCACCGATCACTCACGGGAGTACGCACCGCTGCTCGTCTACTCGGGGAAACGAAGGGGAATTGATCTGGGTACGAGGGAGACATTCTCCGATATCGCCTGCACACTTGCGGAATTCTTCCGTTTATCGGATACTTTCCCCGGCAAATCATTTCTTTGAGAGAGGTTCATAGCCGATGAGACAACGAATGCTCGAAGAGGCACGGATGCTGATCGGGAACAGTTACAGCCCGTACTCCGGTTTCAGAGTGGCTGCGGTTCTGGAGGATACCGACGGGGAAATGCACGCAGGTGTCAACGTCGAGAACGGCTCCTTCGGTATCAGTATCTGCGCAGAACGATCTGCGCTCTTCGCAGCCATTTCTGCCGGAAGCAAATCGTTCAGGAGGATGCTGATATACTCACCGGATGGCACACCCCTTCCTTGCGGAGCCTGCCGGCAGGCTCTCTGGGAATTCTGTAACAGTGATTTTACCCTGCTCATTGCGGACCCTCAGGGTCATATCAGCTCCTACACACTCGGAGAGCTGTTACCTGAATCATTTGAGCTTCCACTCGTCGACGCCGACAACTGACCCACAGTACAGATCCCCTTGACGCAGGTGATCTTTTCGTTATCACTTCCGGCCTGAGAACAAACGAAAGGACGCAAATTGGAGAAGAACTATGCCGAGATCGAAAAGGGTGAGGATCTGGTCAAGGTCTCACTCACCGAATTCAAGGGGAAACAATACATCGAAGTCAGAACCTATTACATGGCGGATGACGGAGAGTGGAAACCAACCAGAAAAGGTATAACGCTATCCCCGGATCTGATGAAGAAGGTTAATTCTGCTCTTTCGAAGGCTCTTGACGAACTCGGTGACGAGTAGTTTCTACCGCTCGAGCGGAAACACCATGAAATCAGCCTGACCGGGATCCCAGTCCTCGTTCCGTGATACTATTTTCACGGTAAGAAACGTTGTGAGGGGGTCGAGCTGGTCCGGTATTCCGGAGCGGTAGTCGCTATGAAAACTCCCGCAGACGAATAGAGTTCTCATTCCCTTTATCGATCCTGCCATCACCGCGTCCTTGAACAACTGGGCTCTGTAGATGTTCATGGGATCCATGGGCATCCGATGCATTTCATCTCCGACCATTGCCATGGTCTCGAGAAAACGCTCCCGGTAACCGGAATTCGATGAGTCCACTGTCATGCTGAGGAAGTAATCGGCACCCTCGATGCCCGCCAGACCTTCCCAGCCCTCTCGAGCAACGGAGGAAGCGAGATATCTCGGTACGTTGGCCGCCGTTACCGAGAATCCATTCTCTGCAGCGAATTCCACCATCGGGTGGTAATCCTCGATGTAGTTGCCCCAGGGCCGGCCATCCTCGAGAAGCTCTTCAAGGCTGATCTCCCCTGACAGATAACCGTTCAGTAAATCCTGGACATCCACTTCGAACATCTCCAGAGCAAGCGAGCGGTCCTGCGATGCAAGGGACTTCCAGAGGAAGAGTTCCCAGCTGTGGGCTTGTGGATCATCGTGGCTTTCTCCCACGAAGATCACCTGGACCGAGTCGAGCATATCGAGCATTTCCTCGACCGAAACGGTGTCAGCACCGTGCACGATAACCGCAGGAGGTGAAGAGATCAGGGAAAGTATTATGAGAAGTGTGCTAGCCACACTCAGAGTATCCGCAGTTCAGGGCGCAGGATACGCAGCCTGACTCGTACTTCAGAGGCCCGCCGCAGATAGGACAGGCTCCGGCGAGGTTCTCGACATCGGTCAGCGATCTGACTTCGTTTTCCATTTCGGCTGCAACGATTTCATCCTTATCGGCAAACTCGATCTGCTTGTGCTCGGAGGAGGGAATTCCGTTGACCATACCGTCGTTGTGCCACTGAATTGTCTTACCGATGGCGTCCGCACAAGAGAGGATCCGGCTTCCACCCTGCCAGACCACCCTGTGGCAGCTTATGCCCTGGAGTTCCTTGACGATTGCTTCCACCGGGATGTGGGATCGAAGAGAGAGAGAAACCAGCCTGCTTATCGCCTCGGACTGACTGGCAGCACATCCTCCTGCCTTACCCATCTGAGAGAATATCTCGACTGCGCCCTTCTCGTCCTCGTTGATCGTAACGTACAGGTTGCCGCATCCCGTTCTGATCCTCCTGGTAACACCTCTCGTTACCTCCGGTCTGGGTCTGGGTCCCTTGGATGGCAGAACTGCAGTCTGGGCGCTGTCTGTACCCTTATCGGAGGCCAGGTTGAGGACCTGTTTGTCTCTGCTCTTGTCTCTGTATATGGTTACGCCTTTGCACCCCAGCTGCCTTGCGAGTCGGAACACTTCGGCGACATCTCTCCTGGTTGCATGTTCAGGAAGGTTAACGGTTTTCGAAACTGCATTGTCAGTGTATTTCTGGAATGCGGCCTGCATCCTGATATGGTATGAGGGTGACACATCGTGCGAAGTGGCAAATACCCTCTGAACATCCGCGGGAATTCCTTCGATTCCCTGGCAACTGCCTTTCTCGGCAATCTTCGGGATGAGTTCCTCCGAGAAGAATCCCCTCTCCCTGGACACTCTTGCGAACTCGGGTACCACTTCGTTCAGTTCGTCGCCCTCATCAAGAAGGTTTCTGCGAACGAAAGCAAGCGCGAATGCGGGCTCTATACCGCTGGAGCATCCCGCAAGTATGCTGATGGAACCAGTAGGAGCAATGGTTGTGACAGTGGCGTTCCGCATCTTGGGCAGGTTCTTCTGGTCGTAAGTACTTCCAGTAAAGTTTGGAAACGGTTTCCTTTCAACGGCAAGATCAACACTTGCCTGGCGTGCTCTGTCCGCGACGAAGCTCATCAGCTCTTCTGCGAATTGAAGTGCTTCTTCTGAATCGTAGGGAATCCAGAGTTTGAACAGGAGGTCTGCAAAACCCATGATTCCCAGGCCGATCTTCCGGTTCCCGTTAACCATTTCCGTGATTTCGGGCAGAGGGTACTTGTTCATCTCGATCACATCGTCGAGAAACCGTACGGATAAACGAACCGTTTTTTCGAGACGTCCCCAGTTCATCCTGAAACGACCGTCTTCTGCCCTGTCTGCCATGACGGAGACGTTTATAGAACCAAGGTTACAGGCTTCATAGGGAAGAAGGGGCTGCTCGCCGCAGGGATTGGTTGCCTCTATCCTTCCAACGTTGGGAGTCGGGTTGGCATCGTTCATCCTGTCGATGAAGATCAGTCCGGGCTCTCCCGAAGACCATGCCGAATCGACTATTATGTCGAATACATCACTGGCATGAAGCTCTTTGGTCTTGCTTCCGTTTCTGGGATTGATGAGGCTGTAATCCACTTTTCGGGCAACCGCATCCATAAAACTGTCGGTTGCGGCAACTGACAGGTTGAAATTGGTCAGCTTCTTCATATCCCGTTTCGTGTTGATGAACTTCTCTATGTCGGGGTGATCCACTCTGAGAACTGCCATGTTGGCTCCCCTGCGGACTCCCCCCTGCTTGACGGTTTCAGTGGCGGCATCGAAAACGGTCATGAAGGAAATGGGACCGCTGGACACGCCTTTGGTCGAGTGGACGGCATCGTTTTCAGGTCTGATCCTCGAGAATGAGAACCCCGTACCGCCACCACTCTTGTGAATCAACGCCGTATTCTTCACGGCGGTAAAGATGCTTTCCATACTGTCTTCTACGGGAAGGACGAAACAGGCAGAGAGCTGACCCAGGTCCCTGCCGGCATTCATCAGTGTGGGCGAATTCGGGAGGAATTCCTTTCGCGCCATGATGTTGAAGAACTCTCTCGACACAACATCCGTGTTGCCATCGTATTTCTCCTCGGCCTCTGCAATCGTTGAAGCGACCCTCCAGAGCATGTCGGAAGGAGTCTCCAGAATTTCTCCATCATCCGATCTCTTCAGGTACCTCTTCCGGAGTACGACTTCGGCATTCTTAGAAAACACGGGTGAAACGAGCTCGATTTCCTCAAGCCGTTCCACCCCTGTCTGAGAGCATGCCACCTGCGTGAACAGGTCGTCTCTCACTTCAGCTTCGTTCAACCTGGTACCCCTCAGTGAATCCGTCAGGATTCCCGATCCAAATACATTTATCTATATGAACTCGTAATACCTTGTCTTTACCCCGAAATAGCCGAATCGGACAGGAAACTTCGTCTTCGAATGCGATACCGTATCAACATTTGGTAGCAAACGCAAGGGGCAAACCACAACGGATTGTATAGCAAGAGGAATCTCTTGCCAAACGTACCTTTCCCCCGGTAGACTAGACGAAACCCGGATTCGAGGAAACATGACATCAAAGGCTCAGGCAGATTCAAGGAAAGAATTCGACCGGGAAGTACTTCAGTATCTTAACAGTCTTTACGGGTACGCACTTCATCTCTCCCACAACACCGAAGACGCAGCAGACCTTGTCCAGGATACATATGCAAGGGCTTTCGGATCCTTCAGGCAGTACACACTGGGAACAAATGCCAAGGCCTGGTTGTTTGCCATACTGAGAAACACATTTCTCAACCAGAGACGGGCTGAACGAAGGAGGCCTTCTGAAATACACTGTGACTGGATCGATGAGCTGCCAGCGGAAGACGTCTCCGAAACGGCGAGAAGGGGCCCTGATCCTTACAGGAGTTTCCTGAACAACCTAATGCGGGAAGATATCTCGAAAGCTCTCATCGAGCTCCCTGAAGACTTCAGGAGTGCAGTAGTCCTTTGTGATGTAGAGGGTTTTTCGTACAGCGAGATTGCGGGTATATTGAATGTACCTGTCGGTACGGTACGGTCCCGAATACACAGGGGACGATCCAGACTGCGGAAAAGACTAGAAGAATGGTATTCAGGAGGGAAAGGGGATACATAGCCTTGGAATGTGGTTTTGTCCGCCAGCATCTTCATGATCTGATCTCCGGAGAGATCGAGGAAGAACACAGAAGCAGGATAGACGCTCATCTCCAGATATGTGACAAGTGCAGATCCTTTGTCGACAACGCGTTTGCTTTCAGGTCACGTATTCGAGAGTTGATGCAGGTATCGGCACCACCAGGTCTATTATCGAGCATTACCCAACTCTCTGAGAGAGGCTAGAGCACCTGTTGCGATCTGATCCGTTCGGAGGTCGCAGCGGTACCTGGGCTGCAACAGCAGCAGCTTTGCTGCTTCTGGTGCTTACATCTCTTCTCTTCAGAGCGCCGGCAGTCATTATCTGGAGAGAAGAACAATTCACTGACCTGGTTGCAAAACTCGTTGAATCAGAGCCCGTAAGAGGGAACTGGACAGCCATTGAGCTGGAGGAATTGCTGTCGGACATCTATCCGGTCCCGGTCAGTCTTCCATCTGCACTGGACAGATCTCTGGCGGCGGGCAGGCAGCTGTTCTATCCAACGCAAATATTCTTTGTGTACGAACCCGGTAGTTCGAGCATTCTGATCGTTGCATCGCTTACCGGCAGACTCGATCGAAGGGAGAACAGAACCCTTTCGGGAGAGTATACGTTTACATCGGAGCAGATCGGAGATATCGGTTTCTATCTGCTCGAGAAGGATGCAGACAACGGCTGGCCGCAGGAGGCTTACAGAGAACTCACCTCAACCTTCTGACACGTATGGAGAGCATTATGAAACATCTTGGCCTGCAAGTGCTTCTGATCATCCTGGTTGCTGCCTGCTGCACGAACGGTCAAACGGATCAGGCTTCGATACCGGACAGCCTGGTGCCCCCGTCCATCCCCCCCGTTACAATTCCGGGATCGATTACCGGCCCTGACACTTCGGGGGTGGGAAGGGGTATCGACATATCGATAGAGGACACAGTAGTGCTCTACTACTGGCTGCCGCTCTCCGGCTACGCAGAGGCTGAATCAGACCTGACCTTCCTCTCGGGGGCTTCAACTGTACTGACGCTGCCGATTCAGTTCGATCCCGATTCAAGGAATCATGCCCAGAACATCGTCAACGAACTCGGCATCTCACTCACAGTCTTCATGGGTGATTCCATCCTGCTCAAGTACCTTTCCCCCGATATCCTCCCCCTGACAGTCCTTCTCGTACCGGGGGAAGAGACCAGGGAGACAGGATTCGGGGGGCCCGAACGGTTATTCGTCAGGATGGGCATCGCGTACTGATGGACCTCTACCTGATGAGCGATGTTCATCTATTCCCCGAACCCGAAGACCATCCAGGCAGGGAGACTTTCCTTTCCTTCCTGTCGATGCTTTCGGAGAAAGAGCCGGCAAACCTCTGGATCGCAGGAGATCTGTTCGATTACTGGTTCGAGTACAGAAGCGTTATCCCCTCTGGATTCGGCAGAACGACTGCAGCGCTAAGGAAGCTGTCGGATATCGGCTGGAAGCTGGACTTCCTGCCAGGCAATCATGACTGGTGGGTTGGCAACAACTTCTGTAGAGCTACCGGAATGACGATTCACAGGGATCCCTGGGTCTCTCCCGAGTCGGAAAGAATCCGCATCATCCTCGCACACGGAGACGGTTTCGGACCAGGCGACACCGGCTACAGAATGATCAGACCCATTCTCAGAGCGAAACCCTTGACAGGGCTTTTCGGTCTGCTGCACCCCACACTGGCCACTATCCTGGCGCGAGGTTTCTCCGGGACCAGCAGACGCATACTGCGCAAACCAGTTGAACGCATTCCGCAAGGGCTTGACAAATGGGTGAAACAGAAGCTCTCTGAAGGAGCAGACCTTGTTGCTACCGGTCACACTCACCTGGCAACGCTCAGGGAACTCGAAGGCGGCAGACACCTTTCTCTTGGCGACTGGCTGACAAGGTTCACATACTCGGTCATCAGCGGCGATGGAGTCGAACTGATAGAGTTCGATCGTAATTCCGGGGATTGCTCAGCTTCGCAGGTTCGAACCGTTCCAGGGGAAGGAAAATGACTGATAGCCATAGTGTATCAATTGTCATCCCTGCCTACAACGAGGCAGAGAGTCTGTCGAAACTGGTCGAGGAGATAGAATCCGTTTTCCCAGAATCGGGCGCAGAAATTATCATCGTAGACGACGGCAGCACGGATTCCACATGGCAGGTTATCAGGGGTCTTGCAGCAGACGGTCGTATCACCGGGCTGAGGCTGGGAACCAACCAGGGGAAGGCTGCAGCTCTGTCTGCAGGATTCGCCGAAGCCGACGGGAATTTCGTGGCAACCCTCGACGCAGATCTGCAGGATGATCCGGCAGAAATACCGGGAATGATCGAACAGATGCTTCGGGAGGAACTCGATCTCGTGAGTGGCTGGAAAAAGGTCCGACGTGATCCTATCGGAAAGAGGCTTCCCTCGAAGCTGTACAACACCGTCGTCAGACTCACCACGGGTATTCGACTCCACGATTTCAACTGCGGGTTGAAAGTATATCGGAACCATGCCGCTGGCAGTCTGACGCTTTACGGTGAGATGCACCGCTACACTCCTGTTCTGGCCGTTCAGAAAGGCTATGCCGTCGGAGAGAAGATCGTGAACCACAGACCCAGAGCGCACGGCCGAAGCAAGTACGGCATGTCCCGGTTCTTCCGGGGCTATGCAGATCTTCTCACGATCCTCTTCCTGAACAGGTACTCATCAAAACCCCTGCATTTCTTCGGAGGCGTCGGAACTGTCATGTCCCTGGCAGGTTTTGCCATATCAGTCTATCTCACGATCCTCTGGCTGGGGGGCGAGCCAATCGGGCGCAGACCGCTGCTTCTGCTGGGTGTCTTCCTGATGCTGGTAGGTTTCCAGTTCATATCGTTGGGGCTTCTCGGAGAAATGCTCCTCCGACTGTCTCACAGGCAGTCGTATCACATCGTCGAGA
>CBDUZS010000044.1:0-20544 GCA_965371785.1 uncultured bacterium
TTGGCGACCCCAACGGGGTTCGAACCCGTGTTGCCGGCGTGAAAGGCCGGTGTCCTAACCACTGGACGATGGGGTCGCCGAAGTTTGGGGCTCAACAATTGTAAGCCAGTTCTATTTCGTCAATGGTGAGCCGCGGGGGGATCGAACCCCCGACCCTCTGATTAAAAGTCAGATGCTCTACCTACTGAGCTAGCGGCTCACCAGTCTCTTACGGTAAGCGGTACAATGCCCAACTAGACCGATTTCCGCAATAGGCGATGAATCTGTGTCCGTGATCGCAACGGGATAGCGTCTCGATTCCGTCCTGTCGGGTCACCCGGAGCATGGAGTATAATTCCTAGAGAATACATTTGCCTGATCCCCCTGTTGGGACTTCGCCAGGGCACCAAGTCAGTCCCGACAGGATTTTTCAACGAATGGGGCAGTATGGGCATTCCCGCAAACGGCAGAAAACTGTTCGTTCTCGATACGAACGTTCTGCTGTACGATCACAACTGCATTGATAATTTCCAGGAGCATGATGTGGTTCTGCCGATCACCGTGCTCGAGGAGCTGGATGAATTCAAGAAGGGAAGTGATCTGATCAACTTCCAGGCAAGGGAATTCATCAGAAAACTCGACAAGCTTGCCGGGGATAAGCTGTTCGGAGAAGGTCTTCCCCTTGGGCCCGGTCGTGGAAGGCTTTTCGTGAGGATTGCCAATCCCGATAGTTTTCTTTCGAGTGGAGTATTCATCCAGGACAAACCCGATCACAGGATTCTTGCCCTTGCGGCGAGTCTCAAGGAAGAAGCGCCCGATAGAGACGTTATCCTTATTTCGAAGGATATCAACCTCCGTATGAAGGCAAAGTCCATCGGGATTCTCGCGGCGGACTACGAGACCGGCAAGATCACGAACGTTGACGAACTCTATTCGGGGTACTCGGTTCTGGAGGGTGTAGATACGTCCATCATCTCACGATTCTACGAGCAGCCTTATTCCGTTCCCTTCTCTGACCTTTCCCTGGAGAACGGAGCCATTCCCAACCAGTACTTCATTTTCAAGAACGGGAGTGTCAGTGCACTGGCTAACGTCGATTCCTCTGCCGAGACACTTCACAGGGTGGTCAAGAGAAGAGCGTACGGTATCGAGCCGAGAAATGCCGAACAGACTTTTGCCGTCCACGCCCTTCTGAATCCGGACGTTCAGCTGGTTACTCTCACGGGGAAGGCGGGGACGGGCAAGACCCTTCTCGCCCTGGCCTCTGCGCTCGAGCAGAGGGAATCCTTCAAACAGATCTACCTCGCAAGACCCGTGGTTCCGCTCGGTAACAGGGATCTGGGTTACCTCCCGGGGGATATCCACTCCAAGCTGGATCCGTACATGCAGCCACTGTGGGACAATCTGGCAGTCATCAGGAACAGGTTTCTCTCGGACAGCCCGGAATATGCGAGGATCAGTGAGATGATAGAGCATGAGAAGCTCTTCATCGCACCACTAACGTACATCAGGGGCAGGAGCCTGGACAGGATTTTCTTCATCGTCGACGAGGCGCAGAACCTCACGCCCCATGAGGTCAAGACCATTATCACCAGGGTCGGGGAGGGGGCGAAGGTCGTCTTCACCGGTGATGTCTACCAGATAGACACGCCGTACCTGGATAGTCAGTCGAATGGTCTGACGTATCTGGTGGACAGGATGAAGAACCAGTCCATTGCAGGACACGTTAACCTCGTGAAGGGGGAACGAAGCCGTCTTGCTGAGCTTGCAAGCAACATTCTGTAGGGAGTAGCGATGCGGAACAAATTCCTTTCGGTTGGCACGGTTCTGGCGTTGCTTGGCTGGTCTGCAATTCTTCTCGTTCTCTTGCGATCCAGGAGTGCTGTCACCTCGATTCTCGGCCACTATTCAGCATCGCTGTTCGCTGTCATTGCTCTGTGCGGAGTTATTCTATTGCTGGCACTACTGTCATTGCTTTTCCGCAGGAGAAACCTTGTGAATGCTGCCTCGAAGTTAGCCGGGCTTCTTGGCCGCCCGGGTGTTCTTATCGAACTGTTCATAATCCTGTTTCCCCCTATTCTCTTTTTCCTTTTCATGTTCTCCGATATCCTGCTCATGCGCAAGGCTCTCTTCGTAACAGGGCTGTTGCTGTGTTACATCGGGCTCTCGTCTATCATTATCGGCCTGCTTCCCTCAGTGCGGAGTAGAAAAACTCTGCAGCGGACAGGACTGTGTTTCGGGTCGATTCTCTTCTCGCTGATCCTGATCGAGATCGTGCTCAGGCTCCTGACACCTGTGTCGGTCTTTCATCCCACACTCGATCTGAGACCCCAATTGGAGTTCCAGATCATGCTGGATCTGCCCGGGGTCTCCAGGGGCGGGATCGTGACCTCCAACAGCTGGGGGCTCAGGGGAGAGGAACCGCCCGACAGCTGGGATGAGTGGTTCACGGTGATCACCATCGGGGGCAGCACCACCATCAACGGATACCTTGCCGATGGTATGACCTGGTCGGATGTCCTCCAGAAGAACTTAAGAGAGGTGCTCCCAATGGTATGGGTGGGGAACGGGGGGATACCCGGACACTCCACCAGGGGGCACAAGGTGTTCATGAGAGAAGTGATCTCTGAGGTCAGACCAGACGCCGTCATCTTTCTGACAGGGATGAACGACATGGGGAATTTCCTCAGGGTCTCCGAGGGGATCCGGGATCCCGGCTACGCAAGCCTCGGCATCCGCTATAACATCTTCTGCGCCAGCAGGACCGTACAGCTCCTTTACAGATTTAAACTTATCTACCTCGATGGTGTCGAGGTCATCACCGTTGCCACCGATCCACCTTTCGTGATCGAGGAGCTGAGTGGTCCAGAGGTTGATCTTCCGGAAAACATGCACGAACTGATGCAGGACCCGGAAGAGTACGGGAACAACATCAGGGAGCTCATCGCCCTGGCAAGGGAGTACGATGTGATCCCTGTCTTCATGACCCAGCCAATCCTTTACGAGAACAATGAGTACTGGCGGGGGATCAGGGGAGGTACTCACTGGTTCGAGACAAGCCGACGGGAGTTCTCGGCCGCCACCTTCTGGGAGATGCTGAACACCATGAACGAAGACCTGATGGCGGTATGTGCCGAGGAGCATGTACTCTGCTTCGATCTTGCAGGCTCTTTCGACCGCAGCAGTGATAACTTTTACGATATGATGCACTTCACGGAGACCGGGGCTGCAGCAGTGGGCAACGAACTGGCTGCATTCCTTCTGAATGTGGAATTCCTGCCGGAGAGGTGAGAGAGGGTTGAAGCAATGGCAGTGAGACTGATCGAAGTATTCATGCCTACCGACAGGCTGGAACTCGCAAGATCATCCGTGAGCGGTAAACCTGTTATAGCCATGTGGTCGGATCACCTGTCCGACGACAAATCGCAGCTTCATATCCTTGTTTCCGTCGAGGAGAGTGAGGAGATAACCGACACACTTGCCGAAGCCCTTGCGGATACGATTGAGCAGGTCAGAATCATATGCCTGCCCGTTGAGGCATCCATTCCCGAAACGAAGCCTCCTGTTTCCGGGAGTGGATCCCGGAAGGGTAGAATGAGGCGGGTTCACAGGGTCAGCCGCGATGAACTCTACGCGGACGTAAACGAAATGATCAATACGTCCGTCCCAAACACGGCGCTCACGATTCTGTCCGCAACCGTCGCGGCAATCGGTCTGGCGCGGAACAACATCGCGATGATAATCGGTGCCATGGTTATCGCTCCGCTTCTCGGACCGAACGTTGGCATGTCACTCGCGGCAACTCTCGGTGATCTGAAACTCGGTTTGCATGCCGTAAGGGAGAATGCCCTCAGGATCGGGATTGCGACGCTCTTCGCCGTCCTGGTCGGCCTGTTCTTTACGATCGATCCCACTACGCCGGAGATCCTCAGCAGAACCCGGGTTGGCATGAGCGATGTTGCGGTTGCGCTTGCCGCAGGTGCCGCAGGTGCTCTCGCTCTGACAACGGGTGCGCCGACGGCGCTGATCGGTGTAATGGTTGCCGCTGCTCTTATGCCTCCCCTCGTATCCATGGGGATTCTTCTCGGAGAGGGTCTCTTCTCAGCCGCTTACGGCTCGCTGATTCTTCTTCTGGTGAACCTTATCTGCATTAACCTCTCGGGAGTGCTTGTTTTTCTGCTGATGGGCGTGAGGCCCTGGAGTAAGGAAGATTCGAGCAGAGCACGCAAATCGGTCTGGGTCACCGTTGCCATATGGGTTGTCCTGCTTACGGTTCTCATCGCTGTAATTCTCACGCGGGCTATGTGAATCAGTCTACTACGACGTGCTTATCGAACTCTGCTCTGTCCGTTTCCCAGCTTTCGGAATCCCAGCTGAGATCGGTGTTCAGGCATTTCCCCGCGGCGATGCCCATTTCGATTGTGTGATGCGTGTTGTCATGAACGAAGAGCCCCTGTCTGCCTAGTGTGATGAGGTGGCTCTTCTCCGAGAGATACGCTTCCAGTGTCCGGAGGTGCTCTCCGTAATCTCTGCTGTAGATCGGGTAGACTTTGTGCTTTCTCCGGACCGTGAAATCGCTGACTGCCGGCTCAGGCAGTAACGTGAGAGACAGATCCTTCAGGACCAGCTCTCTTACGGTATCATCCGGCATGCTCCAGATTCTGTCGTTTTCACCGCATGGAATCTCGAAACACAGACCTGTTCTTCCCTCTGGTTCTCTGGAGGCTCTGTAAATCTTCGGTTCAGACATTCTCGAGAACCTGACTTCGGGGCCGGGGAAGTAATGTGCGTCAAATGGTGTGTACATGTCCTGAGCCAGCTCCAGGTAACAGAGAACCATCGATCTGTAAGAGAGCAGATTCGCTGCGGCAAGTACTTCACCGGGCGGGGCAGGCGACAGCATCCCTGTAAGCTCCGTCAATGGAAGTGTCGAGTAGATGAAGTCGGCGGGTATCATCTCCGCACCATCACCGCTTATTACCGAGACGGTGCCAGGGCTCCCGTCCTGTGGAACTTTGACTCCGGTCACTCTGGAATTGTACTGTATCCTTCCTCCCAGCGATGTAATCAAGTGTGCGACGGAAGCGGCAAGCTGTCCGAATCCCTTCACCGGATAGTGGAAGATGCCTGTCTTCCTGCTCGTTCCCACCAGGGGAAGCGATGACAGGACCTTGCCTGCCATACTTCCAAGACTGCCGGAGGAGATTCGTTTCCTTGCCTGCACCGGCGAGAGTTCATCAGGTGGGAGACCCCAGAGTTTTTCCGCGTAAGGGAAGTAGAACCTCCTGCTGATGGTCTTCCCAAGCCCGGCAATGAGAACGCTCTCGAACGAATCCTCTCTCGATTTACGGAAGGGTGTCAGAAACGAATCGCGGAGCACACCGAGGGAGAAAGAGGGTGCGAGGTGGAACAGCAGGTCTGCAGGTTTCAGCGGAAACGTGATGAACCTGTCCTCCAGCCAGATCCTGCCGTTTCGTGGCCTTGTAAGAAGGTCATCCCCGAGTATTCCCCTTAACCGTTCGAGAATGTCGGGTCTTGTTGCCGGATGCAGCCTGTGACTGCCGTAGTCATACGTCAACCCGTTGTGTTCGAAGCTCGCGGCGATTCCACCGGGAACGGGTTCGCTCTCTACTATCGTTACCTCGAGGTCGAGCTTGCGCTCGAGAAGAGTCAGCGCGCTCCAGAGCCCTGCTGTACCTGCTCCCAGAATGATTACTCTAGCCGCCACTGTTCCTGTGGACTCCGTGCAGGATGTGGGATTTGTAATCGCTCGACGAGATGTACATGTCGTACCAGATCATGTAGTTGAGAAGCCCCCACAGGGCTCTGCCGTGATCGACCTGCTTCCTGTCGTGCTGGTCCCAGAGTTTCGCAATACCGTCGGGGTTGAAAAGCCCGGTCTGCATAAGGCGTGATGATGTCAGGTAATCGAGAGTCTGCTCCCTGAGCCTGTTCCTCATCCAGTCGGAATAGGGCATCTCCAACCCAACCTTCTTCTTCCTGATGATCCTGTCGGGCAGCAGGTCGGCCATGGCTTTTCGGAGGAGGTGTTTCTTACGGAGCCATGGAAGCTTGTGCTTCACCGGCACTTTCGTAAGGAAGCCGTACAGCTCGGAATCGGTGAAAGGGACTCTTGCTTCGATGGAATGAGCCATCGTCATTCTGTCGTTCTTGATCATGAGATCGTGGGGTAGATGGCAGCATGTATCTATACAGAGCAGCCGGTTCAGCTCGCTTCGGGATCTGCATCGGCTGTACACCTCTTCGAAGAAGCTGGATGAAGGCGGAAAGCCCTTGAAACGTTCGGGTTCTTTGAGGATTGCCAGCTTCGCATCCGTTGAGAGCACTTCCCGCCAGGAGTAATGGGCATCGATAACCCCCAGTTCCGCTCCGTCGGTGAACCTCTTCGCCTTGAATTCGAAGCTGAGCTTCCTGTGGGAGACTGGAAGCCTGTGTACAAGCTCCCTGATCACTTTCCTCCTGATGTATTCGGGAACCAGGCTGCGGTACATGCTCCTGACCTTGTATGCCGCATGCGTGTCGTATCCGGCGAATACTTCGTCTCCGCCTTCACCCGAGAGAAGAACGGTTACGTACTGGCTGGCCTCCTCTGCAAGAAGCCATGTCGGAATCGCAGAGCCATCCGCATAGGGTTCGTCAATATGTGCTAAGTACTTAGGCAGAAGTGCGGAAACCTTGTCAGGCGTAACGAGAACCTTGTGATGCCTGGTGCCGACCCTTCCGGCAACGATCTCCGCATAGCCTGATTCGTCGAAGCTGGGATCCTCGAATCCAATTGAAAACGTGTGAAAGCTGCTGTCCTCCCTGATATTGGCCATCAACACGGTGAGAGCACTGGAGTCCAGTCCTCCCGAGAGCATGACACCTACCGGAACATCCGATACCAGCTGGCGCTTCACAGCGTTGCGAAGGAGTTCCCTGCTTCTGTTCAGGGCACCGCTGGCGTCTATTCCATCGTCTTCGATGTACGAGTAATCGAAATACCTCCAGGTCTTCTGTCCACCCGATTCCCAGTCTACCTCCATTGCATGACCGGGGCTCAGCTCATCGATTCCTTCGAAGGCGGTCAGCGAATCCGGTATGTAATCGTATGACAGGTAATGGTAGAGTGCGCTGAGGGAAGGGGTTCTCTCAACACCGGGAACTTCGAGCAGTGCCTTGATCTCCGAAGCGAACCAGAACTGACTTCCCGTTCTCGTGTGGAAGAGCGGTTTGATTCCGAAGGGGTCCCTTGCCAGGAGGAGGCGTTTCTTCCTGGCGTCCCAGATGGCAAGCGCGAACATACCGTTCAGCAGCCTGAGAAAATCGTTTCCCAACGTCTCGTAGAGATGTATCAGAACTTCCGTATCCGTTTTCGAGCGGAACTTGTGACCTTTGTCGTCGAGTCTGAATCGCTGTCTCAGTTCTCTGAAATTGTAGACTTCACCGTTGTAGACGATCCAGATGGACTTGTCCTCGTTGCACATGGGTTGATGTCCTGCTCTTGTGAGGTCAATTACGCTGAGCCGTCTGTGGGTCAGGCCACATGGGCCATCCATATGGATACCGCTGTCATCGGGTCCCCTGTGCTCGAGTACGGAACCCATTCTGTCAAGCAACTCTCTGTCCGTGAATGACTCACCCGGGCTGAGAAGACCTCCTGCAAAACCGCACATACTCTAGTCCTTACCGGTACGGATGCCGCCTGTCATGACGTTGTTGTGCCGTGCAAGCGCCTCTGCAACCATGCCTACCAGGGCGATCTGGAAACCTGTGACAAAGAAGATCACGGATGTTGTGGAGAGGATGGGAAGCTGGAAGAATGGAACCTGCATCTGTTCCGAGAGGTCGATTACCATGAAGATGTCGAAGACGAGCTTTACGAACCCCACTCCGAAACAGAAGATCGACACGGGGAGAAAGACCCTGAGCGGCTTGAAGAGAACTGAAAGCCGTAGAACCAGCAGAAGGAAACTGAAGAAATGGGTGGGAGAGATCTTCGATCTGCCTGCTCTCTTGTGGTAATCAATCGGCAGGTACTCGACACGGTAGCCGTCGCACATCGATGCAACGGTAATCGTCGTTGTGAACGAAAAATTACCCGGAAGGATGTGGAAGTATCTAAGTGCCAGGTTCTTGCGGAATGCTCTGAGGCCGGAGTTCAGATCCGGTATGTTGCGCCCTACGATGAACTGTGCAAGACGTCTCAGCATCCATTTGAATGGTTTCCTTACGAAAGGAATCGAGACATTCTCACCCCCGTGCGCGCGCTCACGACCATATCATTCGAACCCATAACCTCGAGAAGAGAGGGTATACTTTCGATGGGGTAGGTCTCATCGGCGTCGGTGTGATCACGATGATGTCGTAAGCAGCATTCCTTATGCCGGTTTTCAGTGATTCACCGTATCCGAGGTTCTCTGGATGTTTTATGACCTTTGCTCCCGCGGATTCAGCCCTGGCGGCAGTTGCATCCTGTGATCCGTCATCGATGAGGAGGATCTCGTGTTCGATCCCTGCGCTAACCATCACAGAACTGATCTTGTTCACGACCACGTAGACGGATTGTTCTTCATTGAATGCTGGAACGATTACACTGACGCTGTCTGCCATATTTCCCCCGATTGATCGATTCAGAAGCTCAACATAAGGAAGCTCCTGATGTGCTGCAAGATCAGGTCCATCAATTTTTACCCGTCGATTCGACCGGGCAGTGCTGTCATTGCCATATGGGAACCACGGAACCATTTAGGTGTCTGCTGTAACGCTCGATTGACGGATTCGAGTTCTGACAGTTCCTTTCGGATGAATTCCCTGGCCCTCTCTCTGGGGCTGGATCCGTTGCAGGTAAAGGGGCTGTAGAGCCTGATGGCGTTCGCGGATGCGTCGAAATCGGATATCTCCATTCCGAACTCGTCTGCACGCTCGGCCAGTTCGCAGTTACGTGGAAGATTGAATATGGCCAGATTGAGAAAGTCGATCGAATCCCCCACCTGCTCGAGAAACTCCTTCGTCTGAGAGCGATCCTGTTCCGTCTCTCCCGGCAGACCGAGGAGAAGGTAGGCATAGGTTCGCATACCTTTGTCGGTTGATCGACGAAGGACCTCCAGGGAGAGAGCGGGATCAATACCCTTGTCGAACGTCTCGAGAAGCCCGCTGCTGCCGCTCTCGACACCAAGCTGCAGCATCAGGCAGCCACTCTTGCTCAGATGGGAGAGCAGGTCATCTTTGAAGAGTTCCGAGGTCGGACGGACGAATCCGTAGAAGGAAGCCGCGATATTCCTGATGTCCGGCAGGACTGACTTCAACGATTCAGGAGGAATCGCAGAATCGAGAAAATGGATGAGTGGTTTTCTTCTGAGCACTGAATCCGGAACGGTGCCGATGAACCTGGAAAACGTCTTCTCTGGAATCCTGTAGAAACTGCTGCCCCTGTCCGGACAGAACAGGCACCGGTTCCAGTAGCAGCCGGTAGACAGCGTAAACGGGATCACCGGACGGGATGAAACGTAATCCCAGTCGGATACTATCTCCGGCCATACGAGCTCAGAAAGAAAAGGCTTTCCGTCACCGGCAAGAGTTGAGCCATCGCAAGTCAGGATCTCTCCGAAGACGTCTTCGAGCAGTTCGTATCCCATTCCCGAGTGAACAAGGCTTCTTGAAAGAGATCCGCCCGTGATCGGGCGAATCCCGAGCGATCTCAGATGCAGGTGCAGGTCGACTGCTGCAGGCAGCTGTGACAGGTAGGATATCGAAATAAGTACTCTCTTCGGCTTCGTCTCCCGGAGTATCCTGTCCAGCGTGTCGTGCCACAGGTCGGTGAACGGTGTTTCACCAGTGGCGGCTAAGAACGATGCGAGTTCTGAGGGGCTGTGAAGCTCACATGGCGGTTCGGCATCCATGAGACTCAACCGCCAGCCCGGGTATCTTCGGCTGTACCTCTGAAGTGCTGCGTTGAGGATGCCGGAACAGGTCCTGTGCCTGTGCGGCTCGTAAAGGACGGATTCCCTGAAGTAATTCAATGCGGTTCCGACCGGCGGGGAACCCCTCTCTTCCGGAATGCTCTCGAAGACCTTCTGAAAGAACATGAGTGAAAGATCGGCAAATGCTGCATCGATTCCCCTTGCCCTCAGACCTGCGGCAAGCAGGAACCCTCCCGAGGCGGGCTCGGAAGGGATAACCACGGGAGGAGACAGAACGAGGAAGTCCAGAAACACCTCTCAGTTCAATGCGTCAACGGTTGCGAACTATCAGACCGACTTCCATATGAGAGCTTATGGGAATGCATCTCTCAAGATCGTATCCTTCTGCAAGTGTCGCAGACGTCGTTCTACCCCAATAGTCGACGAGGACCCAGACCCTTTCATGATCGCCCATGAGACTGTCGAGGACGGAATAGATGTCGATTCGAGTCCTTTCGAGATCGGAGAGGAATGGTTCGCTTCCGCCGGGAGTTAACCGGGTGAGCCTGCCGGAAGCGTAGAAGTCCCAGGCAAGACCTGTCGATTTTCCACCCGTAATCAGCACGACATCACACTCGCTCGCAAGGGATTCAATCGTCTCTACACCTGCTCGCCAGTTGCTCCTGTGGTAGGGGAATGATTCGAGGCTGTAGTACGGAATCAGGGCGACGAGGCAGAGGGAAACGACGAGCGCTCCGGACCATTTGTACTTCCCGAAAACGAGGCCGCTGACGAGAACGAAAGGCATCCAGACGGCAGAAAGCTGACGTATGGTGGGGGCATCCTTCAGGAAGAGGGCGAAGGGCAGCATCAGGGATGCGAGAAGCCATATCTTCAGGCGTAGTACCGTGTCTCTGGAGACAAAGGTCCTGACCAGCATGGATGTGATGAGAACCACGTTGAAAACGTATGCTGCAAGCATCCTTGGTCTGTCCAGCAGATTTCGTGAGATCTCCGGAAGAAGACCTCCCGAAAGAAGCCTGAAGAACTGGGAGGGAACATGGACCAGCAGGCTGTTCCGCAAGCCGCTTGCGAACCCGGCGGATGCCATCCTGATACTCCTTCTCCGGAATTGCTCGAGGAAGAAAAGGCCCACCGGCACGTACGCCAGCAGCAATAATCCTGTGGAAATAGCTGGAACCTTCCAGGATACCCTCTTCATCGGGGGAACGGTGAAGTAGAAACTACCGGCTATGAGAATTGAAAGAATGAATATGTGCTGGGTCAGTATACCGGCGATTCCTATCGCCACGAAGCCTGCGAGTGCTCTGCGCGACCCCCTCCAGGACATGTCGGCAAAATCGAGAAGCCAGAGTGAAAGTGAAGCATTGATTCCGTAGACCCAGGCTTCCTGGCCGAGCGAAACCGCAAAGGGACACACTGCCCACAGCATGGCGCTCCAGAATGCAGGTCTCCGACCGAAACTCCTTCTAACAAGACGGTAAACAGGTATCGAAGCCGAAGCGACCGCAAGTGCGATAAGCACCCTCAATCCAGTCTCACTCTGACCGAAGAGAAGGGTGGAAAACCTGATGAGAAGGAACGCAAGAGGGGGGTGCGGCGTACCCGTTGCGATCTTCTGTACCAGCTCACCCAATCCCATGCCGCTTACACCTGAAGCAAGAGCCTCGTCAACCCAGAGGCTTTTCCTTCCTATGAAAGCAAGTCTTGCGGCAACGGATACTGCGGCAGGAATCCACATTGACAGAGATGCGGGAAGTTTTCTCATTTCTCCTAACCGTGGAATGGCTGAATGTGATGAATCTAGATTCATTCCCGAGATCGAACAAGCTTGCCCGGGAGTTCGAATGGTGTAAGGATTATCCATACAAATCACGGAGGTTGCACATGCAGGATGTTTTCGACAGGAAAGACCCGGACGCACTGGAGGAGGTCTTCCATTCAGGTCGTTCCGGGATCGGACCGGAAGATATCGAATCAGCATCGACGGAAGTGCAGAAGAAGATTCACAGGATGGAATCCAGGGGTATTCCGAGAGTTCTCGAGAACCTCTGGCAGGACCTGAAAACACTGTACGAGATGCTTTCCGATTCCATTGCAGGACGATACAGGGTGCCCGTCAGAACCCTCGGAGCGGTTGTCTTCACACTGTTGTATTTCGTCAATCCTCTGGATCTCCTGCCCGACTTCATTCCGGTTGTGGGTTACATCGATGACGCGATCATCCTGAAGATCTGCTTTGACTTCATCATGAAGGACCTCGAGGACTACAAGCTATGGAAAGCGGAAGACGGGACATGACCCCCCGGGGTGAATTCCTGCTGACCGGGAGGAGAATACCTGTTCAGTTCACTTCTCGAGCTTGATCATCAGATTCTCCTGCTGATCAACAGGGGGCTTTCGAGCCCCTTCCTGACATCGCTCATGAGGTTGATTACCGATGTGCGGAACTGGTTTCCTTTTCTGATTGCTCTTGCCGTGCTCCTGCTCTGGCTGGGCAGGATCAGGCCGTTCCCGGCACTTGCCAAGCGGGGGGGGAAGAAATTCAACCTGCTGAACCCCAGAGTGGTCCTCATATGCATCATCATCTCGGTAGCCTTCTCCGATCAGCTCTCATATCAGATAAAACACCATGTTCACAGGAACCGCCCCTGCAGAGATGAGGTCGTTGCCACGGAAATCGAGACCCGGTGGCATGTGTCCGGGAACAGATCATTCCCCTCTTCTCACGCGGCGAATTCTGCCGCCCTGGCAACCGTTGTCGGCCTTGCGCATCCTCCCATCGCCTTACTGGCGGCTATACTTTCGTTTGCAGTTGGATTCAGCAGAGTCTACCTGGGCGTGCACTATCCACTCGATGTGCTGGCAGGCTGGGCGATAGGAGTCTCATCCGGTCTTGGTTTCTGGATTCTGTTTCGAAAGGCGCTGCGAAAAGGGGGACTCATCGGCTTCGTAAATCGCTTCCGGTTCCGGCAGCCGAGACCGGGCGCAGATCCGGGTCCGCCTTGGAGACCTCTCGAGTTCCGGTCCGCTGATGGTTTTGCTCTCACCGGGTTTCTGCTCGAGATGGAGGGCAGCACCGGTCTGGCAATACTGGTCCATGGACTGGGAGGAGATCTCTCGGGGATGCTCGTTATCGGCAAACTGTTCTACGAGAAAGGATACTCCGTTCTCCTCGTTCCCCTGCGCGGGCATGACGCACATCCCATCAGTCTCCCGTCCGGTGGTCCCGGGGAAGCGAACGATGTGCTGGGAGTTCTGTCCGCTGCACAGGATCTGGGTATTTTGCCGCGGAATACGATTGTCTACGGCTCATCGATGGGAGGGGACGCAGCCATCCTGGCTGCTGCACGTTCCGCTCCGGAACCACCGGGGGGAGTTATCTGTCACGGAGCATACACGGACTTCTTCAGTGCGGCAGCAAGAAGGATGGGCAGGTTTCCAGCCTTTGTCCTCAGGTTACTCTTGCCCGGGAGTGTCGTCCGTGGCCTTCGCTCATTTGTTCCGGAGGACTGCATCAGGATCTGCGGGGACAGGACTTCCTTCGTTTTCATCTGTGGCAGTAAAGACAGGATTTGTCCGCCCCGAATCGGAATAGACCTTCTTGGAGCCGCTTCCAGGGGAATGCTCATTACGATCGAAGGGTTCATGCACCCTTTCTGGCTGTCCGGGCGCATTGATGTCTCGCTCATGGCAAAGGCGGTCGACGCATCAATTGATTTCATCACCGGGAAACTCTCGGCAGAAAATCTGGTTCTTGACGAATCCGGGAACCTTCACATTGTACCGGTGATACAAAACCATGTAAGCAAAGGATGCAAACTGAATGAAGAGTTATAAAGAGGCAGCAGAACTTGCGCTGGCCTTCTCGGCTGTTGTGAAAGAGATGCAGCAGGAATTTGACGGTTCCGATCAACTGCCTCTGGCAAACAACGCCGATTTTGAATCATACCAGATGTTTATGTCCAGAATCATTCTCATCCAGAGGGATCTCGACGAGTTCATCGACAGAGCAATGACTCTCGAGGCCGCTCTACAGGGCAGTCCTGTACAGGTTCTTGACTTCTCCTCTGAATGGGAGAGCTTCGACTGATCTGTCCTCCATGTGAAGGGGATGCCTCGGCATCCCCTTTTTCTTTGTCTACTCGCCCGAGCATGGGCAGACTCCGTCGACAAAGGCTCTCTTCACTCCTCCCCAGGTCATGGGTTCGAGAGCACCGGTGTTGAAGCTGCACCAGATATCCCATTGTCCGAAGCCACCCGGCCGGCCGGAGCCGAAGAACATGGTTCCTCCAATAACACCACCGTTCTCAAGGAAACCCGGACCCAATTCGGCATAGACGGTGTTGATGACCGGGCCGAAGTTCGTCTTGGGACCCAGAGAATCACCTGAAGTGCTGGCAAAGTAGAGATCGGCATACCCGTATCCACCTGGGCCGGTCGAAACGAGAACGATGTCCACATCGGAATCGGAGATCCATCTGGGACAATCGCTACCAGTCGTGTTTACAGCCATACCCGCATTGAAGGGAACATCCCAGCCGCTACCAGTCCACTCGGATATCCAGATATCAATCCCTCCGACTCCACCGGGTCTGTCAGAGCAGACGTAGAACCGATTCCCGCTGTGTGTGATAACCGGGCAGCAGTCGTAATATGGCCCGTTGATGGGTGCCCCCAGGTTAGTCTTCGGTCCGGGCACACCGCTAGTCAGACCGCAGAGCCAGATGTCACCGCCGCCAAGTCCGGATGGATCCGTTGACAGGAAGTAGAGCTTCGTATCACCCTCCGCCAGGAAAGGGGCCGACTCATCGTAAGCTGTGTTGACGCTCGGACCGAGATTCTGGGGGGTATCCCACTCCGTTCCGGTCCAGAAGCTGATCCAGATATCCATTCCCCCCAGCCCCTCCGTGCGGTCGGAGACGAATATCATGAACGAGCCATCCTCCGCCAGGACGGGATACCACTCGTTATATCCTGTGTTGATGGCATCACCGAGGTTGATGGGCATTTCCCACGCAAATACGTAAGCGGTAACCAGCAGCATCACAATGACAGCATGGGCGAAACTGCGCATATACTTCTCCTTTTAGCTGATCTGGGATTTATTCCCGGGTATTCGGCATATAACAGCTGACGGTGCCTTGTGAGTGCAATTGTCATATCTTCCTTCAAAACACTGTTAAGGCAAACGTGCTGCCTCACTAATACGTTACAACTCGTATATTATTAGTATATAGCAAAGAATGCTTGAACTGTCAAATATTGGGAGAGTGTCAGACGTCTTGTCTGTTTGATATCAGTAATCGCACTTCATGCGGAAATGGTTGAGGATGTTCAATTATCCTGTACCAGGGTTGACAATTTGCGGATTCTCAGGATTCGATGTAGCCGTTCTCCCCTGGACTACCAGGCTCGATGAGGAGAGTTCTCACTCCAAGAATCTTCAGTCATTTCCTGACTCAGACTTCATAGGGGTGTTCGACACTCCTCTTTTCGATTCGGTCATGACCGTTTCTGCTCCCTGGGGTCGACCGACTTTCCTATATTATGTTGATGTGCGGACACGCTGCTTGGAGAATAATGTCAAGACTGCGGAGCTTTGCCGATGCAATGTCTTCGATAGCCATCTGGAAGATATGCATCATCATCTTCCTGGCAGGTGCGGCTGTGAGGGTAACTGCAGTGGTGACATCAACGCTGCATCCTCTTCGTTGCATTGGGACGCTGCACATGACGTCGTCATTGCGCGGAATCTCGCTGAGGGAAACGGCTTCGTAAACGAACCCGGGCAGCCTACCGCTTACAGATATCCCCTTCACCCATTTGTTCTCTCGCTGGTATTCCGTGTGATCGGAGAGAGATATGTCGCCGTTTGCCTGCTGCAAGCCCTGATGGGTGCACTGGTGTGTTCCGGCACTGCCTGGCTGGGCTATCGGATCGGCGGTGGAGCACTGGCCTGGTGGCAGGCCTGCTGACGGTACTCAATCCCGGGCTCGTATCCAGCACCCGAATGCTACTGGGAGAGACCCTGTTCTCCTCCTCCTTGTCGGAACTGCACTTATCCTGTTCCCTCTCATTGAATCCGGACGCCAGAGAGCTGTTCTCTGGATCTTCCCCGGACTAGTGCTCGGCCTTGCAACACTTTGCAGACCAGTTGCGGGTCTGTGGGTTCTCTTCATCGGAACCGCCGTCATGCTTCGCTCAGGTGTTCCTCCTCTAAAAAGACTGGTGAGGGTGCTCCTTATGTTTGCCGGAGTGGCACTGATGGTAACCCCGTGGCTGGTGCGCAATGCAGCAGTGATGGGAGCCCCGGTCATGGCCACGTCCGGAGGCAGGACTTTCTGGACGTTCGGCCACAACGACGCAGGGGAGGCTGATGAGACCACAGTCCGTTCGGAGGAGTTCCTCAGGGCAATAGCCGAAGCACGTCCCAGAGAACTGGCCGAACGAGGAGGGGATCCTGCCAGGATGGTCCCTATATTCAATCTTGAACCGGCTTTCCATGCCGGGTTCTACGAACAGAGAGTAGTGGACAGACTTGGCGGGCTCGGGGAGGTAGAAGCGGACGCTGAATACTGGAAGATGGGAATGGAATTCGTCCGAGCACACCCGGTAAGAGCCCTTGTGGGATCTTTGAAGAACGTGCTGGAGGTTTTCGCATTCACCGAGATGAACGGAACCGTCAACCTCGTTCTACTGTGGGTGATGCCTTTTCTGCTACTGGGCATGTACAGGCTCTGGAAGGAATCGGGAACGGCGGGTATCATCGTGATGACCTGCCTGCTGTCGTTGGCTGTCGTCTTCTTCATCTTTCTCCCTGAACGCAGGTACAGAGTGCCCTATCAGCCCTTCTTCATGCTTGCAGGTGCGGCTGGGGTAATCTCCGTTGCCCGTGGGCGAATGACCGTTAAAGAGCGGGTGCTCCTGTTCGGATGGTGGGTTGTTCCCGTAACCGTGAACTACTGGATGCTCTGGGGAAAACAAATGAGCTAGTTGGAGTACTTCCGTCTGGCCCAGACGAGTACCAGTACTCCGAACACCAGCAGTACCACCGTGAAAAGCAACCCTGTAATGAATTTCTCGGTAATACCGATTTCCGCGGCAGATCCCGAGAAGAGCGGGAGTTCCTTCCAGTAGTAGTGCCCATCACTCCAGACGACCACGGATTTGCCGACCGATCTGCAAGCTTGGTTGTTCTCCCCCTGCCAGCTCCATTTGCTTTCAGGGTACTCGACTGTGTACTCTCCTGTAACTTCATCGATTTCGGTAAGAATTCTTCTGCCCGGTTCGACGGACAGGTCATCGAAGTCGTTGAGAAAAAAGGCAATGGAATCGAGCTCGATCGACTGCTGCCAGGAGCTTTCGACCCAGTATCTGGCTCCCTGGAGCCCTATTCTGTTATCACAGAGCGAGTTGAGAAACTCCTCGGGTGTAGACGTGTAGGATGCAACGGTGTACATGATCATGAGAGATAGTATTGTCATCTCAGTAATCTTCTCAGTGCCATGAGAATACGTTTATCGTCGATGGGCAGCTGCTGGAGGTCTACTTCCGTTCCCAGAAGTGGAATGGCGGATGTCTGTCCACTTATCACCAGCATCGGCTGGTATGGAAGCCTGGCAAGCAGGACGCTGATAATGGGAAGCTCAGACGGGTGCAGACGGAGGACGAGAGCCCTGGCCTTATCCTGCAGACTGGCCAGCGAGCCCGGGGAATCCGCGACATGCCAGCTCTCGGCAACTTTGGAGAACAGGTCGCCGCAAGTGAAGAGGAAGCGGCTGTCCGAAGAGTAAATAACCAGATCCATGTTATTGCCCGGTGAGAGTGCGAAGGGAATGGCCAGAAAAAGCGAGTCATCTGCCTCGGTACGTGTAAGACTGCATCCCAGGGCACCGATCTGACCATTAAGCCGCTCCAGCAATGCAATCTGAGCAGGCATCATGACCGGGAGGGTCCGGAAACTGAGAACGTTGTAAACCCCCGGAAGGAGCAGATGAGTGGATTCGTCATCCTGATCGATTACCGTGGTGGTCAGCCCGACCCAGTGGTCGGGGCAGAAGGGCGACATGAGCTGCATCATGTGAACGAGCATATCAACGCCTGTTCCATGGGAAAGCCATATCGGAGTTCCGGATATCGTTGTATCCGGAGACATGTCGTACTCCCAGCCCGTGATTCCTGCGGCATCGGTCAGTACGTCTGCAGCAGACGCCGGGTTTCCAGAGATCGCATAGGTCCCCGGGGTTGCGACACCAGGGCAGGGGTTGATTGCCAGGATACCCATGTCGACAATCTCATGGGCCAGGGATTTACCATCGGAATGTTTCGAGATGTAGCTGAAACACCTCCGACCCCGGAACGGAAACTCGACAGGTTCGTCGTAGAGCATGTTTTTGAGGGCATGTTCGTACTGCTCGGTGAGCTTTGCTGAACCGATTCTATCGAGCAGCCTTCCGGCAGGCTGCCCCACTGCATTCGTTGCACTTATCGCTGTGGCATCCTCAAGCCAGCGTGACCAGGTCATGACGAATCCATCTTCGTTGTAGATCGATGTTCCGGGTGTTTCGAATGAGGCTGAAGTCACGCTTCCACTATCCGGCTCGATCGAACCTGACGCAGAGACCGTACTGCTAACTCCACTTCCCGAAGACAGCTTCCAGAGGTCCAGCCTCATCGACATGACGGGAAGCAGGGCCTCGATTTTCTCATTGATCTTACCTGCTTCACCCTGGAATGGCGCGATGAAGAGGTAGGATCTGTTTCGTCCGAATGGATAGACAAGTGCATGCTCCCCTCCGAGATCGTGATCGAGAACACTGTCCGTATCCAGCCAGACGGGAGCGGAGGAGCTTACGGCACAGAACAGGTTTCTCTGATCGGGATCATCAGGATCCAGGTCGAGATCCCGGGATGCGAGTACGCTATACTCTCCGTCGGTGTTTGCCAGAACCGCTCCCTGTGATGCACCGAGAGCATCGAGGAGAAAGGACAGCAGATCGTCTGGACAGGATAGCGGCATCTGCTCCCAGCGATTGATCAGGGAATGGAGTGATGGAGCGGTGTCAGGAGGGACGGGTGTGAAGAAGATGTCCAGTCCATCGACGTACGAAGGGTAAACGGTACAGATAAGAGATCTGTTACCACCCCATTTATCGGCTATCGTAAGTCTGACCGGTTCGCCGGGCGTCTGGCTGACGAGTTTCTCCAGAAGGTCACTCTGAGCCAGTTCCCATGGAGTGTAACCGAGAAGAGCAACCAGTCCAGGAGATACGGTCGGGAGATGGGAACCCGGAACAAGCCTTGCAGCAGGCACACTGGCTCCCGCAGGGCAATCAGAATCATTCTTCACGTAGTAGACGAACAGCGTACGGTCATCCTCTATACGGACTGCACAGGTGCGATTTCTGCCGTCTACATCGATCTGCGTGAGGGAGTACCTGTCACGGCTGGAACCATCAAGCAGGAAATCCTGCAGCGGGCGCCCTTCCAGCTCGGGCATACTATCTTTGTTAGAGCTGCTTATCGCAGATGTTATGGTGTTTTCGTCACAATGGAGTTTTAGCAGTACCTGTTCTGGATCCACGAAGAAACCTCCGATTCTACAGGACGGAAAATAAGGCTGAGATCAGGGAGTAGGAACCCCCTCTTCGAATCGGTGTTTACATTGATGATGACGGTGCAGGAATTCGTGCCGGATTCTGTTGATATGCAACAAGTGTCTATCTTGCATTGTAAATATCAATTGCAAGGTTCTATTGACATTCGACAGAGGTGTTCACATATACCGTCGCTGCATGGAATAGGCTACATATCCCTGTGTTGCTGAATACCGGCATGATACGGCCTGATAAAGGTCGAAAAAGCGGGTTGACGATGGAGTGGATTGTGCCTAGAATTGTGGCTCACGCCGGGAAGGCGTTTGATATTTGACATTGTTGAGAAGACGAGCATCGTAAGTGCGCGACCTGTGTCGGTTCCTTACCCGGAACTAGTTTTCGGGTGAGTGCTTTGCAGCTCCGGTCTGTTACGGGGCGAACCACTATTAAAAAAACAGGATACTTTTCATAAATAAATGGAGAGTTTGATCCTGGCTCAGGACGAACGCTGGCGGCGTGGATAAGGCATGCAAGTCGAACGCGAACGGAGCAGCTAATTTATTAGAAGCTCTCAGTAGAGTGGCGAACGGGTGAGTAACACGTGGATAACATACCTATCAGTGGGGAATAACACAGGGAAACTTGTGCTAATACCGCATACGTCGCGGTGGCTATGCCGCCGTGATGAAAGGGGGGGATCCTTAGGGACCTTTCGCTGATAGATTGGTCCGCGGCCCATTAGCTTGTTGGTAGGGTAATGGCCTACCAAGGCTTCGATGGGTAGCCGACCTGAGAGGGTGACCGGCCACACTGGGATTGAGATACGGCCCAGACTCCTTCGGGAGGCAGCAGTCGAGAATCTTCCACAATGGACGAAAGTCTGATGGAGCGACGCCGCGTGCGGGAAGAAGGCCTTATGGGTTGTAAACCGCTGTCAGGGGGGAAGAACCGGTGTATGGACAATACCCATACACTCTGACGTTACCCCCAGAGGAAGCTCCGGCTAACTCCGTGCCAGCAGCCGCGGTAATACGGGGGGAGCA
>CBDUZS010000045.1:0-20492 GCA_965371785.1 uncultured bacterium
TTAGAGTATTGCCGGAACAAAACTATAACTCAGTCGGGATCGGGTGCCCCCTTCCTTGATGAAGAGCCGCCGTTTGACCTCAAATAGTTTGATTTTTATGATTTACCGAGTTCTCGAGAAGCAGGCTTAGCCGGTTCTGGAGTTCAAACTGCCGGAATGGATGCAAATGTACTCAATTGTCTTACTGGTATTTGGCACAATCCTGGGCATACTGCAGATCACTGTAATGAAGACAGAAATTCTCTCAGCATTTCTGCTGGGTTACCTGGTAAGCAATGTTGGCATTCAGGGGATATTCGCATTCTTCGGTCACTTCTTCAAGTCAGATGAAGTAGCAAAAAGGATTGGCTGGTCTCAGGGGAATCCCTTTCAGAAGGAAATCGCTTTCGCTAATCTGAGCATGGGTTTCCTCGGGATTATGTGCATATGGTTCCGTGGGGAATTCTGGCTTGCCACGATCGTTGTAAGGTCCGTTTTCACATGGGGCGCAGGCTACATTCATGTCCTGGATCTGAGGAAACGGAAGAATACCAGCGTCTTCAATTCAGGTCCCGTGCTGTATTTCGATCTGCTCTTTCCCTGCCTTCTCATCGCTCTCTATATCGCTTTTATCATCTGAGCTGTACCTGCTATCTGCTTTTCCAGCTCATGCAAGAGGAGTAGGAGTCTAATCCTCTTCCGCAAGGAACTCCAGTACAATATCGGAGAATTCCTGCGGGTACTGGTACATGACTCCATGACCCCCGCCCTCGATCTCGACCAGTCTCGCTCGAGGAAGCCCTTCGAGCAGAATAAGGGAGTTCCGAGGAGGTGTTAGTAAATCTTCGGTGCCCGTGATCAGAAGTACTGGCATGTCAATGAGCGGAAGCCTTTCCTGTGCACCCGGCCATGTTTCCATTGCCAGTGATTGTTTTGCCACGTTCTCGGGAGGTGCAATCCCGGTAAATCCTGAGAACAGGCTGATGATGTAATCCAGGTTATCTGAGAGCCATTCGTCCGGGAACATATGCCTGAGAAGTCTCTCTCCGCGTTCTTCAGGTGTACCGGAGGTATCATACAGTTCTGCAAGAACATCCGGAGAAGGCGGACAGGCATTGATCTGACAGTCACCTGCATAGAGTATGAGCCTGTTGACCTTGTCGGGATGTCTGAGGACAAATTCAAGAGCAATCTCAGTACCCATCGACCAGGCCAGGACATGCGCATCCACTATTCCGAGTGCGTTCATAAGACCGGCTGTATCATCGGCGAATTGCTCAATGGAGAATGTGCTTGTTCCGGAGGTAGTCTCACCCATGCCTCTGTTGTCAAAGGTGATCACCATGTACTGGTCAGATAGCAGCGATATCACAGCAGGATCCCACATATCCATGGTTCCACTGAAGCCTGTGACCATTACGAGAGGATACCCGCTACCAGATATCCTGTAGTCGATACTGATATCACCAACCTCTGCAATGTTCGATTCACCCGGTATCTCCTCAATGGTTCCTCCAGATAATGCAGTGAAGAAGAGCATAATCGGTATTGCCATACTCCAGGCAATTGAATAAAGCATCTCTACACCCTGTTTTCCATTAAGGAATCCCGAAGTACACACATCAGGGAAATGAAGATGAACCTTCAGTCCACGAATACCTGACTACAAGTCGATGGAAACACATACAAATGAATATACCGTAGACGGAAACATGCTGTAAGACTCCATCGGATAGTATGTGAAGCTGCTCTGACCTGAATCAAATGCTACCGATTACATGAAACAATTCCCAGAAAAGGTTCAAAGTTTTGTACGTCGGGAGTACCATATTTCAAATAATCGATTACATCTCCTCCGACAGACCTGCATGCAGTAACTACAGATTTTCTTACGCTATGGAACTCCTTGCTGTCGATGGATAAATACATATGTATGAACTGGCAGTGATTGCCGGTAGTATTATCCATGACCGATAGGCGGAGCGGATATGAGCACGCACAGTCAGAGTAGTTGCCACAGTATCAGGATTGACAGTGATTTCTTCGCTCTGCACGGGTACATGCAGGTTCCCCATCTTGTTCAGTGGATGGCAACCCTGAAATGTGAGCTCAGCTGTGAGCACTGCCTGACCGTCAGCAACGAGCCTGCATCACCTGACATGCCCCTCGAAAAGGTTGTAGCTCTCATCGACGAGATCGCAGAGATGGGGGTCAGGGAGTTCCTCGTTACCGGTGGGGAACCGCTTGTCCGAGAGGATCTGCCAGAAGTAATAGAGTATCTCGGCTGTAAGCATGTGAACTGGACGTTGAACACTGCAATCATGCCGTCAGAGAGAATGCAAAGCGCGATAGCCATGCACAGACCTGGTTTTGTGGCAATTAGCCTTGATGGCCCGCGGGAAGTACACGATGCGTTTCGAGGCAAGTCCGGAGCCTGGGACGAAGCAATGGAATCGATTCGCTTTTTCAGATCGCTTCCGGGAGTCAGGGTTTGTGCAGGCACAACCGTTACCAGCCGGAATTACAGGCATCTCGAACAGACATTTCATCTGGCTGTAGCAAGCGGTGTCGATCAATGGGGGATTCATTTGCTAGTGCCAGAGGGGAGGGCAGGTCAGAGAGAAGACCTTTTTCTATCGAAGTCGCAGCTCAGGAAGCTGATAAGGTTTGTTGCACGGAAAAGGCAGTACTTTTCTATCGAGATGGCTGATGAGATCGGTTATCTGGGTTATCTCGAACCGCTTGTCCGGGATGTTCCATTGACCTGTGGAGCTGGAAGATCTCAGTGTGTCATCCTGCCCGATGGTGAGGTTGTGCCCTGTTCCACACTGGACCGTTCCTGCAGTGCCGGCAACATCCATGAGCAGCGTCTGAAGGAAATATGGACAAATGGATTCCGTGAACTTCGGGAATGGCGTCCCTGGGGCAAGTGTGAGCACTGTGATTACTCACCCGCCTGTATGGCTGGCTGCTGGCTGCAGAGGAAGGCCGGGACACAGTGCTTCAGAGAAGTCTGGCATCTGCCGGGAGCACTGAAGACTGCGGCGGGAGTGGCCATATGCCTGGGCGGGCTGGCGGCTTACACTGGCGAAGATTTACTGATCACAACTGCGCAGCCCAAGAAGGCAATGCAGGGCATACACCTCCACAAGCAGGTTACTGGCAACGCGGTGAGTGACGTAAATCCTGTGTACATGGATAATGCCATCCTGAGCTTCTACGCCGAGCTTGCGGCAGGTATGGAGACCGGCAGCCTTGCCTTACCGCTGGGCCAGGCATGTATTGATGAAGAAACCAGGATCCTGCTGACAGGTTTTCGGGAAGGAACGCTTCCACAAGACATGAGCGAGCGCTGTGAGATGGTTCGTAGTGTCCTTGAAACGCAGCAGCGCTCACTGTCAATGGCAGCTCTCCTCTGGAGGGTGTTGAATGAACCTCTGTTCGACACTGATTACACGGGGGAGCTTTCGGAGTCGGACAGGCAGGCGTTCCGTACTACTCTGGCAGCCGTAGAACAGAAGGCTCATGAGTGGAGAGTAGAGATATTCGAGAATAGACTCGATCCATATCTCAGCAGTGGCAGACTGACTGATCCGCCTTTTTTCATGATGAGCAAGGCTGGCCCCCGGCCCGGTGACTACGAGACGTATGCGCTGTCAGTGGACCTCGACGAGGAGCGCTGGGGAGGGGAATATGATCCCGATCACAGAGAAACCGCTGACTTTTATCTGCAAGACCATCCCTACGCTGAACTAATGGACCTTGTCTTTCGATTCAGTGGTCCCGGCACGGTAACCAGTTATGCCGGTGGGGGTGTTGTTGTCCTGGACTCCGATATCGACGATGACGGAACCGGTCTTCATTCGATCGGGATATTCGACGTAATCGAAACGCTTGAGGATGTCGATTTGACATTCGAGATCAGATGTTCTCTCGGAGCAGACAGTCCTTTTGATTCCCGGCAGGATGATCAGTCGGGGGATCGAGGTAGTGAAGAGGAATCAGGTGCGACAATCAGTATCTCAATTGAGGGTGGTCGGGAGTACACATACCTCGAGCTGCTCAACGCGATCTATCAGCGGCACAGAGACAGTCTGGTGTCAATAACCTACGACTGGCTGTCCCGGGACGCAGGTGCAGAAGTTCATCAGAATGTTGCCCTTCTCTGGCCACCGGTCAGGGAAATCATGGAAAGCGACAGCATTATCCATACTGCCGTGCAGAATCACTATTCCGGAAGAGTGGTTACGGCTGCTCACATTCTTGAGCTGAAAAAGCTGGCATTATTGAGAGACATCGATTTCTGGATGTTCTGATTCACCGATCCAGTGCCTGAAATCGGGTCTGAGAAGCAAAGGATCAGAGGAACATCACGTCCTCCGGGTTCTCTGGATTCACCTTGATCTTTATGACGGCTCCCTGCTGGTAACTGGCCAGAGATGTCAGCGGGATGACCCTCTTGACGACGACCTCACCTGGGGGGTGCATCGGGGAGTCCAACCGCAGCCTGAATCTGAGTCGGGGCTGGTTGTTGATGTAAGTGCCCGTTTCGCCAACCTCCAGGATGGTGGCTTCGGCATCCAGCCATGTCATTTCCCTCATTGCTCTTCTGCGGTTCGAGAGCACTACCCAGAGGATAATGATTCCGTTGGTGAGGAGGAAGATTCCAGCCATTCCCCAGAAGAAGTAATTGAGTGGGTGACCGTCGTCAGTCTCCGCTTTGGGTGAGACGAAAAAGCCGGCTATGATGAATCCGATGATTATCACACCGAAAATCGCGAACACGCCCCAATTGATTGTTGTCCTCATAGGCATGGGTGGAAGATAGGTTCACCGACTTCAGGGGACAATACCACGGGTTCTAGTCTACCGGAAATCTCGTGGTGTAGACCTTTTCGGGGAACTCCCCCAGAGCGAATTTAAATTTGCGCTTGCCCTGAACCATGTCCACGTCTGCATACGCTTCAATTACCTCACCTATGAAAAGGTACTTGCAGCCGGTTTTAACTGTGTCAGTGACTTTGCATTCGATGTGGGCAACGCACTCCTTGATGACCGGGACGCTGACGCTTCTGGCAGGCAGGGGTGTCAGTCCTGTCTTCCTGAACTTGTCCACATCTCTGCCCGAATGGCTTCCGCAGAAGTAAACCTGGGGATCCAGTTTCTCCGTGGGGATGTTGACCACGAACTCACCGGTCTGTTCGATCAGTTCCGCCGAGAACATCTTCTGCCCGATTGCAGCTGCCACCATCGGCGGAGTCCTGGATACCGGCATGCAGAAACTGACCGCGATGATGTTGGGTCGGTCGATTGTGCCGCATGTGATGAGGAAGTGGCGCATTGGCCACAGGTACCTGAGGTACTCGACATCGGTCTTGTTCATCCGTCCTCCATGTTCTTTGCCAGCTTCCTGCCCAGGCGGTCCTTGAGCTTCCCCTCAGGTTTGTTCTGTGGCTCGGTATTCGGTGATTATACTGCAGCGTTGACCGATGCTGAAGTGGGTCGAATCACCCATGGTCCAGTTACTGGCAACTTGACTATCCTGCTGATACTCTTTTAATTATTCATTAGAACTGGTTTGGCAGGGGATAAGATGCGTTATTTCATCTGTGTTTGTATGCTGCTTCCTGGTTTGTCAGGTGCTCAGTTCATCGAGGTGAGCTTTCCAGCACCTAGCGCAAACATCTCCGGTCTCGCATTCAATGGTCTTGTATGGGCTCTCGATTCGCTGGATTGCATGATCTACGGTGTTCATTTTTGGACCGGAGCACCAATTGATACCGTTGAGCTTCCTCCTTTGCCCAATCCTGCAGTTGGACTGGCAGCGTACAGTAATACACTGTGGTTTGCGGAAAGCGGAACAGCTTTAATTCATGCTATCGACCTTGATGGTAACCTGATCGGAAGCTGGGATTTCTCCGATAGCGGTATCCAGAGCATTTCAGGGCTGGATAACTTACCGAGCTCGAACGATTTGTATTTACTCGATTCTTCCGACAGGTCTGTCTACTGCCTGGAAGAACCGATTGGCACTCAACCGCCGGAGTATCTGTTTACCATTGCCGACACCATAGAAGTACATGACATCGGCGCCTGGATGATGGAGGGCGTTCCCGTTGCCTGTGATGATGAGATATCTCCCGTACGCTTCTACACATCAGCAAGTAATTACGGAATGCTTGGATATGGCACCTATGCAAGTGCAGTAGGTGTGACGTCCATCGGCATCGGCAGGATCTACTTCAGCGATCCTGAGCTGGGATTGATACATCGTTACTGCGTTAATATGGGTGGCAACGAGAGTGGATCATCCGCATTCATCGAACCGGCCATTCTCAGCGTCTACCCGAATCCCGTGCTCACCTCTACAACACTCACTGTTAACCTCGTCTCCGGGTGTTCAACTACGATCCGTCTTTTCGATGTAAGCGGCAGAGTAGTCTGGAGCAGAGGTCCTGAACTATGGGCTCCAGGATATCACGATGTTTCAATAGAGATCAGCGATCCCGGTATCTACTTCTACAGGATTACCTTCGGTGACCTTACGGCAACACAACGCTTTGTAGTGATAGAGTAGCTGCCAGAGCATTGACACGGGTCTGTTTATCGTGTTGATTGTGCCTGTTAGTTGTTCTAACGGTTCGAATTCGGAGGAGGGGTTTTAGATGAAGCATGGGGCATATCTGCTTATCAACGTGGAGACCGGCAGGGAGTTCGACGTAACTTCAAATCTTGCATCGAAGCCATACGTCAGGCATGTCAGCCTGGTTACGGGTTTGCACGACGTCATCTGCTTCATCGAGAATGAGGAACTGGATGCCCTCAAGGAACATGTATACGGGATCCGGCAAATCCCCGGCATAACAAAAACCGTCACATGCTTTGCATTCACTACTACGGAGTAATTCCACCTCAGAGAGCGTAATTCCTATCATTTTACTATCCGTTTTCTGGAAACACGTCTGGAAAATGTAAACTCGTACGGACAGCACTTGCACTGATCGAGTTGAGTGCTTATCTTACTTGCAGTTAGCTGATTCTACAGTGTAGATGTATTGCTGACAGAGGATTGCATGGGTGGTCTGTGCGATCTCTGACTTATTGTCCTCATGGTTGAAAAGGGGGATGCCATGAAGGTAGTTTTCCTGTTACTGTTCTCGGTTTTTTTTCTCGCGATTGCGGGAGATGTCGTTGCGTCATTCGACTTGCCTGCTGATGACATCACCGGTCTTGCTTTTGGAAACGGTTCTCTCTGGGCAGTCGATTCCGATTCGCACACGCTTTACGAGGTTGATCCATCCGATGGAACCGTCCTCTCACAATTCAATGTAGCCGTAGCCGGCGGTCACGAGATTACCGGGCTTGCCTTCTACAACAACATCCTCTACATCGGTGAAAACTATCCCGGTGGAACGAGTAGCGGCTTCGTTTACAAGTACACACCCGCTGGAGTTTTTCTGGGCAGTGTGGACGTGGTCTGTTGAGGCAGTCCTATCCACTCGGTGAGTGGATTAGCTGCTTTCTCAAATGTATTGTACATCGGTGACAATCACGATCAGAAATGCTACAGAGCATATCCTCTTCCTTACCTGACAACAAAGACCACGTACCTCAGCTACACCGGCATATATGCAACAAGGGACATCGCTTTCGAGGGCAGTTACGATGGCACCGGCACTGTCTGGGTTGCCAACGGATTTCCCGGAACGCCTGTTCGAGCATTCAACACCGCCGGTCAGTGGGTCGATGGACTGACCAGCTCAGAGGTTCCCAGTGCACACGGGCTTGCTTTTGATGATGAAGGATACCTGTGGGTGAGCAGTCTCTCCGACTCGTGCATCTACCAGGTCAACGTCTTCGAGACTAACCTCGGTCCGGCTACATGGGGGGCAATCAAGGCTCTCAGCCAGTAACGAATTACGTTACGTAACGATAGCCCCGAATACTTCTCGGGGCTATTGTTGTATTTAGCAGCTTTGTTGTTGTAACAGAATCAGACCTCGATGGATATCGCTAAGGTGTTACATGTCAAGGATATCGATCATGAAGAGCTTCTGAAAGCCTGATACCGGGTCTTCCTCCCATGCGAGAATGCCGTATCTGTCGATGTGGAACTTCCAGCTCCTGCTCTCAATTGGAAGCTGCGCCGAGAAGAGATGCTCCCCTTGCATATCGTATACATCGAACAGAGGTGCCAGATCGGTTCCCCGCTGTACCCACAGACGGTCGAGTGAATCGACTCCCAGCATTTTGATCATGTACCTGTATGGATCAGGTTGCCAGTCGATGACGACCCCCGATGTTCCCATTCTGGTTACCCAGCCATTGATGAAGATCTTCTCGTCCTCTATTTCGGAGGGGGTTTTCTCCGCTACCGGCATGTCCTGTACTACGTGGAAGAGGCTCCCTCCGTCAGCATCGAATGCAAATACTTCGTAGACCTCGCTTGACATCGGTGAGTAGAAGAACCGTCCGCTGTCATCTCCCGTGTGAGCAAAGGCAAAGAGCATTGCTGACAGCATTCCCGAGAAATTCTCAGGACTTGCCGTAATCCTGTCTTCCAGGTAGACGATGTCCGGTTCGGTTGAGTTGCTGAAACTGCCCAGGAGCCTGATTATCTCGAAATTGGTGTCGTTTACCTCGAAACCTATTCTCATGCCGGAGTAGCTGCTTCCGTCGAGTCCGGTTGGATCCATGGGAGGGCCGTTCGACCAGTCGGTGATGTTCTCGATGTAGGTGTAAAAGCTGTCGTAGGAGATGAAAGAGTTCTTCATGGGATCGTTGACGAATATCCTGCCATCCTCCAGACATGCGATGCTGAGAGGAAGCCTTAATTCTCCCGGACCGTCGCCGCTGCGTCCTATCTGAGTAACGTAGTTGCCCTCCGAATCGTAAACCCTCACCGCACATGCCATCTGATCGAGCACGAGAATCTCACCTGCCGGACCGTGGCAGACATCGATTATCGATCCGAAGACGTACACGCTGTCTCCCATCTCGATGCCGATGCTGTCGGATATTGTCAGTTCCATGCGGTCGGGGAAAGGATCCTCTACGGTCTGAGCGGCTTCCTGTCCGCATCCCGCTAGACACAGAACTACCATCTGAGCAGCGATCAGAAATACTGAATTGCACCGCATGCTTAATCCCTCCGATTAACTGATGCTCTTACAAGATGACGCATCAATTCTTATTCGGTAACAGGATGCAATGATTGTGAAGTGATCGTATCAGAGCAAGAGCAGTTTGCGCTTGCAGCTTTCACTTCCAGAGCGAACCAGCACAATGTATGTGCCGCTGGGCAGGTTTCCGCCAACCGTGATATCGGTGTCTCCGGGGCTTATCTCATGTCTCTCCACGATTCTCCCGGCCAGATCCAGCAGGACGACAGAGCTCGAGTTGATGCCGCCCGGCAGATGTACGATGGAGCTTCCATAACCTGGATTAGGATAGACGCTTATCGATTGTGTTCCCGGGTTCGTACCCTCTTCGACCGACGTGGGAACGGGGTGGAAGCGTACTGCGTCGAAGGCGATGTACTGACCACTGGTTCCGGTGTAGTCACCGAGGTAAAGCGAATCTCCCGGAGATAGAGGGTATTCACCCAGAGAAGCCCATTCGTTACTGAAGAGGGACTGATCGAGTGAAACAACTTCGATGCCGTTATCGGTTGAGAGCCTGTAGAGACCTGTTGCCGTTGCCCTGGTGTCTGGAATGAAGGCCAGAACTTCGTATTGGCCCGGAGCGGGAAGAAGAGGTTTCCACTTAACGAAGCATGTGTCCGGCCCGGCTCCGGTTGAGTAAGTCCACCACATATGCGAGTCGTACCCGGAATTCTCCTCATGCCAGTACTCGCAAGACCCCAGCTTCTCGAAGCCGTGAGAGTAGTCGTCCACCAGTGTATCAGGTTCGGAGAAAACCACGTGTCTTGCAGTGATGAGCTGATTCACCGAATAGATCTCGAGGTGTCCGTTGTTATACCCCGGCCAGTCGTACAGACAGGCTTTACCATTCGGATACTGCCAGCTCTCACCCCAGCCTGGGAAGTTAGCGTCACCGAAAGGGTCGTTCACGATTACCGTGTGGTCGATAAAATATCCGGTGAACAGGATGATATGGCCGTAAGTGCTGCCGCCGTAGAGAATCGTACTGGAACAGACTACCGGCCAGCTGTCGTCCAGTTCACTCGTGAGAGTACCCCACGATGTTCCTGCCCAGGCAGAGTAGAGACCGGTCTGCGTGAGCCAGTCCACCATCAGATTCCACCATGCACCACCGGTAGGGCAGATGAACCCGTGAACTCCCTGAACCCATGTACCTTCCGGAGCCTCTCCCCAGTCGTCGTACGTGTGACCGAGGAAAGTGTAGAGATTTGGAATGTAGTTGCCCCATCTACTCCAGTGACCCGGGGATGGGGAAGAGCACCAGATCGAGTCCGGGGTCAGCCTGTCGTAGTACTGGGCAGCCATGGTACAGGAACTCGGACCGCACGACCATGAACCGGGAAACCAGTCCGGAGTATCCCACCTCTGATGCAGGTAGGGTACGTCTATCTCAAAGGCTGGTTCTCCTCTTTTCCCGCTGCCCATCATATCCGGTGGAAAGGCGAAGCTGCGGACGCATTCGGGAGCTGCTGTCCCCTCCAGCTCACCTGTGATAGGATCCGTATAAACGATACCATGTTCGGGCCAGAGGAAGGGACGAACAGCCCCGTTCAACATGGTGTGAAGCGCTCTGTCCTTGCCGGTATCGGGGTCTACGAGACGGATGGAGGTAGAGGATCCAGTGTGGTTGTCCGAGTCACTTCCGATGTAGACTATCAGGCCTTCTGGCGTGAACCTGGGCCACATCCCATCGCGGGGAGAGAGCTGCTCCGTGCCGTCGGGGTTCAGGACACTGAATCTTCCATCGACCATTCTGAGAAGCAGGTGACCTCTGTTCGATATCTCGAGAGTTGCCAGTTCGTCAGAGATGTAGATTCTGCCTTCCGTTCCGTCCGAAACATCTGCAAATCGCAGCAAACCATTGCAATCGACGTAGAACACGGTTCCTTCTCTGCAGGCAGCGGAGGGGGAATGTGTGTCTATCTTCAGTCCGGGTTCGAAGATGTTGTCTCTGAGGATGTAAATATGCTCACCATCTCCTGCAAGAATGCAATCGGGCGAACGGAAGGGCCCCGTAACGGATTCACCTTCCAGCAGCACGCTTATGACACCATCCGATCTCACCAGTATCCGCTGTTGCGCATCTGCCGGGCACTCCTTCCAGAAGATGTTTCCATTACTGATGAAAGCGTTTCTGCCCGCTCCGGGTGATGTGGAGATGATCCTGATCTCCGTGCCTGCAACCACGGCCAGACCGGCATCCGTGCCCGTCGTGAGCAAAAGAAGACTGTTGTCTCCTCCCGCTGCGACGATCATTCCGGCAGGATCCGCCCGTAAGAGCTGAGAACTCTGTGCGTTGAATCCCGATAGGAGCAGAGCGATGATGTAGATCATTGATTCTCCTCAAACACTCGAAGAATATGATCTTACAGTTTCGGAAGCGGCTGTCGGTATGCGGCCCCGGTGAAGGTCAGTGATGCTGCCGAAGGGAGTTTCCGGATTCGTTCACTACCGATCTGTGGGATGATATAATGCTGGGATCGGATGACATATCTGAAGAATGGTCGAATCTTAACGACGACGAGCTACCGAAAGCCGATGGTGAAGGAGTCAGTCCCGGTGAATCGGGATAGTTGTTGATTTCTGGTCCGTGCATATCGTGGTTGTTCATTACGATAGGTTTTTTCGAATGCTCTCCCACAGGTGGATAGGACCCTGCGGAGGGAAGAAGCCTTGGTGAGTATGCCTGGTTATTCTGAGAAAGACGGACAGGGTCAATCGGTTCACGGCAACTCATTGTGAGAGTGTTGTCGTTCTGAATGAGCCCGCTGGTCCCCCGATTAACTTGACTGGAGTACTGCAGTGCTGAATTTCCGGACAGCTGCCTGTCGGATCGCGGGGACGTGAAGAAAGAGCCGTAGTGCTTCTCCCCGGCAGCGTATCCTGGAAGGGTTTCCATTGCTGCCAGTTGCACTATGGAACCCGTTTCACGTGGTGATCCATGCCCGGCCCATGAAACCGGAATGGAACCTGTGTGATACCCGGTGGAAACGGATTCTGATACCTGAAGATCATCCTGGTTCAGTAATGGAATCAGGCTGAAACCTGTGTCTCCGGGAAACGGTGCCAGGAGAACGAGTACAAAAGTCAGACATGCCAAAACAACTACCTGTCTCTTCACAGGTTTCCTTTCAGTTCACATGCTTCCAGCAAAATATGCAACAATGGATTTGATAATGCAATACCGTTTCCAGAAATCAGTCGTGCTCTGGAAGGCTGCAGATCGTGTACACGGAAGAGGGGATCACCGGGAAGCTCAGCTTGACTCTGTAGAGGTGGAATTTACTGCCGTTCCAGCCCAGTGTTTCGAAGACATCCTTGACCATCTCTACGTATCTGGGGACCGCAGACGTGTAGGATACTTCGGGACCGAAGCCCAGATAATGTACCGTCTCGGCAGTTGGGAGCTGACAGCTGTCCATTCTCGATTCGACTGCGCCGTGAGGCCAGGAGCTGTAGACGAAATCACCGAAGACCTGCAGATCAGGGGTATCCTCACCCTGTATGTCCTCGTGAACGAACTGATCGACCATGAATGTTTCGACGGGAGTCCTGGCTCGGACACAGATCTCCCTGTACTTATCGGATTTCGATCTGTATACCGGGAAGACAGAACGCGCTATTTGTGCGGTAGTGCATGTCGAGGCTTCAGTGTTGCCGATGGAACCACCTGTCAGATCGAAGATCGTGTGTGCCTTGGAGTCCTTCCAGCGTACAACCTCCGGCAGCGGCTCGGAGCAGTACTTCTTCCAGAATGGGGGGATTTTTTCTCCCGGTCGAATCTCTAGGTCTTTATCGAGTGGCTGTATGCTGAGATTGCTTTTGAGTTCTCCCTCATCGCTCATGAAGTAGGCTCCCTCGATCAGCCAGGGAACATTGGGTCTGTTCCGTCTGAGATCGATTACTCCCCTGATGGATGCGATATCGTGGAAATCGGGTTTATCCTGAGATGGTGCGAAGAACCATGTGCTGAATTGGGTTTTGGCCTGGACACCCAGAAGATGGCTGTTGGCCATGAATGCTGCTTTCTGCTGGGATTGGTAAGCCTGCATTCTGCCGACTTCCGAACAGGCAAGGAGCATCAGATCAAAGGAAGAGCGATCACCGGCGTGCAGTTCTGCAATACGAACGTACTCCTTCATTGCAGCCTCGGCTCGGGACGTGATATCGCTGGCGACCCCCTGTTTCCCGGCAGCCCTCAGGAACTTCTTGAATGCAGCTGCACCGGGGACGAACTGTGCAGAGAAAAAGACATCGTTTTCCGAGATGACTCTGTAGAGTTTCCAGCCGAGTTTTTTGTCGATTCCAAAGGCGACCTGAACATCATGGGGACTGTTAAGAGTTTTGGGAATGCCATCGAAAATAGCACCTATCGAGCTCTTTACGACGCTCATGATGTTCCTGACATCAACATCGAATGAAACCTGGTGAACGTTGGCCATCGGTACACCTCATCTTCCTTATAGTGCGTAATGTATAACCAAGATTAGCGGGAACAGGCAACGGCTTGAATGATAGTTCTTGACGTGTTTCTGGAAACTAACTTATAATTCGTTATCGATGAAATTCCGACCGAATCTCGCTTCAGCCCCCCGGGCAGGTTCTGTCCGTTGAAAGCGAGGGGTCTCATCGAAACCGTAATCGAGTCTCTGGATAAAAAGCTCTGGTGTGGTTCCTGGAGTGAGACAAAGAGATTGCGGTGTACTCGGTTCAGCTGAAACATGCTGACAATACCACTGCGGCGGCAGCTCAAGCTGCCGCCGCAGTGGTCCAGGCTGTGTTCTCTGGCGAGGACCTTTACCCGGAAGCAGTATGAACACACGTAAGTATGTGGTGTGCAGCAAGTCAAAGAATCAATCTTGACGATATATCAAAATGATATATTGTACGATATGGTTACTCCCCTTTACTGGAGGATTCCGTGACAGGGCATAAAAACGAACGCTCGCAATCGACTTATGGAATTCTTGCAATGCTCAGTGAGGGGCAGAAGTCAGGCTACGAGATAAAGAAACTTCTTTCAGAGGGAGAGATGTTCTTCTGGAAGGAATCCTATGGTAATATCTATCCCATATTACGCAAACTCACAGAGGACAAACTGGTTCACGCTATCGATGCAGATATCAAGAAGAAACGAAGGATCTACTACGAACTGACTGACAGGGGGCGGCAGGAACTTCTCGAATGGCTCATCACGCCTCCGGTTCTCGGGAGATTCAGAGTCGAACTACTAATGAAACTACGATTCGGTGAGGTTGCAGGCATTGGTGTGATGAGATCACACATAGAGCACTACAGGAAGATAAACCTTGCAGAGATAACTGAGTGCGAAAACATTTTAGGGGAACTGAATGGTAACAGAGGCAGCCTTACCGATGAAGCCAGGTACCTGACGATTACTTACTTGATGGATTTCAAGCGGGCGATCATAGAATGGTGCGAGGAATCGATCAAGAGACTTGACAAATGGGAGAGGGGTGACCGGAAATGAGGTCATCTCTTGATATGAAATATTTTGCCGGAACGACGTAACGTAGTGAATAACAATATGATATACGTGAAGGGGTTGACAACGAAAGATAGTAATAGTACATTACTGATAACAACATAAGTACTTGATGCGTAGCATATTCGGGTTCGTTTCAGTTGGTGGCTTAGAACGAACACGAGTCGAAAGCTCCCGGATCATGGCTTCAGGACTGCGGGGAAGGTAGAAAAGAGGTCATTGCTCCGGGAGCTGAGTCCTTCCATGAGGCCTGAGCAGCTGCAATCAGCTTCCGGTTTCGAATGAATCCTTCATCAGGTTGAATAGTGATTCGTGCGGTATCGTGAAAACGTGTTTTTCGGTAAGTCGCAGGATCTCAGCGATAATCATGTCTGGTGACACACCCTCCCTGACCATTGTGAGAGAGCATCCGTGGATGATATCTGACGACATTCCATGGTGAAGGAGAAGTGAAAGATACCTGTTGTTCGTCCAGAGGGCATTGGTAATCCTGTCCTCTCCCGCGATGAAGGCGGTGATCAGCTGACTGCCATCGGAGACGATACTCAACCACTGCCCTGGCCACGGTTGTCGCTTCGTTCTCCTGAGCCATGTGAACACGTCACAACCTGCGATTGTTACCGGGAAGTAGGATCTTACCATCACACCCACACCACGTTCAGCAGCATCAGAAAGATGCGACTGTATCATCCCGAGGGGAAGAGGATCCGCGATAACCACGACCTGTGACCCGGACGAGTCAAGTATCTCGCTGGCTTTCATGATAACCTGTTCTATGTTATCGAGACGATAGATTCCGTCAGCACCAGGAAGTTCGTCAAGGTCCTTGAAGCTCTCCTCGACCGCTAGAATACGTGATTCAAGGTTTACCTTCTGCTGTTTAAGAAAACTAGCGAGGGCTATTGCCGAGTAGAGTTCAGTTCCAGAGCTGTCATCGAGTACGATTGCTCCCTTGCTCCTCAGGGAGTGCAATGCTCTGTACACGTTTGGGATTGTCTTACCGAGCGTTTTGGCGATCCGGTATCCCGATAGACCGGACTCGGAGAGGAGGACGATGTAGATCCTTGCTTCCAGATCACTGAGACCAACGTCCATCAGCATGCGGATTCTTGTCGTGTGCATTATCTCCCCCCTCCTCAGCGGGGTTATACATGCAGTGCGAGCCGGTGACAAGCCAGGTGTGCATGCTGCAAGTGAAAATATCTATAAGTTGAGGCACAGTAACATAGTACATATGTTATCATCTGAGTGGTAATAGAGCAGCAGTGAGGAGAGGACACCTGCAGATGCAGGTGTCCCGGATGCTGACAGGGAGCTACTCGTCCTCGGGTTTGATTCCGAGAAGAGCTTGCTTCATCGCCTCAGTATTCTTCTTGAGTTCCTTGTTCATTACGGCAATAGTAGTAAAGGCGTCATCGATGTACTGCAGGCGCTGGACGAGAATCCGACTGAGACCGAGAAGGAATCTCGAAGCGATGTCGGCGTTTTCCTTCATGAAGTCTTCGAATTTAGCGGCGTTCATTCTGTAGAGAACACAGTCTTCATTGGCCAGTACGGTTGCAGATCTGGGTCCTTCGAGAAGGAACGACATCTCTCCAAAGACATCACCCTCTGCGAATATTGCAAGAGGAACCGTGTCCTCATCCCATTCATCGATGGCCATTGCTGCACCATCCTTTATGACGTAGAAATCGCGTGACTGCTCATCCTTGTGGATGATCATCTCATCCTTCATCACGACGACCTTCTCACAACTCGCCAGGAATACGTCCTTTTCCTCTTCACTGAGGAGCGAAAAGAATTTGTCACTCATCGGAACCCCTCTCCGTTTTACATCCTGCACGGACTATCGCCTGAAAGGCTGATTCCCGCTCATTCCGTTACTCTGTTGCTGCAAGTATTCAACCAAACCTGCTGTTCAGCCAGTCCCCAGTCATGAACAGCATACTTTCCCTGTGTAGCTGCCTTTCGTATGTACAGGTATATCGATGAAAGGGGTTGATATGCTTTGTGCAGCAACTATTCTAGTAGCCGTCTGTTCGTCACTGAATCCTGCGGTGCTCATGCAATCGGGCACGCTTATAGGAACCTTCTCTATTACAGCCTTCGATGAGATGACCGGTGAACTGGGGATTGCCGTTGCTTCCAGAGTGCCGTTCGTGGGACAGGATGTTCCCTGGGCACTCGCAGGTGCAGGGGCGATTGCGACACAGGCATGGGTCAATCAGCAGTACGGGCCTGATGGAATCGAGCTTCTCGAGTCGGGATACACCGCAGCTGAAGTGATAGTTCTACTCGTGTCCTCAGATCCCGACAGCGCATCCAGGCAGGTCGGGGTAGTGGACGTGGATGGCGGCAGCTCATCGTTCACCGGCTCAGAAACACTCGACTGGGCTGGAGGTGTTACCGGTCCGGGTTACTCGATACAGGGAAATATCCTTACCGGTGAAGATGTCATTCTCGAGATGGAAAGAGCTTTCCTGGCGACAGATGGTCCGCTTGCACGAAGGTTGATTGCGGCTCTCCTCGCCGGTGAGAACGCAGGCGGAGACAGCCGTGGGAAACAATCGGCCGCGTTGCTGGTCGTCCGGGCAGAGGGCGGACACGACGGCGCATCCGACCGTTTTGTGGACATCTGTGTTTCCGATCATGTCGATCCGATTCCGGAGCTTGAGAGGCTCTACTGCATCTGGGAAGGGTACAACGTATTCCCGGTCTACATAGACGCAGGCAGAGAACCCGAGACCGGCTGGGCTCTTGGCATTCTCGACAGGGTCCTTTCAGAAGAGGAACCCGATCCGGATCTCTACAACTACTACGCATGGACTCTGGCGGAGAGAAAGCTCTTCCCAGAGCGGGCGATCGAGATAGCGGAGGCTGCGCACGAGCTTGCACCAGACGATCACAACATCATCGATACTCTCGCTGAGGCATGGTTTGCCGCAGGCAGGCCCGGGGTCGCGGTGACCTGGGAAAGAGAGGCGCTTCTACTCGATCCTGAAAACCCATTCTACGTCTCTCAACTGGAAAAGTTCATGGGGGCAATGGAGGAGGCTGAGCAGGCTCCACTGGTTGAAATCGAGCAAGATAGTATATAATCGACCTTAACCTGCTTGATTATCCGACTGTTATTCCGAGGGGAACTAAATAATTATGCTTACTGTCCTTTTACAGGCTTGCCTGTTTTCTGCGAGTTCCTTCTTTTCCTCAGGAAATGTGATTGCTACCGTTGATGTCACGCCGCTGATTCTGATAATCGCTGCGGTCGCACTGTTCATTCTGATCTTCATGGTGATTCTTGTAGCGGGTAGAAAAGCAAGGGCACTGTCCAGAGCCAGGAAAAAGGCCGAGATCGAAGCCAGGAGAAGCGGTATATCCCTGGAAGCTGCTCAGACGGTTGCGAGGCTGGGAACCTGGGAGCTCAATCTGGAAACCAGACAGCTCAAATTGTCCGAACCGCTCTACCAGATGTTCGGAGTCTCGAGCAAGGACTGGAAGCCCGACTACGAAAGCTTTATCGCTCTCGTCCATCAGGATGACAGGCAGAAAGTGAAAGATGCTGTCAGCGACGCCATGAACAGCGGGTCCTACGAGATCGAATACAGGATAAACCGTCCGGACGGCCGTATCATGACGATCAGAGACAAAACTGAAGTCATCAGGAATCACAGAGGTGATCGGATCAGCCTTCAGGGAACCATACATAACATCTCCTGCTGCAGTGATATCGAGACCGAGGTGCGCATTCTCGAAGACAGGATTCTCCATTTTCAGAAGCTGGAGAACCTTGCGTTGATGGTCCGGGGAATCTCTCACGATTTCAACAATTTGCTCACGGTCATTCTGGGAAACGCAGAAGTAGTTCTCAGGGGTCTTCAGTACGAGACACCGGCCTGGGAGGGCGTACTGAAGATCCAGGAAGCATCGATAGAGGTAGAGAAACTCACCAGGCAGATGCTGGAATTCACAAGGGGAAAAGTCAGCGATAAATCGCTTCTTCATCTGTCCGAAGTGGTAGAAGAGATGAGCGGGTTATTGAAGGCAGCGATCGGTCACGATATCATCGTCGATTTTTCCCTGTGCTCCGAACTGCCTGAAGTAGAAGGAAATTCCGATCAGCTGCAGCAGGCGGTAATGAACCTGGTCGTGAATGCATCTTCGGCGATCAGAGCCGATACTTCGCAATCGACCGAGCAGGGCACCGTCAGAATTTCCACCTACTCCAGCGAATTTTCTGAAGGGGGGGGATTCCCGGGTAACATCATGCCCGATCCCGAATCGGGCACGTACGCCATCCTGGAAGTCTCGGACAACGGTTATCCCGCAGACGAGAAAGCACTGGATGAGTTCTCCATGTCCGTCCTTCCCGCCATGCCGGATGAATTACAGCTCTCACTTTTCGTCGTAAAGAAAATCGTTGAAGATTACGGTGGAGCGGTTCTCGTAAGCAGGGGGAAAGACTCCGGAAACACCTTCAAAATTCTTCTGCCGGTATCAGATCAGGTCAAGGAAGCTGATGATTCGGAAGCTACAGAATCCAGACCGGTGGAACGACCAGCTGCTTCCCGACTGGAGAATATCCTGTTGGTCGATGACGAACAGGTGATAAGAGATATTGGCGTTCAGCTCCTTGAACTCCTGGGATTTCCGGCGCTGACTGCATCGGATGGAGCCGGGGCGCTCGAAGTACTCAGGGAACACACGGACGAGATATCTACTGTGCTGCTCGACATGACCATGCCCGGGCTTACGGGTAAGGAGACTGTCATACTGATGAGGAGAATCAAACCGGATCTCGATGTCGTCATCTGCAGTGGATACGGCGAAGAGCGGGTCGAACAGGAGTTCGAGGGATGCGGTATCTCAGGCATACTTCACAAACCCTATAGCTCCGAAGACCTCGCCGGCCTTCTCTACAACCTGTCAAAACGGCACTGACAGCTTGTCGCAGATTCATGGAACCCTTCTTCCCTTATCCGGATACATCTGGAAAAGGAGGATCGAGAACATGAGCAATATTCATCTGTATTCTTTATCGTTTGCCATACTGCTTGGCCTGTCAGCCTGCGGCACATCCAGGGAGGCTGTGGAACCGATCGATGTCGTGGCAGAATCGGAGACATTGCACATTGCCGTTACCGATACAATCGGAGTGGAACTGGGTGACAGTAATTACGTATTCGGTACTCTCATGCAGGTCGGGTTTTCCCCGGATGGTGATATCCTCGCCCTCGATCTCCAGAGGGGGTTCATCAACGTCTACTCACGGAACGGAGTGCACGGAGGCGCCATCGGACGGCACGGTCCCGGTCCGGGTGAATTCGAGATTCCGCTTGCATTTGCAGTCTTCCCGGATGGGGGGGTTGCAGTAACCGATGTTGTCGGAAGGGATATTTCCTTTTTCGATTCGCAGTTCGAGTACAGAGATCAACTGGGTGGGTTTGCATTCGGACCCCCGATGAGCATTGCAGGTTGCCCCGATGGTTCTCTGGTCGGTCAGCATATGTCCATGGTGTTCACGGATGATGGTGTCGAAGGCAGCCAGGATCTGTCCAGATGGGAGGACCTGACCCTGACAGAGCCCAGTATTACCTATCTGAGCAACGAAATTTCGATGACCCTTGACGGTCAGGGCGTGCAGGCTAGCATGGGACCGTCTATCGACTACGCGGTTGGGCCTGACGGAAGCATAGCCGTTGTCGAGATATCCGATACGCTATTCAGTCTCATCAGGCTCAGTCCCGATGGAGAAGAGCTCCTTTCCATTGTGGAAGAGCGGAACAGAGTTCCCCGTACTCAGGAGGAGCTGGATGCCGGAACACTTGCTCTGGGCATTGTGATCA
>CBDUZS010000046.1:0-20270 GCA_965371785.1 uncultured bacterium
ACACGAAGCATCACTTCGCCGGGTTAGCTGCTGGATGCGAAAGGGGGCAGACAACATGCCTGCCCCCTGTTTGAGAACCTGTGCCGTTACCGGAGGACCATGAAGGAACGTGTAAGTGACCCGGAACCTGTGGTCAGGTGGACGAAGTAGATACCGCTTGGAACTCTAGTGCCGGTGTTACCGTCTCCATCCCATGAGATTGCATGAGAGCCTGCAGCAATCTCTCCGGACTGAATGGTCGAGATTACTCTTCCCGACAGATCGTAGACGTCCAGCCGCGTGACTCCTGCAACGGGAATGCTGAACGCAAGTGTTGCGGAGGTTCGAACCGGGTTTGGATACATCGACCCCAGGTAGAAGCCAGGTACTGCTGCAGTCGACGCCTCTCCCACTCCCACGGTGTTCGCGTAGGTAACGCAGGGAACCCTGTTGTGGCACGTTGATGTAATGGTGACCGAATTCGCCCCTGGAATGCTGGCAATCGTGAGATCTGCAACCCCTGAAGCGTTCGTATATCCCGCGTCCAGGAGCTCATCGGTGTCTTCGTAGTAGGCACCGACCAGGGCACCCTCGACAGGAGCATCGGTATTGTCCATTACCGTAACCTGGAATGGACCCGGTGCTATGGTCGCGGAATGGGAATTGGTCAGGTAACTGATCGGTGACGTGTCGGTGTAGATATCCGTTTCGGGACAACCGAAGATGTGACCCATCATGTTCATGTCGTTACCGCTGGAACCGTAGTTCTCGAACACCTTGAGTTTGGCATACGAGTACGAAGCACCGAGATGGTGGAGTTCCTGCAGGAAGTAGCCGTTGAAGGTGTGAATCTGCAGTGAGTCTCCAGGCCCTACCGGCGTGTTGGTTGACGAACCCATGACGGTTATCGCGCCCTTTGGATCGGAAACGGTTCCCTCCGATAGAAATGCCTCGCAGAAGCAGTAGTATCCGTCGAATTCTCCGTTCTGGCAGCCTATGGTGTAAACCCAGGGCATTCTCCTGCCGTTGGTCAGAGAGGAGATGTTCGAGATGTTGAAACCCGTGGTGAGCCAGCTCGAAATGTTTCCGTGACCTATGTAGGAGATCAGTGTCCGGCCTTCGTTGATGAAGGAAGTGAGCAGAGCCAGAGTGGGAGGAGTACCGCCCAGGGCACTGCAGAGAAAATCGGACTCCAGAGCGTTGGCCATGAAGAGCTGATGCAGGTAGAGAGCTTCCTCTGGTGCCTCGAAATCAGTGCACGCCATACTTATGGCTGTGTTGAACCAGGTCTCGCCGGAGGGCTGGTACGGATTGAGCTCGGCCGTGGCGATTTTCCAGGCGATGTAGGCAAGATCTCCAGTATCGCTGCCGCATATCCTGCCGAGGTGGATTGAGGGTACGCTTCCGCTGCCGATGACGGCATACATGTTGTCGGCCGCGTGTGTAGCGCTTCCGGAGTACTGGGGGGTAGGCACAACATCGTGTCCGCCCACCAGCATGATGTATTCTGGAGGGTTCGGCCACGTGTTGTAGGCATTTTCGATCCAGGCATCGATGGCGCTCACTGTGCCGCCTATCTCAGAAAGGTATGCCGTATGTACCTCGTAACCCTTCTGAGCCTTCCAGTCGACCAGATCCTGGACCAGACCGATCGATTCTTCGGTGCCTATGAAGATGTAGCTCCCGTCGATGGCTCTGCCGTCAGACTGGAAGCCGAGGACCTGTTCGTAAGATGGGAGAAAACTGCGAGTGTGACCGTTTGTAGCCCTGTGAATCTCGTTCTCTCCCACTCCCCCGACAGATCTTACGTTGACTCGGACCGATGTGGTTACGATCACTTCATTCGTAACGGGATTCACCCTCACCGGATTAAAGCTTACCCATGCCACACGAAGCTCACGGAGAACGTTGACGGATTCCAGTTCGACTGATGAACCGGGAAAGAACTCCGATGAAGTGTAGACTTCGGTGTCAATCCTGTACGGAAAGGCACCCCCGCTGTACGTGGGGGGTTCCTGGAAGGGCGCAACCCGGTACAGGCCAAGCGAGAATGTTTCCTCATCCATTATCTCCAGCTCCACGTTACCGGTTGGAGGAATGAGCACCATCCATCGAATGACTGGAAGGTCAGGCGCACCGACCCTGGCAAGAAAATCTCCATCGGTTGGAATCCTGAAAGAGACCCCTTCTCCGAACTCAACTGACTCGGCATCAATCACTTCGAGATCGTTCAGGCAGAACCTGATCGTAGTGCTGCTTCCATCGGAACCGATGAACGCCGCAGTTTCGGGAGAGTCGGGAGCACGGTAGAGGACCTCACCGTAAGAGATGAGTGACATCGCGAACAGCAGCGCCGGTACGAATAACCTCATGATGTCTCCTTAACTATTTATAGATAAACGGAATACAATATGTTAACCCATATTTTACAGTCAGTGAACATTTAAAGATAAGCCCGGTAACTTCATGCAGTCAATAAGACTGCGCGATGCATATCCTGAACTGCAATCGTAATATATGCGCCTGATATGCGATTACACAGAAGGGGATATGGGTGTTTTAATACACGTACAATCCTGTAGCTTTCCCGTAAGGTGCCATGCAGCCCCGGCTTGTGCTATGTTTGCCAGATCGAATCGTAAGCTTTCAGCTTGTAAGTTTACAGACCGACTTCCGACACTGAGGAAAAACCTGAGAGACATGAGCGCATCGAGTTCGGGAAATATTGCAGGCGGGAACATCAGAGCGCTGCTCATCCTCGGTATAGCCCTGGCGGCGGGCTTTGCGGTGAGTTCTTTCCATTACGATGGGCTCAGTGAAGCAGGCAGGCTGACGTTTGGTGTGTTCACCGCTGCCGCAATCCTCTGGATGCTGGAGCCCTTCCCTCTCTACGTTACTTCCTTCATCGTTGTTATCCTCGAAGTCGTTCTGCTGGCACGACCTGGCGGACCTCTCGGTATGGGAGGAAAAGGTTACACGATCTTCCTTGCTCCGTTTTTCGATCCGGTTATCGTCCTCCTCCTTGGAGGATTTGCATTGGCAGCAGCAGTAAAAAAATATGGGCTGGACGAGGTAATATCCCGCCGAATTCTCAGTCGCGTGGGGACCGATCCGAAAATCGTTCTTCTCGGCATCATGTGTACTTCCGCACTGTTATCCATGTGGCTCTCGAATACGGCAACAACGGCACTGATGATCGCAGTTGCCATCCCTATCATCAGATCTCTTCCCCCCGATGAGCGCTTTCGAAAGGCAATCATCCTCGGTATCCCCTTTGCATGTAACATCGGGGGAATGGGAACACCTATCGGAACGCCGCCAAACGCTATTGCCATAGGAGTTCTTGAGAACATTGGTGTCCAGGTGAGCTTCCTGCAGTGGATGCTCAGGGGAATACCACTGGTGATTCTGCTCCTTGCCGTCAGCTGGATGATTCTCTGCAAGCTCTATCCTCCGGGTGTCTCCCGGATACAATTGTCTCTCAAGAAGAAGAAACAGCGGCTCGACGGCAGACAGGTATTCGTACTCGTTGTCTTCGCTATCGTGGTTCTGCTCTGGCTCACCTCTGGCAGACATGGCGTTCCCTCTGCGATAGTCTCCCTCATTCCAGTTGTGCTCCTGTTCGGGTTCCGTCTTCTCAACGACAACGATCTGCAGAAACTCGGCTGGGGAATCCTGTTCATTGTGGGAGGAGGTATGAGCCTGGGAGTGGCCATGCGTGAGAGCGGTCTGAGTGACTGGTTCGTTCAGCAGATACCGTTCGAAGGCCTGGGTGCATTTCTGATAGTTCTGCTGTTCGCGGTATCGGCTTCGGTCATGACCACTTTCATCTCCAACAGCGCAACGGCCAACCTGCTTATTCCCATAGTTATAGGAGTATCCGCAATAGCTCCCGGAAAGAGCGCAATCGTTGTTGCCCTCGCGGCTTCAACGGCAATGATCCTGCCGGTAAGCACTCCACCAAATGCCATTGCTTACGGCTCGGGTTACGTTCGTATGAGGGACATGGCAAGAGCGGGGCTGCTGATCACCGGAATTGCCACCGCTCTTATCCCCGCTTTCATTTACGCGGTTTTCTGAACGATGCATTCCGCATGCGGTAGAAGGGACAGAGTCATTGGGTACTGAAACAGGAACCTCGGGCAGGGAGAGAGCCCGGGTGGAACACTGCCTCAAGTGCAACTCCACCAGTATGAAGAACAACATGTACTTCCGCAGAGGAAGAGATGTGAAGGTCTACGTTCAGTGTACCGAGTGCGGTGAATACGTGGCCAGTTACGTTTTATCCGGTTACACTTCTGAATGCAATTACGAATCCTTTCTTCACAGCCTGCGTTTCACGAGGCTTTCGAGCGGTAAGAGAATGCTGAGGAAGATGAACACCTACGCTGCAGCCGTGAAAGAGGAATTCGAACACGTACTGGAACTGGTAAGAACGCATGAGGATACTCATCTCATCGAGAATATCATCGAAGAGGAATGCTCGTTGAGCGGTGAAGAAGAGACCGAAGCCGGCATGGAGAGCGATTAGTGTCGAGGTTCAGCATGGAATGGCAGAGGGTTGTCGACTGCAACGGTCATCCCTGCGGAAAACCCTCCGCTGACCAGGATACGGTCTTCAACGTTATCGACACCCTCGAGAACACGGTCGCAAGCCAGGGATTACGGCTGTCTTTCACTCGAAAGGAAGTAAAGGCGCCAGCCGAAGGCGATCCTGGAATCGACAGGTTCTACTTCAACGGTGAGTCCCTCGAAGAGCTGCTCGGAATAACATCCTCTTCTATCGAGCGTTACACACCCGACCTGATCCTGCGGGCAGCCCTTGTCGCGGTCGAGCGTGAGAGTACCTGACACTCACCTGTCCAGTATCACCATCCTGCTGACCTGTCTGAGGTTACCATCTCCCCTGACCTCGACCAGATACGTTGCAGAAGGCAGGCCAGAGACGTCCAGCGTTCTGCTGCCCTGATCGAGTGAAACCGACATCACCGTTCTTCCGGCTATATCGAATACAGTGACCTGGATGCCGCTCTGCTCCATTCCCGGCCAGCTTATGGTTGATGAAAGACTGCAGGGGTTGGGAACCAGGTAGAGAGTACCAGCCCCTCCCTCGGGAGGCAGAGGTCTCTCCTCGATGCCCAGGAGTGAAGTCGAGAGAATATGGTGATAGGGATCGAAGGTAACTGATTGCGGTTGAAAGCTAACCGTGTATACCTGGTTCTGAGCAGGAGTATCATTCCACATCGTGACCAGCGAGTCAGAGCTGGTGCCTTCGATCAGGAATTCCAGAGGCATCTCGAAGAAGGGACCTACCGTCTGGATCTGATCGACTGTAATGCTCACACTCCAGTCGGATCCTGACTGCTGCCAGGTAGACTCGATATCGTAAATGGGATACGCCTCATCGTGTACCCATGTGTTGAAAAACCAGTCAATGTCATTGCCAGAGATCAACTCTATGTGATCTCTCAGATCGTTCGTGGTAGCCAGGTTGTAGCAGTGATGGGTGTAATAGTTCTCGAGGGAATCGAAGAACACCGTGTCTCCAAGGACGTATCTGAGCATGTGGAGGACACTCGCGCCTTTCTGATAGGTGGTGTAGCTCCAGTACTGTGAAGGCGTGGATGGAGACGTCAAAGCGAATATCTCACCGCTGTTCAGGTAAGGTATCATGATGTCGTTCACCATGTAGTCGTCGTACTCCTCCGCACCGTAGTACTCCGCCCAGATGGCCTCACTGTACGTCGCAAACCCCTCCGACAGCCATACATCCGACCATTCGCTCTCGGTAACGCAGTCTCCCCACCACATGTGGCTCATCTCGTGCGCCAGGAGCCAGTCGTAGTACGTGGTGCCATTTATTGCGGCCGCGATGTGGTACACCTCGGATAAATGCTCCATGTCTCCTTTCGGAGTCTGGACGTAGCTGAACTTGCAGTCCCATGGATAAGGCACGTAAACCGATTCGAAATGGCTCATCATGAGGTCGACGTTTACGAAGCTTCCAAGGGCATCTTCAACATCCCATGAGTAGACGTAGTAGAAGATCCTGTTATCGGTCGAATCGTGCAGAACCGTATAGTCCGCAACACTTATCGCCGCGAGGTAAGTGCTCATCGGCTGATCCAGTGACCAGTGGAATGTAGCCTTCCCGCCCGAATACTCCACACCGGCGGAATCACCGTTTGCGACCGCGTAGAGCGTATCGGGACAGGTTATGTGGAACTCGAAGGACGCCTTGTCGTTTGGATGATCCCAGCAGGGGAACATGCACTTCCCCATCGACGGGTTAGCCGAGTAGACCCCCACTCCCATGTGATACGTTGCGTGGGGATGGAACCAGAATCCTCCCCATGCTTCGTGGTAAGGGACACCCGAATAGGAGATAAATATTTCTGTGGTATCACCCGGGCTCACCGGAGAGGACAACGTGATGAAAAGTGAGTCCCCATCCTGGCTGTACACCAGCGGACCGGTACCGTCCCAGACGGAATCGACGATCAGATCGATGAGATCCAGCCGTATTTCCGAGACTGCGCCGCCCGGCGAAGTGAGGATAATTCCAGTCGTTCCTTCTATCTCCGTGGCTTCTATGAATATCTCTATATCCAGGTCGTAGTTAAGGATATCGCATGGATTCTGGGGGTAATCAACCGAGCCGGTAAAGGGCATGGGAGAGAGCGGCCTTGTCCAGGCCGGAATATCGGTCATCGGTCCGGGTGCTGACACCAGGATCGACAGCATGAGAGCCATCATATCAATCACCATCCTCATCGAGAAGAGAACCTTCTATGAACTCCCGCAGCAGACTGAGGCGGGGTACGATCGATGAATCGATCGCGCTCACGCAATCGAACAGCCTGAGAAGCCTGTCTGCGGTATTGTACTCATCGCATCCACGGGGAACCTTTTTGAGAAGAGGGACTGCAAATGGTTTCAGAACAGGCAATTCGTAAGGTAACGATGAATTGAATATCGCATCTGCCTGCTCCTGGAACGGAAAGATGTACCGTCTCTCACCTCTTCTCACCATGGGCCAGTGAGCGATTGTCTCATGGGCGGTATATCCACGTGACGAACTGTCACGCACAATTCTCCTGATAAGCCTGCTGTCGGATGTAGACATTCGTGTAAGCCGATCAATGTTCAACTGTGTCAGAGCGGAAACGTACATCCTGAACTTTTCCCCCGGGTCGACCCCCGGCGTCAATTGATCGTTAAGTCCGTGGATTCCCTCTATCAGAAGGAATTCATTACTCTCCAGCTTCATTGGAAGCACTGCATCCCGTCTTTCTCCCGCAAGGAAATCGAATTCGGGCAGCATTACCTCTTCTCCACGGAGAAGTAGCCGGAGATCTCGCCCAAACATTTCCGTTTCAAGGGCTTCGAGGCATTCGAAGTCGGGGTTGCCATCCTTATCCTTCGGTGTTTCCGAACGATTCCGGAAGTAGTTGTCTACACTTACCATTCTTGCCCCAAAACCCTGTGCTCTGAGGTACGTTGACAGAAGTCTTGCTATCGTGGTCTTTCCGCTTGATGATGGCCCGGCAATGGTGATAACACGTTTCCTGGGGAAATTCTCCTCCAGTGACTTCACTATCTCGACTATCCTGTAGTTCTGATAGAAATGGCTCATTATCACAAGCTCAAGCCCGCCATCCTCTTCAATACGAGTATTCAGCTCGCTTATCGTCCTTGCCCGCATCCTTGTGATGTGCCTTTCCTCGAGATCGTATTCTCTCGACAGGCGGGGCCTGTCCATCCATGGACCTATATCAGGCCAGTATGCGGAACCAGGAAATCTAAGAACAAATGCCCCGTCCTGAGGCTTGAGCTCCCAGTTCTCCAGCCACGAAGTGTCCGGAACCGCCGGACCCATGGCAAATGCCACGCTTTTATCGAGCACATTCATTCTATAAATTCTTTTGCCGCAGTGCCATTTTTTTAACCCGTCAACGTAGCGTGTTTCACCGTCGGGCTCCAGCTTCACGTTGTGAATCGGGATTCCCTCTTTCACAACGAGTGATAGTTCCTCTGTAAGCCTCTGTACAAGGTCTTCTGCTGCGATATCAGGTCCATTTTCGAGCCCGCACCTGTAGCCGAGGGAAATCGAATGCTCTACCCAGAGCGTTGATTCGGGAAATACGCGTTCAACGGCTAAATCAAGCGCCAGGATGAGCCCCCTTCTGTATACTTCACGCCCTTCCGATACCCATGGGGGAATAACTTCGATGTTCTCCGGGCTCTTCTCAGAGTTATCAAGCGGTTCGATGATTCCATCGGTATTCCTGAAAGCAATTGCCTTTTTCTGATCCCGTTTCAACTGAATTCTATCCCTCCCGTTGTGCCGCGCTCGCAAAATGGAAGATAAGCCAACCAGCCTGCAGGGAAAAGAGCAACCGTTCGGAATTACAGGTTTCGGAGGCTTTTTCCAGGGTTTTCGGCCTTTGCGAAATGGTAACTGGACGGCAAATCAATATAGCAGTAACATTCCTTTACATGGGTTGTTATATCCATACTCTTAACTCCCGAGGCATCTGATCCTGATGCGCTGGATGGCTTGAATATCGCTTTTAGTGGCGGTTGTTCGATAAAATATCACCTGTCCAGGCAATGGAACCACATTCCAGAAGTGTCCTCGATACACGATTTGCTTCATTTCTTCTCGGACATGTTATTATTTTGTTTATAATGTGCTTCTAGAAGTCGACAGGGTATTCGAACGTATTTTCTGGGCTTTCTACCTGCTATACTTCCTGCTGCAGGATCAACATTTCATAAGAAGACGAGTTACCACCCTACCCACCCTGTGATAGGTTGAATCCATCCTTCGCAGAACGGTACTGGTGAATTTTGTCGCTACCCTTTTCCGGCTCGATCTGGAACCACCCCTCCCCTACCCGGGTAGATTGAGTATGCCGGACGGATCGGGAGGTTGACCGGAAGTCGAGCTTCCAGAATCTTCCATCTGTCCGTAAAACTTATCTCCTGAAAATGGAGGGGTGAATGATTACCGGAATTCTAGTGGGACTGACAACAGCGATAATCGCAACAAGCCCGTTGCTGGAAGCGGAAGACGATCTCGATAGAGGTGCGACCGTAGTGTACGCGATAACACTCGTTGAGGATCTCGAGTATTGGCTGATTCTCGAATTTCCCGATACCCGAACCGATTTCGACGTTGTCGTGGCCTCAAAGGAGATGGATTTCGACGAATTCATGAATCTCCCCTACTACGAGGATTTTCTCTATGCTACCGAACACGTTGTCGCTGAAGGCTTTGTCGAAGGCCCTGAGAGTTTCACTCTGCGTGCTCCCTACACCGGACCATTCTATATCGTAATACACGATATCGGAGGCTCCGGAGGTGCTTACCACCTGAAAGTCTACTGAGACACTTGGCCGATTCCAATCTCCCTGAAGGCCGGAGCAGAGACTACACCGTCCTCAGTCTGAACAGAAACGTCAGCAACCTGCTGAAGACGGCATATCCATACCCGGTATGGCTGCGTGGTGAATTATCTGCTACTCCAAGGCCCAACAGCAGGGGCCACATGTATTTTCAGCTAATAGACCCTTCGAATTCTGGCGGTCAGCCACAGGCCTCCATCGACTGCGTCCTCTTTGCAGGCGCCAGATCCCTTGCAGTGAGAGATTTTGCCAGGGAAGGGCTGGTTTTCGAACTCACCGAAGGCATGTCGGTCAGGGTGCTCGGAGCAGTCGATATATGGCCTCAGGGGGGGCGGTATCAGTTCATCGTGCAGACCGTAGACCCCGTTTGGACGCAGGGAGAACAGGCTCTGAACCTGAGAAAGCTGCTCGAGAATCTGACCGAATCAGGTGTTCTGGCCGAGAATTCGACCTTGAGGATGAAAAGAGTACCTCTCGTTGTTGGGCTCGTTACATCGGAAGGCTCTGCGGCTTGCAGGGATTTCATCGAGACCCTCAGGGAAAGCGGCTTTCCGTTCATCGTACACACTGCCTGGGCACCGATGCAGGGAAGGGAGACCTCAAAAGGTGTCGTTGCGGCATTCAACAAACTCCTTGCGATACAAGGTATTGATGTAGTTGTACTTTCCCGGGGCGGGGGTTCCGCAACAGATCTCAACTGGTTCAACGACGAAGCCATTGCAAGAACGATCTCCCAGCTCCCATGGCCGGTGATATCCGGGATAGGGCATGAAACCGACACCACTCTTCCGGACTACGCTGCCCACACTCGAGCCAAGACCCCGACCCAGGCGGCATCCATACTCGTCGACATGGTCGCCGATTATCTCCAGGATCTTGACTCCTTGAGTAATCTCCTTGCCAGAACCGCGGTTCCTGGACTAAAACGTGCTCTTGACAGGCTGACCGGGCTTGAGAAACAGCTCGTAAACTACACTGCAGCCGTCTTGCGAAAGGCTGAAATATCGCTCGAAGCCGTCTGCAGCAGGTTCCGCTTAGCTGCTCTCCTCCCTGCCCTCAGAATCTCCTCCCACAGGCTCGAGACGTTGAAACATCGTCTTGGAGCACACCTGGATCATCGTTTCAGGAGTGAAGAACTCCTGCTGGAGAGATTATCCGGGCAGATTGACAGGCGAAACCCCCGTAAGATGCTTGCCCTTGGCTGGGCTATTGTAAGGAATGAGAAGGGCGGACTCGTGGATTCGGTAGGCGCCGTGTCCCGATCCGATGTCATAGATGTGACTCTGAAAGACGGATCTCTCCTGGCAGAAGTCAGAAACGTCCGTAACAAGGAGGATAACGATGGGTGACGACAAAAAACCAACCTATGAAGACGAACTGGCCGAACTCACTGCTCTGGTCGATGAAATAAGCGGCGAGAACTGCCCTGTGGATACACTGGAGCAGAAAGTGGGCAGAGCCGCCGAACTGATAAAGGATCTACGGGGAAGACTTGCTTCAACGGAGCTGACAGTGAAAAACGTTCTGACGGAGATAGAGAGTTCTCCCGAACCGGCAAAGGACTGATCAGCAGCGGATCATATCCCTCAGCGTAGCAATAACTGCTTCTGGAACAGCACCTTCAGGGTCAAGCAAAATACGTGAGCCAGCAGACAATGGCGCAAACCTGTCGACGTTTCCCGTTCTGAACAACGCGAGCACTGGAACGTTCAAAGCACTGGCGACGTGCATGGGACCCGTATCTGCCGACACGAATGCCCTGAGCCCTGCGACCGATCTCATGAACTCCTGTAAACCCATGGGAGGCATCACACTCGCACCGGCTCCTGATAATTCCTCTGCAAGAATACGTTCATCCTCACTGCCCCAGTAGAGCTCGAGATTGAAATGAGCTGTAATAAGGCTGACAATATCCCTCATCCTGTCTGGTGGACAGGCCTTTCCGGGCTTTCCCCCGACATGAAGGCCAACCCCTTCGCGTGGTAATACACCGTCGACCACTAGACCTGGAGCAGTCCATTCCGGCCAATCCGCCCAGACGCTTCCAAGGCTGTGGATGGTGAGGCTTTCATGGTCGGTCGGGTCGGGAACTCCGGATACCGACGTGAACCACCCCTCCCAGTTTCCAGAAGGAGTGCCGATGCGTGCCCTTGCGCCGCTCAGTGCGGTGATAACAGCACTCGAGAGGGAAAAGGAAAAGGGGTGAGAGGCATCTATCGCAACATCGAACCTTTCCTTCCTGAGCCTCCTGACGAGAGAAAAAAACTCCCAGGGGAAAAGTGTCTGGCGTTTCTTATCAACCGTTATCGTCGAGTAGCCCTGACATTCCAGTATTTCAGCGAACACGTGGCTGAGAAGGAGCACGAGCCTTGCATCGGGAAATCTTTGCCCGAGACTTCTCAGGAGGGGCTCCATGAGAACGAGATTCCCCATCCTGTTGTCCGTTCTCACGACCAGTATGCTTGAAGGATTTCCCGGAAGGGGTACGCTCTTGCCCACGCAGAGTCTCCTGAGAAGGCCGCCAAACCTCTTTCTGCCGGATCGTTCTATGCGCTTGAGCATGAAAATTACTCCTTCGGGGCGCCGAAGTGCGTCCAGCCGTCTGCCCGGGTGATCCTGACATCTGTTCTCGTGCCGGGCTCGAACGATGTGCCCTCGAGAATGACCACTCTGTTACCCTCTGTTCTACCCGACTGCTGCCCCGGTCTCTTCGCCGGACCCGTTACGAGCACCTGCCTGCAGCTGCCGACCAGAGCCTGGGACCTTGTGACCGTTATCTCCCGCTGTATCTCCTGCAGATGGTTCAATCTGGTCAGTCTGAGCTTCTCCGGAAGACTTCCGGGCAGATCGCATGCGGTGGTACCGGATCTCTCCGAATATTTGAACAGGAAGGCGTAGTCGAACTGGACCTCCCTGAGCAGCGAGACGGTATCCTCGAAGTCCTGCTCGGTCTCACCGGGGAAACCGGTAATCACGTCGGTAGACAGCACTATACCTGGCATCATGTCCCTCAGCATGTCGATCAGATCAAGGTATTGCGAACGCGTATAACCCCTGTTCATCAGTTCCAGGATACTGTCGCTTCCCGATTGTACGGGCAGGTGAAGCTGAGCACAGACGTTGTCGCAGGAGGCCATTACCGATGCAAGGTCCCGACCGCAGTCCTTGGGATGACTGGTAACGAAACGGATACTTGCACCCTCGGCTGCGTGGGACACCTTCCGCAGCAGCCCGGGAAAATCGAGCCCGTCCGAGCTGTAGGAGTTCACGTTCTGCCCCAGAAGTGTGATTTCGCCGTACCCCTCATCCGCAAGCGATTTCACTTCAGCAACGATTCTATCGGCCCCCCTGCTATGTTCTCTCCCCCGTACGAAGGGCACTATGCAGTAGCTGCAAAAGTTGTCGCACCCTCTCATAATGGTAACAAACGCCCTGGGAAACTCCTTTCTGAGCGGTGAGACGTTCTCGTACTCCTCACCATCGAGTTCGGTAAGGGAGAGCCTCCTCCCCTCTTCGATCAGCGCTGGAAGGCTCGAGTAATTATCGGGGCCGACAACCAGATCAAGTGCCGGAAGGCGCCGCAGCAGCTCGTCACCATGCTCCTGTGCCACGCAGCCGCAAAGAACGATTATCCTGCCGTCGGAACCAATGCCACCGAGCTGGGCAACCCTTCCGAGAGCCCTTACCTCAGCATGCTCCCTTACCGCGCAGGTAACTACGAGGATTACATCCGCGGTTTCGATGGAGGAGGCAGCAGTGTATCCGGACGATTGGAGAATTCCTGCGATGTTCTCGCTGTCATGGATATTCATCTGGCAGCCATACACTTCCAGATGATAGGTGGAGGGTGAATGCATCATCCGGGAATGATCAGTTCCATTACTATGCCTGCAAGAATGGGTATTCTGAGATTGTCATCGAGCGGAATTTCCAGCAGCTCCGCCATCGTTGCGGCCACCGAGCCGACAAGGAGTGCCATGGGGGTCAGGTTCCAGCCGAGTACGGGATTGAGGGATATCAGCAGAACACTCGAGAACAGGCAGGCGTTCAACGCGGCAAGGCTGCCTTCGAGAGTCCTGTTTCCCACCAGTTTTATCGAGCCGTACTGACGGCCTATGAGACTGGCAAAGCTGTCCCCCAGGCTTAGGAAGACAAGGGCTGCCACCGCAATCTCGGTCCTGAAGAGAAATATCGTGAGTGCGCCTGAAGCCATTGAGATTGTAGAGGCGGTCATACCGCCACCCAGTTCCTTGTCTCTCAGCATTTTGCCGAAAATACCCAGGAAGAAGCGCTTGAAGGGTTTGTTCCTTATCTTGAGCACATCGACTGTCAGCAGTGTTATTGCAGCGATGAGGAGAATCGGGACAAGAACCGATTTGTCTACGAATATGGCGGCGATCGGGATGATCACCGATCCGAAATGTACACCCTTGCGAAGAATTTCTCCAACATGTGCCATATCGCGAGGTTGCTCAACTATCCGGTTAGAAACCCACTCCCAGGGAGAACCTGTGCGTATTGTCGAGATCCTCGTGGCTCAGATAGGCGTAGTCCAGTGAGACGGGATGACTGAACAACCCGAAGTTGATACCCAGACCAGCCGTCATGTTGCCCTCACTGGCACCGATGCGCAGAGCGACACGCTCACGGATCAGGAACTCGGCTCCGACGTGAGTGTCGAGGCTGACTTCGCCGAAATGGTACTGTGAAGCGTATTTCCTGCCCTCGAAACGGAAGTCCCCGTCGCTCGTGAAAGTGACCACCGTGCCGAACTTCCTCAGGGGCCATTCGACTGCGAATCCGAGTTTTACCGTCGGGAAGACCGTTTCGTTGATTCCGGTATCCCAGAACAGGTAAGTACCGAAGACATCCTGCACGTTCAGACCAACCGAGAATGCCTCAACAGGCTGCCACCTTGCGCCGATATCGAGCCCCACTCCGAAGGCGTTGTGACCCATGAGACCTCGCTGAATGATCTTTGCCGAAGCTCCTGCCGAAACCGTTGGAGTGAAAAGCCGTGACCACGTGAGGTAGAGCGCCCAATCGACGCCGCTTTCCCAGGTGATCCTTCCCTCGTCGTATATGATCTCCTCGCCAGGATCCCATTCACCGTTACCTTCCGTGCCGGTCGGATTGGTGTCGGGATCGTAGTCGTCGTTGCCGGAATCCCCCGGTTCCCCCGTTCCGTCCACTCCAAAAACACCGTCGGAACCGGTATCGTACCACTCGAGGTTGGTCGTATTCGCGATCTTCCCGGCATCGGTGCGGAAGAGGCTCGCACCAAGACCGGTCTCACCGTTTGATCGGGCGTATGCAAGGTAGTCGTAAGTAATAAGACCGCCAAAGCGCTCGGAATGCATGAAAGACGCTTCCTGGCCATCGAGCAGGCAGAGCCCCGCCGGGTTCCAGTAGGCAGCCGTGACGTCTCCTGCAATGGCCGAGTAAGCGCCCCCAAGTGCGAGGGCTCTTGCGCCGGCACCAACGTACAGGAACTCTCCTGCATATTTCGTTGACCAGCATAGCGATGGCATACCAAAAGCTATTATTACAAAGAACAGGATGAAGCGCCGCATAGTCAGGCCTTTCCTACTCGAGACCGTTCACGAACCTGGAGATACTCTCTCGATCCTCGGTAGATATCCTTGTGAAGAAGAGACCTATGCCGTAAGTATCATCCGGAAGCTCTTCCTCCCTGATGACAACGGCCCTTGCATTGATACAGTGATCCTCGCTCATCCTGAGAAGGATCTCAACCCTCGTGAGGTCTCCCAGCCGCTTGGAACTTATGCAGTATATGCCTGACGCACTGATGTTAAGAGCAGTGACAGGAAGCTCTGGCATCCCTTTTGTGCCAACCGTGACTTCGAAGCCGTTCTGTACACGGGGATGAAGCCTTCTGTCAATCTGAGGTGCACTTACCATCGGCTCTCCTTGCAGCGAGACTGTAATCAATGCTAGTCTCAGCAACCAGATCTGTCAATACATATATACCTGCTGGTGCCCTGTGGTTCCCTGGAACGAACTAACCGTTCGAGGATCCCAGCCCGGGATGCATCAACCCTTTAGTCGAACAGTTCCTTGACCGAGGCTCGACTGAGGGTTACCAGCGTGAAAATTCCCAGAATGGTTCCAAAAGGCATGAAGATGCACAGGATCGCAGCGATGACCATGCAGTACGTATACCTGATTCTCTTCGCAAGGTTTCGGCCGGATACGATAACAAGAATTCCAAAAGTTGTTCCGATCAGAACCAGAGCAGCACCAATTCCCGAGAAGAGCCAGCCGACGAATTCGGGAGGTGGTTCCGCATTCTTGCCCACGGACATCATCTCCTGCGGAGAGGTGATCAGCACGACTCCCAGAACCAGGTAGATCACCCAGATCATCGACATGCCTATCGTCAACGCGCCCACCACGTAGTGGAATATTGACAGTAGCCGCAGATGGTCTAGATCCGTGTTGATTTCCGGGCTCAAGAATAACCTCCGTCTGAAGGTGCTGGATATCTGCTATCCGGTTACATCCGCCGTTGACAGGATATCACATAATGTGAATATAGCGTTATTCGGAACTCAAGTGCACTACTTAATCAGTAAGGGGGTACCTTATGGAACCTGTATACACGTTTACGCCGAAGGAAATCGAGGATGGGAAAGGTCTCGGAGGCCTTGCCTACATCACATGGATAGGTCTTCTTATCGCTTTCATCATGGGCAAGGACAACAGATACGTCCTTTACCACGTTCAGCAGTCGCTGATCCTGGTCATCGCCGCGATATTCATCGCGATACCTTTCCTCGGATGGATATGGGGTATCTTTGTTCTCGTAGCATGGATCATGGGTCTGATGAACGGATTCGGCGGCAAGGCCGTTCCGCTTCCGCTCATAGGCTCGATCGGGCTCAAATTCGGGATCCTGAAGCCTGACTCCTCTGCGCCCGCAGCAGCCCCGGTTGCTCCGGTCACACCGGTCACACCGGTCACACCGGTCACACCGGTTGCACCGGTTGCTCCAGTAGAACCGGTGGTAACTCCACCGGCCGATCGCGTTCCACCCCAGACTCCTCCTCCGGCTGATCCACCTGAGTAATTTGTTCGATCTGGTATACATTGGGAGGGTGGCTGATTGCCACCCTCCTCGCATATCTGGGGGGAAGAACCCCAATCCTGTTATTGTGTTATCTTGAATCGTCGGTAACAGAACAGACGCAAACAGAGGAGGAGAAATCGTGCTCAACGGAATCTGGCTCGCACTTCTCGGCATTCTGGCCGCACCGAACATAATCGTCTCCAAAAAACCCGAAGCCGCCGAATGGATAGACAAGCTCCGACCTTACCAGGGCTGGCTGGGTGTGGTTTCACTCGTTTACGGAATCATTAAGCTGATTCAGATGCTTGGTGGTCTCAGCTTCGGGTTCAGACATTTTCTGATTATCACACTCACTGCGCTTGTCTGGGCACTTCTACTCATCGTACTGGGTCTCTTGCTCGGCATCAACGTAATCAAGACCTTCGTGAAAGATGCAGCGTTTCAGTCGAAGATGGATGGTGTAGTCACCAAGATTGCAGCGAAGCAGGGCAAGCTCGGTCTCGTCGCCATAATCGTAGGACTCTGGATAGTCGTAATCAACCTGTTCAACATAGTCATCTGACATCACACTTCAGATGAGATAACCGGGATGAGCTTCGGCCCATCCCGGTTATTCTGTCTGGTAATTACATCCCATGTTGGTGTTGACAGAACCTGTTCGTCTGGTAACATTCATTGTCACGCTCCGGGGAGGTTCCTATGCCGATAACGCAGACACATGTGGACTACATCCGCAGATTGCTCTCGACCGGCGCGAGCACAAGGGCTGCGATAGCTCTCAGCAAGATCCACCCTGCCGACATCGCAGAGCTGTTCGGAAACCTCACCCCCCATGAAACGAAGACACTCGTCGGCCTGCTCACATTGCAGGACAAGGCCGGAGACGTGCTTGCAGAACTTCCGGAGGGAATACTCACAGAGGTCCTGGAGCTGCTGGACAACAGGCTCATATCAGGGCTCCTCCAGAACCAGGATCCCGGCATAGTCCTTCTCTTCCTCAAAACCCTTCCCGAGGAGAGACATGAGAAGATCCTCGCGCTCCTGTCCCCTGGAGACCGGGAAAGGGTAGACAAATTCCTTATCTATCCGGAAGACTCTTCCGGGTACTGTATGGCAACCAGTTTCATGACGGTACATCCCCACCTCTCCGCCTCTGAGGCAGTCGAAGAGATCAGACAGCAGAGCGAAAAGGTCGATGTTCCCTTCTACGTCTACGTCGTCGACTCAGACAACAGGCTTGCCGGAGTAGTCCCGCTGAGAAGGCTGGTTACGTGCCCACAGGATACCAAGGTCAGCGTTCTGATGCTCGAGAACCCCTTTACGGTGAATGCAAACGACGACCGGGAGGAAGCCGCTCTGATCGCCATGAAGTACGACATCATGGCTGTCCCGGTCGTTGATGATGGTCACCACCTGATAGGGGTAATCCCGGGAGACAGCCTTTTCGACGTGATAGAGAAGGAAGCAACCGAGGACATGTACAGGATGGCAGGTCTGACCGAGGACGACAGGATATTCTCCCCCGTGTCAACTGCTTTCCGGAAGCGTTTTCCATGGTTGTGGATCAACCTGATCACTGCTTTCGTGGCTTCCACCGTTGTAAGGGCTTTTCAGGGAACCATTGAATCGTTTGCCACACTGGCTGCTTTCATGCCCGTTATAGCAGGCATGGGAGGAAACACCGGCAACCAGTCGCTTGTCGTGATCACCAGGGGAATCGCACTGGGAGAAATGGAATTTTCTTCAGGCCTGAAAGCCATGCTCAAGGAGGCATCGGTCGGTCTTCTGCTCGGTACCGTTGCCGGTCTGATCGCGGCAGGTATCGCGTACGTAACGACGGGAGGCGAAAGAGCTCTGAAACTCGGGCTCGTCATCTTCCTCTCCCTCGTCGCTAACATGGGTCTGGCAGGTCTTCTCGGTGCAGCCATTCCCCTGCTTCTCAGATCGATGGGGCGTGATCCCGCTCTGGGCAGCAACATCCTGCTCACAGCCTGCACAGATTCGATCGGTTACCTTCTGCTGCTCGGGCTTGCCATGGCCATAATCATGTAGGTCCGATGGACACGACCGTTCTATCCGGCAAGGAAATCTCCCAGATCGTAAATGGACACATGTCAGATCCATTCGAGCTGCTCGGGCTGCACCCTCTCGGAGAAGAGCATGGCAACCGCCTCGAGATCAGGACCTTCTGCCCCTTCGCATCGGAAATTTGGATACTGGCGGAGGACGGGAGTACGATGGAGATGAAGAAAGTCCATCCCGATGGTCTCTTCGTGTGGCAGTCACCCCGTAATACGGTTCCCTTTGCATACATACTCGTGATAAGCACAGATGCAGGCGATTCATGGAAATCCCGTGACCCGTACTCATTCCTCCCTCAGCTGGGAGAGCTCGATCTGCACCTCTTCACGGAGGGAAGACACTTAAAACTCTACGATTGTTTCGGAGCCAGGGTCTGGAAAGCGGAAGACACCGATGGGGTTCTCTTCTCGGTGTGGGCTCCAAATGCCAGATGGGTAAGTGTGTCGGGATCGTTCAACGACTGGGACCGTAGAAGGCACCCCATGCGCAACAGGGGTTCTTCGGGAGTATGGGAACTTTTCGTACCGGGGCTTCAGGCTGGTGATCTCTACAAGTACGTGATCACTACCGGTGACGGAAAGAACCTGGACAAGGCGGACCCCCTGGCGCTCTTCTCGGAGATCAGGCCGGCAACCGCTTCCGTGGTGACGGACCTCTCCGGCCTGGAATGGAGTGATAACGCCTGGATCATCCGACGTTCGGAAACGAATCCCCTTACGCGGCCATTGTCGGTCTACGAGGTTCATGCCGCTTCCTGGAGACGCCCGTCGGATGGCCGCCTGTTCTGTTCATGGGATGATCTGGCCAAGGAACTCATCCCATGGGTCGAAGAGCTGGGATTCACACATATCGAGTTACTCCCCATAACCGAGCATCCCTTCGACGGTTCCTGGGGCTACCAGACCATGGGTTTCTTCTCGCCGACCAGCAGGTTCGGTTCACCCGCGGATTTCGCTGCCTTCGTAAACACCTGTCACACCAAGGGTATAGGTGTAATACTCGACTGGACACCAGCCCACTTTCCCTCCGATGAATTCGGCCTCGCAAAATTCGACGGCACATGCCTCTACGAACATGCGGATCCCAGGATGGGACTTCACCCGGACTGGAACACTCTCGTCTTCAATTACGATCGGGCCGAAGTACGGAACTTCCTTCTGGCGAGTGCTCTCTTCTGGTTCGAGAAGTACCATATCGACGGTTTGAGAGTGGATGCAGTGGCATCGATGCTCTACCGGGACTACTCCCGGAAGGACGGCGAGTGGATTCCCAACGAATTCGGTGGAAACGAGAACTTTGGCGCCGTCTCCTTTCTTCAGGAACTCAATACGGTTGCCCATGGCCAGTACCCGGGTGCACTGGTGATAGCGGAGGAGAGCACCGCATGGCCGGCCGTTTCAAGACCGGTTGACTCGGGAGGGCTCGGATTCACCCTGAAGTGGAACATGGGCTGGATGAACGACACTCTGGAGTTCTTTTCGAAGACGCCGGTGCACAGGAAACACCATGTAAACGAGTTGACCTTCTCGATGGCTTACGCTTACAGCGAGAATTTTCTCCTGCCCCTTTCGCATGACGAGGTGGTTCACGGAAAGGGCTCTCTGATCTCGCGAATGCCGGGGGACCGCTGGCAGCAATTCGCCAACCTTCGCCTACTCCTGTCGTACCAGTGGGCACACCCGGGCAGAAAGCTCCTCTTCATGGGAGC
>CBDUZS010000047.1:0-20228 GCA_965371785.1 uncultured bacterium
CTGTGCTCCCTACAGCATTCTGGCAACCGGTGTTACAACGCTTCCGCAGAAACTCCTGTTTCCCTTTTCGCTCGTAAGTGCTCCCATGGGAAGACCGGAGGGAGTCCCGGAAGCCTGGAACCAGTTGATTCCAGCCTGGGTGCTGAGCGATAACCTGTATGCGTTGGTGCGCAGTAAGCACAAGGCTGCCGAGAGACGAACAGCCAGCCATTCGGAGTGTGAATCCGAGATATTCAGATCCGATACGGTTAGATTGATGCTTGCCGCTCGCAGGCAGCTGGCTTTGGCCACAGGCCGGGAATTCTACACCGAGAGCGAGATCCCGGGTACGGGCAAGAATTTCGTATCCGATGCCCACAGAATCGCAGGCATAGAGACCTACGGCAGGTTCATCAGGTTCTGGGCCCTCCTCATGCTGCTGAGAAGATTCGAATCCGATGGAGGCGCCATTCCACAGGAGAGACTTCCAGATATCTCCGACGACTCCGAATGGGGATTCGCCGCGGAAATACTCGAAAGTGAGTACAGAAACGTTTCGGTGAAGGAGATGTTCGGGATGCTGCCCTACCTCATCGAGGCACAGCTGGAATCTCTCGTCGACAGCAGGAAGAAGGACGAGAATCGGGGTAACCGGATCATTTCAGACTATGGGCTGGTTCACGAACCTGCCGGAAACGATCCCGTAGTGAAGTACATGGAGGATATTCAATCGGACATCGTATCCCGTACTCACAGCGTTCTCAGACTGCTCTCTTGAGACTACTGACTAGGATACCGGGATTGCCACAGGACTTGTCCGAGCCACTGCACCTGTTTATTAATTTCCTAACTGGAATCCTGTCGAATGGAGTAACTGTTGGGCTGTAAATTCGCTGCCGTGTGTAACGCCTGCGGTACGGAGTTCGTTGCCAATTTTGGCGGCGGTTTCTTCTCACATCTGCTTCACTGCGAGGACTGCGGAAGCGAGCTGACACTGCGGTTCGAAGAACTCGGTGATCTCCACTTCAGATACCTGAAAACCCTCAATGGCCATTACTGCCTTGCATCGGCCGAGCACGACAGGATCATCAGAGAGATATTTCCAGGTCCACCTCTATCCGAACAGGATTACCGTCGAAAAGTGGAGGAGCTTGCCGGCTTCTGTTCATGCGGCGGCAGGTTTACTTTCGAAGCCCCTCCGCACTGTCCCGAGTGCGGGTCTACGCACTTCCAGCCCAAGGAAGGCACGGAGACGCTTCTCTACGATTGATTTCGCATAGACCGTGGTTTCGAGAGGGAGAAGATGAAGAAGCCCATCTATCTGGACTACAACGCATCCACTCCGATTGCTCGCGAAGTACTGGAAACGATGCTCGCGCTCGATGGGTGTTTCGGGAATCCTTCCAGCAGCCATGCGTTCGGCCGTGAGGCCCTGGCGGTCGTAGAGAAGGGCAGAGGAAATGTAGCTTCGATTATCGGCTGCTCTCCCGGAGAGATTATTTTCACGAGCGGCGGCACCGAGAGCAACAACCATGCGATAAAATGCGCTGCGTCCGCGATGGCCGGCAGGGGAAGGCACCTGATCACTTCGGCTATTGAACATCCCTCGGTTTCAGAGACGTTCAGAAGTCTCGAAGAGCAGGGTTTTACGTTGACCATTCTTCCGGTAGACGGAACAGGCAGAGTAGATCCTGATGATCTGAGAAACGCTATTACCACCGATACGATTCTGGTGAGCGTTATGCACGCCAACAACGAGGTCGGGACGGTTCAGGCAGTTCGCGAGATGTCAGGCATTGCAGGGGAAAGGGGAATTCTCTTCCATACCGACGCGGCCCAGTCCGCCGGAAAGATCGATATCAAAGACACCGGTGCCGATATGATTACGATCGCCGGACATAAGATATATGCACCCAAGGGAGTGGGAGCTCTCTTCGTAAGGAAGGGAGTCGAAATCGGGAACATGCTGCACGGCGCCGGACACGAGTCGGGTATGAGGCCGGGAACCGAAAACGTGATCTCGATTGCCGGTCTGGGCACTGCCTGCAGGATTGCTCTCCGGGATCTGCGGGAGAATGCCCTTCTCATGAAGGTCATGCGGGACAGACTTCATGACCGTCTGGCTGCGCTCATCGGCACGGATAACATGAGGCTCAACGGTCATCCCGAATCCCGCCTCCCGAACACACTCAGTCTCAGCTTCAAAGGGGTTGGTGTCGACAGGCTTTTCGCACTGACCGGCGAGCTGGTTGCCGCTTCCGCAGGCGCGGCGTGCCACGGAGACGGTATCCGGATTTCCCCGGTGCTGAGCGCGATGGGCGTACCCCCCGAGTGGGCAGGGGGAACGGTCCGCTTCTCCACCGGGCGGGGAACCAGTCCGGAAGAGGTAGATGCTGCCGCAGGAATCGTGGCAGACGCCGTATTGAAACTGAGATGAATCCGTGTCCGTCACTCTGGATGTAGCCGGTCGCTCTTCCCTGACCCTGGGTTCGGGGAAGATAATCGCACTCGGTCTGAACTACAGGGATCACATCGAGGAAATGGGGCGCACCCCTCCACCCGAACCCGTTCTCTTCGCCAAAACACCCAACGTTCTCATCGGGCCGGATGAGCCGATCGTTATTCCCGCTTTCCTTTCGAAGTACGGTTTCGATGAGATCGTGGTTCATTACGAGGCGGAACTCGCCGTGATCATTGGAAGAAGAGCAAAGGCGGTCCCGACTGATGCTGCCTTGGATTATGTCCTGGGCTACACCTGCTTCAACGATGTCAGCCAGAGGAACATACAAAGGTCCGACGTATCGGGCTGGTTCCGCGGGAAGTCACTCGACACGTTCGGACCGATCGGTCCACGGATAGTTCCTGCGGAGGAAATAGGAGATCCCGGCAACCTCTCTCTGATGTGCAGGCTGAACGGTCGCATGGTACAGAATTCCAATACCGGCATGATGATCTTCTCCGTTCCCGAAATGATATCCTTCATATCCCAGCAGATCACTCTGGAGGAGGGAGACATCATCGCAACGGGTACTCCCTCCGGAGTTGGTGCAATCCACCATGGAGACGTAGTCGAGGTGGAGATCGAAGGAATCGGGATACTGAGCAATCCAGTCATCGAAGAGGCCTTCGTTCTTTGATGGGAGCCGTATTCCCCGGTCCGAACAGGGATGTCTACTGTTTCGCAGACGATCTTGATTCGGGCGCGTTGTTACTGGATGCCGGAGCTCGCATTATTCAATTCCGCAACAAGAAGATGAGTGATCCCGTATTTCGGGAAGTTGCTCTTCGTCTGCTTGCTATCGTACGGATTCATCCCGGTGCGTTACTCATAGTAAACGACAGAGTGGGCATCGCAGTTGATATCGGAGCCCACGGAGTCCATGTCAGTCAGAAAGATCGTGATATCGGAGAGGTTACTAAGTTGGTTCCTGACGGAATGACAGTTGGTGTTTCCTGCAGGAAACCTCAGTCTGCAATCAGGGCCGAAAAAGCAGGTGCATCATGTATCGGTGCGGGTGCTGTGTATCCCTCTCCCACAAAACCCGACTCGGAAGTAATCGGTCCTGAAGGCCTGGCTCGAATCTGTGCAAGCGTGCGAATTCCCGTTGTCGCGGTAGGTGGGATAACCCTCGACAACATTTCTCGGATCATTTATTCGGGAGCAATGTACTTCGGCATGATATCAGCCATCCGCAGTTCTGCAAACCCGTCCGAGGTCATTAGAACGGTAAGATCGATGCTTGGGAATCCGATGCAACTCGACAACGGACGACTGATGGAATAAGTTTGTGAATTCGTTAGGGGTGCCGGGTTACCGGCTGAGAATCCTGCATGGGTACCCTCGAACCTGATCAGGTTAGGACCTGCGAAGGAAAACGAAGGACAATCCACGCAAAAGGCAAACCGTTTCCCCTACGGAAACGGTTTTTCTGTGAGGAGACGATATGGGACTCAGTGACGTCACCGTTTCGAAGGCAATCGTCGAGAATTACTTTCAGAAACTGCTCCGGAATATCGAAGTCGATGTGGCAATCGTCGGTGGAGGACCCTCTGGACTTGTAGCGGGTTACTTCCTGGCAAAGGCCGGGAGAAGTGTGGCAATGTTCGAGAGAAAACTCAGCATCGGAGGTGGTATGTGGGGCGGAGGTATGATGTTCAACGAGATCGTCATACAGGATGATGCTACAGGATTGCTTGACGAGTTCGGGATAGATTATCTGAAGTATGACGAGGGATACAATACTGCAGGATCTGTGGAGTCGGCATCCTGTCTGGTCTATCGGGCAGCCCAGGCAGGTGTATCGATTTTCAATTGCATGGATGCCGAGGATGTCATGATCAGAGACGGGCTTGTATGCGGGCTTGTTATCAACTGGTCTCCGGTGACCATGTCGGGTCTGCACATCGATCCGATTTCCATTTCGGCAAGAGCGGTTATCGATGCCACAGGTCACGATACGGAAGTTGTAAAGGTAGTACAGAAGAAGGTTCCGGGAAGACTGAACACTCCATCCGGTTCGATCGAGGGTGAGAAGTATATGCATGCTGAGCTTGCGGAGGAGCTGACGCTGTCGAATACAGGAGAGGTCTTCCCCGGGCTGTACGTTACAGGAATGGCTGCAAATGCAGTTCATGGCGGTCCACGCATGGGTCCGATCTTCGGGGGGATGCTGCTCTCGGGGGAGAAGGTGGCAGGTATCATCGACACCGTACTGGATCAGTGATTTCGAGCGAATACATGGAACATGACACTCGCTGTAAGGTATACACGGACGAAACCGGTAACCTCCAGAAAAGGGGAGTCATATGAAGATACTCGTACCGATAATGATTGCAATTCTAAGCGGCATCGCATTGGCCGAGACACCTGAAGAAGCGTTCGAGGATCTCATGGATGCGGTTTACGAAGGCGACGCTGCGGGAGTCGCCGGGAAAGTATCGAGTTCAACACTCTCGATGATCGATTTCCTGCTGAACATGATCAAGCTCCAACCTGAACAGGTCGTTACCCGGTTCTCCGAAGATCTGGGTGCTGAGATTGCCGTGGAGGACCTGCTGGAATGGGAAGCCGTGGATTTCATAGATGCGGTTATCCACTCACCGGGTTTCCGGGAGGAGCTTCCTCCGAGAGACGAAGTGGCGATCACACATCTCGAGGTCAATGGAGATTCGTGTACCGTCTTCCTGGCCATATCCGGGATGAGTGAACCATTCGGTATGGCAATGATCAGGGAGGGAGACGACTGGAAGCTCTCCGAGAACCTGATGGGCGGGATCACCCGGTAAGATCTGGTTACCCTTGCGAAGGAGAAGCGGTGTTCCCCGCTTCTCACTTTTCTGTATGTTCTCCTCATCGACACCGATGTCGAGCTGACAACACCCGATGGAAGGAGAGATAGATGTCTGTATTGGTGCTTCTCGTAACCCTTCTCTCGTATATGGGGCCCGGCGACTTCGAGCTCGGGATCATCATCGGCGAACCAACCGGTATCAGCGCAAAGCTCTGGACCGGTGGGAAGACCGCGGTGGACGGAGCTGTTGCCTGGTCTCTCGGTGGAAATAACGACATGCACATCCATGCCGATTTCCTTGTACATGACTTCTCTCTCATCAACGTCTCAAGCGGAGAGCTCCCATTCTACTACGGTATAGGCGGCAGGGTTCTCATCAACGGTGATGCCCGGCTGGGCGCAAGGATTCCGGTGGGTCTGTCCTATCTTCTCTCGAGCCTGCCGATGGACATCTTCCTGGAAGTTGTTCCAGTGCTGGACCTTGTGCCCGACACGGACTTCGACATCGATCTCGCCATTGGAGTAAGGTACATCTTCTGACAGAGAATTGTTGCGTTTCCCTTCATTGTGTTGTATACTTGAACAGTTGCTCAAGTATAGAACTATAACATGGAGGTTCCTCCTTGTCCGCCTTGTTTGCTGCAGTGTGGGAAACGGTTGTTGCGCTTGCTCCTTCACTCATGTTCGGCCTTCTCATTGCCGGTGTGCTGCACGTATTCGTGAGTAGTGAAAAGGTGCTCACACATCTGGGAAAGCCCGGGTTCAAGAGCGTACTCAAGGCGTCTGTCATCGGCGTGCCACTTCCATTGTGTTCCTGCGGTGTTCTGCCCGCAGCCCTCGGTCTAAGGAGGGATGGGGCATCGCTGGGCGCGGCGACTTCCTTTCTGGTGAGTACTCCACAGACAGGTGTTGACTCGATAGTTGCCACATGGGGCGTGCTGGGATGGCCAGTCGCTCTGACAAAGGTCGTCGCGGCATTTCTTGCCGGGATCGTAAGCGGAACGATTGTAGACGCATCCAATGGCAAGGTAACGGAAGCCCGCAAAAACCCGGTAACCTGCGTTGACGTTGTTGCCGGAGGGCGCCTGAAGAGGATATGGGACTACATCTTCGGTTCTATCTTCCGGGACATCTACAGATGGCTTTTCCTCGGAATCGTAATCTCCGCTTTGATCGTAGTCTTTGTAGAACCTGGCGCTCTCGGCAGGTTTGCGATACTCAGAGGTCCACTGGGTCTGCTGGCTGCTCTGGCAGTTGGAATACCGCTCTACGTCTGTTCCCTGGCATCAATCCCCATTGCGGCAGCCCTTGTCTATGCCGGTTTTCCCGTAGGGGGCGCTCTCGTCTTTCTCATGGCCGGTCCCGCAACCAATGCTGCTACGATGGGAGCTGTGTTTCGAGTCATGGGGGGCAGGGTCTTCTGGACTTATCTTACCAGCGTGATAGTGGTGAGTCTTGCGGCCGGGCTGATGTTGAATAACCTGGAGATACCGGCAGTCACAGGTATTCATCACGGTGATCATGGCTGGGCTCTCGATGTTCTGGGGCTGGTAACCGGGATTCTGCTGAGTGCAGGAATCGTCTACTGGGGCGTAAAGGACGTAGTGATGGGTATCGCATCGGTATCTCGAAAGGGAGACAGGTTCCTGTTCGGAGTCGAGGGAATGTCCTGCATGTCCTGCGTCGGAAGGGTAAAGGATACCCTGGCCGGTCTGGAAGGCGCCGGCAATGTGACCGTATCCCTGGATGAAGCACTGGCAGAAGTGCGAGCCGATGACCGATTCGACCCCGCAGAGGCAATTGACCGTGTCAACGCTCTGGGGTTTGACTGCAGCAGGCTGACGACTGATGGATGAGAAAACAGGCAGCATTATAGCCTGCCTCCAGAACAGTGAACTGGAGCAACTCGCAGAACTGTTCCACCAGGCTTCGGATCCGACAAGGCTCAGACTGCTCTTCGCACTGCTGAGATCGAGCGAATGCGTCTGCGAGCTTGCGGTCATCTCCGGAGTAAGCGTATCGGCTGTTTCCCATCAGTTGCGGAGTCTCAGAGCTGCCGGGCTCGTATCGAGGGTGAGAAGGGGCAGGCATGTGCACTACAGTCTTGCTGACAGCCATGTGCGTGAACTGCTCTCAATCGGTCTCGAACACGTGCGGGAATAGGCAATCCCCGTCAGGGCCATTCGATGCCGTGAGCCAGTGTACAGTCGGGGTCGATGGATTTCCTGAGTCTTCGCATGCCTTCGATCTCTGATCGTGAGTACATGATACCGAGAAGGTCTGACTTGAGCCTGCCCAGCCCATGTTCTGCCGAAACGGTTCCTCCTCTGGACACCGCCCATTCAGCGATCTCTCTGAGTGCGCTTTCACCTTCTCTCTCTCCGGCCTCATCACAGGGCAGGATGTTCGCATGGAGATGTCCCTGCCCCGCATGTCCGAAGACGAGGAAATCGAGCTTTCTTCCGGCTAGCAAGTGCTCGATAAATCCATAGAATGCCCTGAGATCGTCGGGAGGCACAGCGGAATCCGTTCCAAGTTTGTGGATGTACGGAAGCAACTGCCTGCGCCTCGAGATCACGGTGTTCACGGTTTCGGGTAAAGCATGCCTGAAATCCCTAAGCCTCTTTCTCTCGTGAGGTTCGAACCCTCCCCAGACCATGTCGGGTGAAAGACCGGAATTCTCGACTTCCTCCTCGATGGTGATGAGCAGTTCGTCCAGCTCATCTTCCGTATCCGCTTCGAGTCTCGTAAGGAGAACCCAGCCCGTATCTGCGGGAAGCCCCAGATCATCTCCCTGATGGTTACTCGATAGAAAGCTCAGGGAACGGCCGTCCATCATCTCCAGAGCCCTGACCCTGAGGGTGGACTGCCTGAGGAAGTCGTACAGGTCCCAGAATCTGCCTGCTTCTCCGGCGAAGATTCCCAGATCTACCACGTGCTCCGGCTGCCTTGCCAGAGAGAGCAGGGCAGAGACTACGAATCCTAGTGTGCCTTCCGATCCAATAAAGAGGTCTATCAGGTCCATACCCGGTCTGAGCCAGTATCCTGCAGTATTCTTCGGCGGGAGAGGTGAATCGATGTGAGGGAGTGTGAGTCTGCCCAGAACAGGGTGTTTACAGATTCCCTCGTCATCGAAATAGCTGTCCCCTCGTTTCAGTGAACACGGTCTTCCGTCAGGGAGGACTACTTCCAGGCCGTCGATCCAGTTCCTTGTCGAGCCATACAGGTAACTGTCAGAGCCGGATGCGTCTGTAGCCACCGTCCCACCGATCGAGGCGGTGGTTTCCGTTGGGTCGGGCGGATAGAACCAGCCCGGCATCCGTTCATCCAGCCATTGATCGAGCTCTTCCAGCGTGGTTCCCGCCATCACCCTCAGGGTGTGATCCCCCTCACTCTCAATACCTTTCAGGACCGCGGAGGATACCACCACACCCCCGTCGGGGACTGCCCCGCCGGAGATGCCTGTCATGCCGCCCGAAAGGGTTATCTTGAGTTTGCGATCATGATATGCCCTCACACACTCGACCGCCTCCCGAAAAGACTCCGGCCATACAGCCTCGGTACACCATCCACCGGAGAGACTCGATTCGTCCGCGAGCAGATCCGCGGCCTTGTCCGCTATCTCGTCCCTTCCCTGGAGCTTTCGCATATCGGTCTACTTTCGGGGCTGTGGGATTCTGGAACCGGAAGTATAATTCATACTACTTACACCGTAGTCACTCAACGATCGTCCATGAAGGGAGCACACTGAATGGGCATGACATTCGCAATGAAAGCCCTTGGCAGAGCTGCCGGGAAAGACGTCGAACCAGGTGAGATAGTATTCGTCGAGCCAGACACGATCCTTTCGCACGACAACAGTTCTGCGATAATCGGAAAGTTCGAATCCACTCTGCCCGGGGGAAGAGTCCGTTCTCCCGACAGACTCGTAATAGTGCTCGACCACGTAATACCTGCTGCATCGAGCAGGAATGCCGCAGATCATGCAGCAATTCGCAAGTTCGTCAAAGACCAGGGTATTGAGAGATTCTACGATATAGGAGAGGGGATCTGTCATCAGGTGCTCCCCGAAAAGGGCTTGTGCAAGCCCGGGTCGATTATTGTCGGTAGCGACAGCCATACATGCACTTACGGCGCTTTCAACTGTTTTGCCACAGGTATCGACAGGACCGAGACCGCCGGTCTCTGGATTACCGGCAGAACGTGGTTCAGGGTTCCGGAGTCAATGGAGATCAACCTGTTCGGTCACCTCGAGGGACATGTTTCGGCAAAAGATCTGATTCTCACTCTCATCGGAATGATCGGGGCAGACGGCGCCAGCTACATGGCCGTAGAGTTCCATGGTCCCGCGGTCGGGACTCTCAGGATCTCCGAGCGAATGACCATTGCCAACATGGGAATCGAGATGGGGGCGAAGATTGCGGTGTTTCCCGCCGACGGGAGAACAAGGGATTACTTTATCGGCCGCGGTCCCGGCTGTGAAGATGCACTCTGGAGTGATATCGACGCGCCGTTTACCAGAACGATTGATATCGAACTGAACGATCTTGTCCCCGTTGTGGCTCTGCCGCACCGCGTTGACGATGTCGTTCCGATATCCGATCTCGAACCCACCCCGATCGATCAGGTCTTGCTGGGAACCTGTACCAACGGCAGGATCGAAGACCTGGAAGCGGCTGCGGGTGTCCTGAAGGGCCGCAGGATTTCACGGAACGTGAGAATGATAGTGAATCCTGCTTCCAGAGAAGTCTATCTCGAAGCGATGGAAAGAAACCTCCTGCAGTTGTTCGTCGAGTCAGGCGCAGTTGTCATCCCACCCGGATGCGGTCCATGCCTCGGAGCCCACATGGGCGCTCTTGCTCCCGGAGAGAGGTGTCTCTCAACGGCGAACAGGAATTTCAGGGGAAGGATGGGGGAGAAGGAAGCCGAAATCTATCTCGGAAGCCCTGAGACCGCCGCAGCATCTGCCATAACCGGCGAGATCACCGACCCCGGGAAGGTGTAGCATGAGCGTATTCTTATACGATAGAAAAGATATCAACACGGATCTGCTCTTTCCGGGAAAGTACACTTACACGTGCGCAACCGGCCCTGAGATCGTCGAGCATCTTCTCGAGGATCTCGATCCGGAATTTCGCGAAAAGGTACAGCCCGGGGACATCATAATGGCAGGCAGTAATTTCGGTTGTGGCTCCAGCAGAGAGCACCCTTCCCTGGGATTGAAGCATGTAGGTGTACAGGCTGTTGTTGCCCGTTCCTTTGCCAGAATATTCTACAGAAGCGCTATCAACCAGGGGCTTCTCCTCGTCGAGTGTCCCGATGCCGTCGAAGCCTACTGCGATGGCGATACGGTATCCATAGATCCCTTACGAGGTACGGTGTGCGTGGGAAACAGGGAATTCAGTTTTCCACCTCTCCCTGCGGAGATGCTTGCCATTCTAAGTGCAGGCGGGCTCCTCAACCGCATACGCGATGAGTATGGCTCCGCGGATCCTGCGGAGGGGGCGACCAGTGAAACGTGATCTGATCGTTTGTACTCTGTTACTCCTTTATGCAGCTTCAGCCTTTGCGGGAGGTGGGCTGGAGATCAGACTCGGACCGATGGTTTCCAACCTCTCTCCGACGGATGACGGATTCGAGAACCGCTTCAGGACACCGGGAGCTTCATGGGGAGCGATGGTTGATCTCAAGGCTCCCGGTCCGATCGCCTTTGTCCTCGGATTCGAGAGCTTCCATAAGAGCGCTTCAGCAGGTTGGGATGGTGAGGTGGATGCAATCCTCATCTCCGCGTTTCCCTGTTTCAGTTTACCGCTATACGAGGGATTCTCGATCCATGCCGGACCTGGTGCCGTCTTCACGGATGGAAACTACAGCGGTACAGACGATTTCGGAGCGTACACGGAAGCCGGGGGTTCCAGCGTCGGATTTGGTTTCACGTCGGGCATCGACGTACCCGTCTGGGGTCCGATGACTGCCAGGCTGTGGTACCGAAGAGTCTTCATGGATATGAAGACGGACCGGGCAAACATCGATGGCTCCCAGAGCTTCATATATCCTGCGGCCGAGACGGATCTCGGATACTCGCAATTCTCTGTATCGCTCCTCGTATCCCTGTTCGGTAGTGGGGAGTCCCTCTTCTGAGCCGTATGTTGACTTGCGGAGTACTCCGGGATAGTATTCTTCCCCCGGTCGGGGCCGGCGTAGCTCAGCTGGCAGAGCAGCGCATTCGTAATGCGCAGGTCAACGGTTCGATTCCGTTCGCCGGCTCCAGCGTCTTATCAGTTTTAAGAGAATCCTTATTGAAATGAAAGAACCGATTGTAAGCGGATCCGGGATCAGAGGAATCTTCGGTGAGAGTTTCACCGTGGACGTAGCCATGGAGTTCGCCGCGGCTTTCGGAGAGCTCTGCGGTCCAGGCCCGGTTGCTCTCGGCCGAGACACAAGGAGCAGCGGCCCTGCTGTAGAGGCAGCTGTCTCCGCCGGGCTCATGGCAACTGGATGCACTCCCGTGATGATGGGTATCGTTCCCACGCCAACCGTTCAGCTCGAAGCGATGAGAGATGGATACCGTGGCGGGATCGTGGTGACATCCAGCCACAATCCTCGAGAATGGAACGCGCTGAAACTCATCGGAGCAGACGGCGTCTTCCTGCGTGAGCAAATGCGCAGCCGGTTGATGGATCTTCTCGAGAAGAGGCGTAAGTGGGTCGGAGACGAAAACGTCTGCCATCCGGAATACGTCGATGACGCTATTCGGAGACACGTGAAGATGATTCTGTCCCTGCCCGGCATTACCCAGGGACGGCGTCTCAAGGTCGTACTCGATACCGTTGGAGGCGCGGCCACACACTTTGCCCCCGAGCTGATGGACGCAATGGGAGTGGAGTGGGTGCTCATCAACGGACAGATGACCCCGGAAGGGAACTTTCCAAGAGTCGCAGAACCCTCTGTCGGCAGTCTCGACCAGCTCTCCAGAGCGGTCATCAGGGAACGGGCCGACATCGGATTCGGGTTCGACCCTGATGGTGACAGGCTTGCCCTGGTTGCCGATAACGGACTTGTAATAGGGGAGGAGTTCACCGTAGCTCTGGCAATTGATTTCGTACTGGGAATCAGACCCGGCCCGGCGGTTGTCAACCTCTCGACCTCCCGCCTCTCCGACTACGCAGCCTCGAAGCACGGTCAGCGGATCTGGAGGAGCCCCGTAGGGGAAGTCAACGTCGTAGAGGAGATGGAGAAGAGGAGCGCGACTATTGGCGGTGAAGGCAATGGGGGAGTAATAGATAGTGAATGTCACATGGGAAGAGACAGCGGAGTGGCCATGGCCATTGCCATCTCATTTCTCAGATCCCGCAGTGATCTGACCATAAGCGGCTGGGCAGCAGGTTACCCTTCCTACATAATGTTCAAGCACAAGGAAACGTTGAACGGACCATTCGAGCAATACAGGGGGTTGCTCGAGAGAGAGCTGGGAAAACCTGATGATACTCGCGATGGACTGTGGTTCGAACGCCCGGGAGGATGGACGCATATAAGACCCTCCGGCACCGAACCCGTCGTGCGCTTCATTTCCGAGAACGAGGATGAAAGCCAGATCCACAGGGATTTTGAAATATTCCGGAAGGTAGTGTCTGAACAATGTGCGGAATAGTTGGATACGTAGGAAACAGGCCAGCCATGGATATCCTGATTTCAGGGCTCAGGCGACTGGAATACAGGGGTTACGATTCGGCAGGATACGCACTTCAGTCGAACGGTGCGCTGACCGTACGAAAGTGTATCGGCAGAGTGGCCGATCTCGAGAAAATCGATCCCGGTGAAGCAGGCACTGCCACGATCGGCATTGCCCACACGAGATGGGCTACGCACGGTGAGCCCTCGGATCTGAACGCTCATCCACACACCGATCAGAGTGGACGCATTGCTCTGGTCCATAACGGAATAATCGAGAACTACAAGATCATCAGAAGCAGGCTGGAGAGCGAGGGTATCGAATTCCAGTCCGAAACCGATTCAGAGGTGCTCGTAAAGCTCATCGGGCACGAAACCGATTCGGGGAAGGACCTCTTCCATGCTGTCAAAGATGCTCTCGGACACGTTATCGGCGCCTATGGGATAGCCGTTGTCTCAAGCGAAGAACCTGACACCATCGTCGCAGCAAGGTACGGAAGCCCGCTGGTGATAGGCGTTGGTGAAGGTGAGTACTTTGTTGCCAGCGATGTGGCTGCGATCATCTCGCATACGAGAGATGTCATCTACATGGACGAGGGTGAAGTGATCGAAATAAGCCTGCAGGGCATATCCTCGAACACTGAACATCATTCGATGATACGAGAGCGGATTGAGAAGGTCGAATGGGATCTTTCCGACATCAAGAAAGAGGGTCATGCCCATTTCATGCTGAAGGAGATCTACAGTCAGCCCGAATCCATGACAAACGCTTTCCGGGGCAGGATTGACCTGACCGGCGGAACCGCGCGACTCGGCGGACTCGAGATGACCGAGAGCGATCAGAGAGGCATAAGGCGTATCGTCATTACCGCATGCGGCACATCCTGGCATGCCGCACTGATAGGGAAGTATCTCATCGAATCACTTGCCAGGATTCCAGTAAGCGTCGAGTATGCCTCCGAATTCAGATATCGCGATCCTGTGCTGAATCCCGGCACGATCATGTTCGCTATCAGCCAGAGCGGAGAGACCGCAGACACCCTTGCAGCGCTCAGACTGGCAATGGATCGCGGAATACGGACGTATGGAATAGTCAATGTAGTGGGTTCTTCAATTGCCAGGGAGACCGATGCGGGTGTGTACATTCATGCCGGTCCCGAGATAGGGGTCGCATCTACGAAGGCGTTTACATCCCAGGTTATGGTTCTCTCACTTATCGGCCTGGCATTTGGTCGCGCAAGAGGAATCCTGAGCAGGGAAGAGGGGAATACCATCGCACGAGAGCTGATGGAAATCCCGGACAAGACCGAGGCCATTCTGCGCAACTCGGACGGCATTGCAGAGATCGCGAAGGAATTCACGTACGCAAGGAATTTTCTGTACCTCGGAAGGGGATACAATTATCCTGTAGCCCTCGAGGGGGCGCTCAAACTGAAGGAAATATCCTACATCCATGCCGAAGGCTATCCTGCTGCCGAGATGAAACATGGACCCATAGCCCTCATCGACGAACTCATGCCGGTTGCGGTCATCGCTGTTCGGGATGCAGCCTATCAGAAGATAGTCTCCAACATATCCGAAGTAAGGGCACGCAAGGGCAGACTGCTCACCGTTGCCACGGAAGGTGACAGCGAGATACAATCGGTTTCAGACTGGGTCATTTACGTACCTTCCGCACCCGATCGGCTCACGCCTCTTCTCACGGTTGTACCCCTTCAACTCCTGGCCTATCATGTTGCAGTCGCACGGGGCTGCGATGTTGACAAACCCAGGAATCTCGCAAAGAGTGTCACCGTAGAGTAATCGTTCAGGGGGTTAGATGAGCATCTTCAGAGGACGCTACCGCGGGCGAAAGCGCATTCATGAAATGCTCAGAGGACCCAGTGTCTTCCTTCATTTTCTGACCCGCAGGGTCTACAATCGATGGAATGATGATCACGTGTTCTTCTCCGGCGCATCGATTGCCTTCAACGTCCTGGTCACGATTCTGCCGCTTGGTGTCATGATCTTCGGAATCGGCAGCATAGCGGTACGGGGGAACACAGATCTCCAGGAAGGGCTGCAGAACTGGATCTCCGAAACGAATCCGTTCATCCCCGAATCGTTCAGACTCGAGCTGGATGAGATTACCGGTACTGGCGCAGGCATCCCCAGCATCATTGGTTTCCTCACCCTGCTCTGGCTCGTGAGCAGACTCTTCGGAACTATCAGGACCGCTTTCGACAGGATTTTCGATGTTCCGCGCGGAAGGAACATCGTCATCGGAAAGCTGTACGACTTTCTTCTCGCACTGCTCGTAGCAGTCTGTTTCTTTGCGGCAATATTCTTCACTGCCCTTGCGGCGATAGTCGTCGACTCAACAGTTGGTGAGGCCATATCCGGCTGGCCGCTGATAGGGCCGGTCTTCAGCCACGGAAACGTCCAGATACTCGGTCTGACGTTTACTCTCCTGCTTTACTTCACTCTGTTCTGGGCGGCGCCGAACAGAAGGGTCTCATTTGGACAGGCTGCGCTCGCAACCGTTCTCGCCATCGTTTTCAGCTCGATAGGGACGAAAGTGTACACGTGGGCTATCGGTCTGCCCAACTGGGGGCTCGTCTACGGATCTCTTGCGAGGATAATGGCTACGATGTTCTGGCTTTACTGGCTGTGTGTAATCCTGCTCGGTGCCGCTGAAGTCAGCCAGGTGATCCATGAATGGCGGCGGATAAGATTCAATGCAAAACATCTCAGAAAATCGGAAGAGTGGCTGGCAACGGTTGCGGAATAGACATGTGCGGATGTCTGCCCATTACACCGAGAATCGTATCCTCACGATATCACCATCGCTGACAACGTAGCTCTTGCCCTCGATGCCCATCTCTCCTCTTGATCTGAGTTCCGTCAGGTCAGGACATTTCTCGTAGCTCTCGAACGGGATTACCTGTGCTCTTATGAATCCTCTTGCAAGGTCCGAATGGATTATCCCTGCCGCTTCCAGAGCCGTAGTGCCTCTCCTGACCGGCCATGCCCTGACCTCATCGTCGCCCAGTGTGAAGAAGGTGATCAGATCGAGCACGGAGTAGGATTCCCGCAGAATCCTGGAGACCACGGAGCCGTCATACCCCATTGATTCAAGGAAAGCTTCCCTCTCAGCCTCAGGGATATCAGCCAGTTCGAGTTCGAAGAGGGAATCTACGGTCAGGAATCGAGCCTCATTCGCCCGAACGAGGTCTCTCAGCCCGGATTCATCTGATACCGGTCGAGACGAGCGGTTGGATATTACCAGAAGTGGTTTCAGTGACAGCAGTCCATAGGGGGAAAGGCAGGAGAGATTGTTGTCGGACAGTGCCATACACCGGAGGGGACGCTCTTCAGAAATATGATCGGCAATCCGTTCGAGCAAGACGTACTCGTTCGACCTGATCCCTCCCTCTTTCAGAAGTCTGGCCAGCCTCTTCTCGACGATCTCGAGGTCTGCGAGGAGAAGTGCTGATTCCGAGTCGAGAAACGCCTTGTCGGGAGCCCCCATCGCATAGTTGTCCAGAACGAGGGCAATGGCTCCGGTGCTTCTCAGGGAGTTGAGGTGAAGAGATGAGTAAGCGGGAGAGGGAGTGTCGGTGAAGGTGACAGCCGCATGAATGACCTTTTCAGGATTCCATTGGCTTGCAAGAAAATCAAGCCTTGTATCCGGGACGGATATAGTGACCGGTTTATCGGGATCTACGGTGTCCGAACCTGCCAGTGCCCGCAGAAGAGTCGTTCTTCCACAGGATTGTGCGCCGATCAGTGCAATTTTCATGGTCGGATTCATTCCTTACCCGAGAAACCGGTGCGGAAAGAACCTTCCCGCACCGGAGTACTTTTCCCTCTCAGAAAGATATGGCGCCGAGGGTCACTCGGTAAAGACTCGAACGTGGTCTCCATCTGCACTGTCGACGTCGACTGTCAGTTCGCGAAGAGCGTCGACCAGTTCTTCGGTGTCGAGCTGCGAGAGTGCAGAAAGATCGAAGCCATGTTCGCTCACGGCATCCGCAGCTTCCCTCGGCATGAGAGCGCCAAGCTTGATACCAGTCTTGATCAGGCTGAGGGGAACCCTGACGTTCACGTTGTCTCCATCCGAGGATTCGACCACGACCCTGAGAAACCTGGGTTTCGCACCCTGGGCTGAAGCCGGCTGCGCAGCATCATGTTCCGTCGGAATTGCTGGAGCAGGTGCCGGGATGGATACCTTCTCCAGGAGAGCGGTAGCTTCATCTACCGTAATCTTGCCCTCTGAAAGCATCTCGAGAATCTTCTGTCTTGGTTCGTCCATTGTATGTCTCCTTTCCGGAGATCAGATGAATTTAATGAGTATGCGTTCTTTTTTGCTGTTGATACGGACCTCGGTGCCGTGCAGGCACATCAGCATCCAGAACACCCATGGCGAAGCTATGAGGAATCTGAATACATCCCTGTCGGAGAAGACCGAGCCAATGAACCCGACACACCATGCAAGCGGTACGAACGGCAGTAGAATCAGCCAGAGTACGAACCACGGCAGGGGAACGATGATCCTGCCGATCCTCATTATTAGAAGCAGAGCAGGCATTTCACAACCTTTCCATTGCCTCGTCAAAGGAAATATCTCCCGTATGGAGACTCTCGAGGGTCTCGACTGCACCCGGCGGCTCCTCCATCATCAGGTTGAGCCTGTCGACCACTCGCTCTATTCTCGCCCGGGCAGTAGGATAGCTCACACCGAGAAGCTTCTGGATCTTCTTGATCGACCCGAAGCTCTTCACGAAAACGATTATCAGAGCCTGGTCCTCCGGAGGAAGGCTCGAGAGAGGCGATATCGAAAACGTTCCCGATAGCTTCAACCCGCAGCTGCTGCAGTAGAGAACAACCGGTGTCATCGGTTTTCTGCATTGAGGACACCTTGCTTCACCAATATCCATGTCCGACCTCCAATATTCTAAAACAATTATACTGATAACTTAAATTTTGTCAAGTATATTATGTAGAAATTGTAAAATTGATCACGAAAACGACCTTGTCCGGGTTGACTTGATTTAATCCGGGGGTTCTATTGACCTTCGATAAGAATTCGTGGGAGGGATGGAGATGAAGAGAATCGTAGCGGTCATTCTCGGTGGGGGAAGCGGGACGAGGCTGTTCCCGCTCACACTGCACCGAAGCAAGCCGGCCGTGCCGATCGGCGGGAAGTACAGGCTGATCGATATTCCCGTGTCCAACTGTGTAAACGATGGCATCAAATGGATATTCGTTCTTACACAGTTCAACAGCGAGAGCCTCAACAGACATGTTGCCCAGACGTACAGGTTCGATCGTTTCTCCGAAGCGTTTGTCACCATCCTCGCAGCCGAGCAGACACCCGAGAGCCATCAATGGTTTCAGGGAACCGCAGACGCTGTCAGACAGAGCCTTCGCCACATTCTGGACCTTAATCCTGATCTCGTGTTGATACTCTCGGGTGACCAGCTCTACAGACTGAATTTCAACGATTTCATCGAGAGCTTCCTTGAGAGTTCATCGGATATTGCGCTTGCGACCAAGCCGGTTTCAAGAAGTGAAGCCGGTGATCTGGGAGTGATGAAGGTCAACAGGCAGGGGATCGTAAGCGAATTCTGCGAGAAACCGGATAACGATGCTCTCGACTCTCTCCAGAGCTCGCAAAATGGCATATCGGATGAGAAGCCATACCTGGGCAGCATGGGAATATACCTCTTCTCACCCTCCATTCTCGAGGACATTCTCAGTGAGGATTTGGAGGCCACTGATTTCGGAAGGGAAATAATACCGCACGCCATAGGAGAATACAGAGTATACTCTTACCTGTTCAATGGATACTGGTCAGATATCGGGAGAATAAAGCAGTTCTTCGAGGCGAACATAGACCTTGCCTCCAGCAATCCTCTTTTCGACATGTACAATAACTTCTCACCCCTCTACACCAGGGCCAGAGCACTCCCCGGCGCAAGAATAGACAAATGCTGCATAGATAATTCCATCGTTTGCGATGCATCGGATCTGCATGGAGCCACGATTCGTAGATCTGTGATAGGCATAAGAGGACATGTGGGAACCGGTTCCCATCTCGAGGAAACGGTTTTCATGGGAGCAGACTACTGGAAAGGGCACTACAGAGACCCCGGTGTGAAAGACTCCTCCCTTCCCGCAATGGGAATCGGAAGGGACTGCGTGATCAGGCGATCGATCATCGACAAGAATGCCAGAATCGGTGATGGAGCGAAACTGCTGAATTCGAAGGGGGTCATTGATTACGACGGGGATGGGTACTACATACGTGATGGTATCATTGTCGTTCCCAAGAATGGTGTTATATTAGATAGTCGAGAAGTATAGTTTTCTTGACATCGAAGCTGAGCCAGTTATAGAATAGCTAGTTCAGAAGTTCTGAAATTATGAAGTTGAAGAACTTCAAAAGGCATCGGGTGTGAACCACTACCCGATGTGGGGTGAGTACAAACCTACTAGGAGGAAATATGAGACTCGCACTCACTGCGTTCCTTATTCTTGCAGTTGCTGCCTTTGCCAGCGATCCAAGGGTAGCGGTCATTACAGGTGACGCTCGTCTTATGGACGACGATTACCTCGAGATCTGGGCCTATCCTGGAACCATGGTGAACTACGAGTTCGCTACGGTGACAAACGTTGGTGGCCCCGGTAACTGGGGTGTCGGCTGGGCTGGCCTCGTCATGAACAATGGCGGGATCACCTGGGGTGTTACCCACAACCATGATGGCAAACTTCTCGAAGCTCTCTACCACGGCGGCAACTTCGGTATCATCGTCGGCTTCGATTACGACAAGTACGAGTACACTATACCCGACGAGCCAACCGTGACCCGAGACACCGAAATGGCTATCGATGTTTCCTTCGGTACCGAGTTCGATCTGTTCGGTGACTACTCCGATTTCTCGATCGGCATAGGTTATGGCTCTGCCGATTCGATGGAGGTCTACAACGCCTCCGATATCGATTTCGGCGCATCGCTTCGTGGCCACGGTGATGGCTTCTTTAACCTCTTCCCGATCATCTCCGCCGGCTACAACTCGCACAAGGACGAGTACACACCTCCCGACACCACATACGATTACACAACCAGCACCATTACCTTCGATTTCGGCGCCGGCAAGAACTTCATGTTCGCACCCAAGACACATATCGTCACGGGTATCTTTGCCGGTATCGAAAGCGTATCGTACTCACAGTCCGTAGGTGACGCTCCCGGCAACGACATGTTCATCTACATTCCCGAGTTCAAGTTCGGTCTCGAGCAGT
>CBDUZS010000048.1:0-20176 GCA_965371785.1 uncultured bacterium
CGACTAGCCTGCGTATTGCCTGAGCGCTTCAGCCAGGTACCGGTACTCGTCGTCACCGTTGTAGATCTGTGCTGAAATCCTGAGGATTCTCCTGGGCTCTCTGGAGATGAACGTGATCAGAACCTCTATCCTGTGCTCAGTCCAGAGCCAGTTCTGAAGCGGGTCGGCCCAATCCGGTGATGGTGGTGCCGGCGGCTGCAGCCATGGAAGGGGAATCGGGAAAATCGAGCCCAGCATGCTGTCGGGGCAGGGCGGTTCCACACCGAGCACGGAGCAGATCATCTTGCCGGCTCTCAACGCCTTCTGCCTGTTGTCATTCATCAGGGCTTCCCACCCTCCCGGAAGCAGACCTCCCAGGAAATCCAGCGAAGAGGAGACGCAGAGCATGGGTGTCGGATCGGATGTGCCTCCCCAGAAGAACTCGATCTGGTAGTCAGAGATGTCCGTGCGGAAATCTTCCGGCAGACGGCTCGTGGCAAGGGGATGGATCTGCCATTGTCTATCCGGTCTGACGTAGAGCAGCGCAGCCGATTTCGGAGTGCAGAGCCACTTGTGACAGTTGCCGGTGTAATAGGCAGCTCCCAGCTCTGCCAGATTCAGAGGAACCATGCCCGGTCCGTGGGCGCCATCGATGAGCGTGTCTATGCCGCGGCTCGTGAGTTCCCTGACGATACGCTCGATGGGGAAGATCATGCCTGTGGGGCTCGATATGTGATCGAGAAGGACCAGTTTAGTTCTTTCCGTCACCATGTCGATAACGGAGTTAACAACGGAATCTTCGTCACTGACTGGAAAGGGCACCACTGCTTCTACAAACTCTGCTCCGGACCGTAGAGCCGTACTGTGAAGAGCGTTCCTCGAGGAGAAGTACTCCTGCGTGGTTGTGAGCAGCTGATCCCCCGGTTCGAAGTGCAGGCTGCGGAGAATCGTGTTCACGCCTTCGGTCGCGTTTTCCACGAAGACTATGCTTCCGGGTTCGGCATGGCAGAATTCCTCTATTCGGCGCCACTGCTCGAAGAGCAATTCCGGGTATTTCCTCACGAAGAAGTCCATGGGATTGGACTCGAGTTCGTCGAGAAGTCTGAAGCGCTTGTCCTGGATTGCGGCGGGGCAGGCACCGAACGAGCCATGGTTCAGGAAGAGTACATCGGGATCGAGTATCCACTGGTTCGAGAATTCACCGCGCACGGGTTGGGTTAATCCGGTCATCTGCTCCTCCACTCGGAATCACAATCGTTGTCAGGACTATAGCCTCTTGACAGCATGCAGTTATCTGGGTCTCCGCAAGGGGCACAGGGCTCTATCCTCGCTACCACATCCATGACTCCCGGTCCGGAGGAGAGGATCTTCTCCTCTACCTTCCTGCATATCATGAAGGCTTCGACCACGGGAATCGTGCCGTCAACCGCTACGTGCATGTCAACCTGGATTCCACTTCCCTGGTACCTGCTCCGGAGCCGGTGAACACCCCTGACGCCCTCGACGGAAAGCGCAAGTTCTCTGAGATTCTGCCTGATCTCGAGGGGAGGGGCCGAGTCAACGAGCTGACCCAGTGCCGGGCGGAGAATCTTCCATGCGGACACGACGATGAACACCGAGACGACCATGCCCGCAAGTGCGTCGAGCACGGCCCATGCTGGATTGATGATCGAAACCAGCACTGCTATCACGACCGGCATCGAGCTGAATGCATCGGTTCTCTGATGCCAGGCGTTCGCAGCCAGCGCGGACGATCTCAGTTCCTTGCCCCTGGCTCTCGTCCACCTGTAGAGCAATTCCTTGCCTCCCACGGACAGCAGGGCAACAGCGAATGCAATCCATCCGGGAGAGGACACCGGAAGGTGTTCGAGCGTATGGAGTGATCTGATTCCGAGCAGAACACCCGATGCGGCAATCACGGCACCTATAACGGCTCCCGCGACCGTTTCTATTCTCGCATGACCGTGTGGATGGCTTTCGTCAGGTGGTCTTGTCCAGAAACCAGCGCCGATCAGGATCACCAGATCGGTGCATGAATCGGACAGGGTGTGAACCGCATCCGCAACCAGTGCCTGACTGCGGCCGAGAATTCCTGCAGCCAGTTTCACGATTGCAAGAATCAGGTTCGCAACGAGAGTGCGGCCCGCAACCCGCCGGATTCCCCGGAGTCTGTCAGCGGAGAGCATCTGTGCGTCAGCTGCCACAGGTATTCTCCAGCACTTCGGCGTAGAATCTGATGCAGCGCAGGTAATCCTCTACCGCAACCGACTCACCTGAGGAATGCAGCATCCCCATTCCCTTTCCGCCCAGCCTGACGGGAAGGATCCGGTAGACGTCCCTGGTGAGGACTTCATACCTTCTCGAATCGGTTGCTGCAATGAATATCCCCGGCGTGACGATTGCTTCCGGATAGAGACCTGCAAGTGATCTCGATATGGTCTGAAACACGGGTGAATCGACTGAAGAGACTCCGGACGGCTCGGCAAGGGAGCCGTTATCGAGTACAGTGAATTCGACCCCGATGTTCTCGAGGAGGCCCGACACGTGAGCGACAACGTCCGAGATACTCTGACCGGGAGATATCCTGAAATTGACTAGAGCTCTCGAAACAGCGGATATCATGTTTTCTCTGAGACTCCCGGCGATCACCGTGGGAGCGGTTGTAGTTCTGACCAGGGCATTACCCTCAGGCCATTTCGAGATATGCTCCGCGTACGAGACCGGATCGGAATCGGATATTCTTTCGAGCAATGTCCGGACGGGCGGGCAGACATGAATCGGCATGCCGTTCATCTCGAGAACGGATACCGCCTCGGCGACCAGCCCTACGGGTGTCCTGCCGACGGGTCTGGACGCATGCCCCTCCTGTCCAACGGCAAGTATCTCGATCGTGAGATACCCTTTCTCGGCAACACCTATTACGGCAGTGTCCCGCTCCATCCATGGGAATGAGAAGATGTAACCGCCCTCGTCGATGATGAAGCTGCAGTTCACCACTCCCCTTTTTTCGAGCAGTTCCACGATGGCAGTGGAGCCGGAGACCCCGCCGACCTCCTCGTCGTGACCGAATGCGAGGATTATCGTTCGTCGGGGAATGAATCCGCTGCCCAGGAGAATCTGGCAAGCTTCGAGCATGCCTGCGACTCCCGCTTTGTAGTCAACGGTTCCCCGCCCCCACACCCTTCCATCTGCAACCTCACCCGACCATGGAGGGCGCTTCCACAGCTCGGAGTTCTCGTCCTCGACGGGGACAACGTCCAGATGTGCAGTGAGCAGAGCGGGGGGCAGTTCGAGATCGCTGCCCGGGATGGTGAAGAGGAGGCTGCCTTCCGCAACCGTCTCGCACCGGGCTCTGTCATGGAGCAAAGGCCAGTTATCCCGGATGAAGGCGTGGAGCCCTCGAAACGGAGAGAGATCGTAGGCTTCCCGGCTGGACACGGTCTTGTACGTAATGGTCCCGGAGAACCTTCGAACGGCTCCATCCCGGTCGATCTCGAATTGCAAGCACTTCCTCCCGTCCGAGTTCGGACCTGAAACGTTGAATCAGACAATACAACATGCATTGACCCTTATCCAGACAGGGACTATCACTGCTCTCAGGGAGGGATGATGACCGGGATGCTTATTCTGATCTCAATGCTGTCGGCTCCCGGACCGGTGACGGAAATCTCGGATGTCCCCATTCGGTTCGGTCACATGCTGGAGCATCGGGAGCACTGCAGCGATCCACCTCATGATATCGTTGTCGAGGGACAGGACAGGGGTCGATCACTCAACAGAACCGTCTTCGGTTTCCTGCCCTACTGGGTGAACTACGCCTGGCTGGAGTACGATCTGATCAGCGTGCTGGCCTGCTTCTCCGCAGACATGGGATCGACCGGAACGATCACCAACTACCATGGCTTCCCTGCTTCCTTTACACAGCCGATCGATTCGATTCACGCTGCAGGCGGGATTGCGGTTATCACGGTAACGAATTTCTCTTCTTCGGGCATTCACTCCATCCTTACCACTTACAGGACAACGGCCATTGCAACCCTCGTTCAGCTGGTTGTGGAAAATCCGGTGGAGGGAGTGTGTATAGATTTCGAAAACGTCAGTTCCTCGGACAGGGACGCCCTGACCGAGTTCATGCAGGATCTCCGGGACAGCCTTGAAGAGCAGTCACCAGGCAGTCACCTATCCATATGCACGCCCGCGGTCGACTGGAACGGATCCTTCAACTACATCGAACTCGCTTCAACCACGGATGCCCTGTTCATGATGTGCTACCCCTTCCACGGCAGCTGGTCAACGTATGCCGGGCCCTGTTGTCCACTCACGGGATGGGGAAGCTCTCCGGAGTCCCCCTCCAACATGGTGTGGTGTCTGGGCGACTACGTCATCCAGGCTCCGGAGATTCATGAAAAACTCATCATCGGTCTGCCTTACTACGGACACCAGTGGCCAACGGGATCCGGGAATCCACATTCCCCGGTTCAGGGCAGCTGCTCGACACTCTTCTACACGACGCTCGCTGGGCGGGCCGAAACTTACGGACGCCTCTGGGATGAGGAATCCCTGACCCCCTGGTACACCTTTTACACCGGAGGCAGCTGGAACCAGGGCTGGTTCGACGACCCGGAGTCGCTCGGGCTCAAATACGATCTAACATGTCGAGCTGACTTCCAGGGAATCGGCATCTGGGCGCTGGGATACGACGGCTCAAGGCCGGAACTCTGGGATCAGCTCGAGGAATCGTTTACCGGTGAAGAGCTGACGGACAGCATCTCGGACAATCTCGAAAGCGGTTTCTCCCTTGCCGGACCTTCTTCGTACTGGCACAACTACACTGAAGGTGGTGAGTACTACGGCTACTTCTACACCTACACGATCGCATCCGGTCCGGATATCAACTGGGCTGAATGGAACGTAATCCTGCCATCCGGCGGCACATCCTGGAGCATCGATGTCTTCATACCAGCAGGCGGTTCCGCTCTCGCAGTCTACAGAGTTCACCACGATGGTCTTGTTGATACCGTTGTAGTCGATCAGGGTTCTGCTCAGGGAGTGTGGTGCACCCTCGGTTCCTGGGCTGACTGCACCGAACTCACTGTCGTGGTCGGTGACAGCACCGGCACTACAGGGGACAGGCTGCAGGTGGATGCGGTCAGGTACGTTAGCGATACGGGAATCGCTCACGCTCAACCAGCTGTTTTCCCTGAACGTATCTACGTCTCCTGCAATCCGTCACAGTTTTTTACACTGACGGTAACAGCATCACCTGAAGCAGGAATTCTGAGTATTTTCGATGTTTCCGGAAGACTGCAATGGAGCAGCCTTACACCCGCAGGTGAAGAGTACGTAACCGGTTGGCCCGTATCCAGTGTTCCCTCTGGAGTTTACGTGGTGAAGTACTCCTCCTCGGGGCATGATTCATTCCTCAAACTGATTCTCCTGCGGTAGAGGAAGCAGTTCAGGGCAGAGGTATCAGTCCTCTATGATGGCGTACTTGATTATGAACGCATCGTATCCAAGGCTGTCGATGGCCGGAGATATCGCGGTAAGGATATCAATGGCAGAGCCCAGGTTCGAATCATCGGGGAACAGAATCGTGACCTGAACGCGTCGTTCACCGATATCTCTCCTGCCAAGACTCCTGTTCACCTTGTCGAATACGATACTGAACTTTGACTCGTTGTAGACAAGACCTGTTACGGGTTCAATGAAGTCGATACTGAACTCCTCGACCATGCCTCGAATCCATTCGTCGGTGAAGAGGAATCTCATGGATACAGGCTGTACGACGGTGGTGTCACTGGTAGTCATGGGCGGTCTGACAAGAGAAATTGAAGTGAAAGCCGTTTCGGTCGAGTCCGTCCAGCAGCACAGTCTGTCGATACCGAGGATATTGAAATCGCGGCTGGCCATCTTCTGGAGCAGGAAGTTGACCGTGGGTTTTATCGAGAGCCCGCGTGTTCCAAGGAATGAAACCGTGGTTCCGTAGGGTATCAGCGACAGGTTGATATTCGTTCTGGGAGTGGCAGAAGTGCCTGAAGCATCGAACACGTAAATGATATCCGAACCGATTAACCCCGGGAGAGAATCCCGTGGGAGCTGGACGGTGGCGGTGTCTGCGTAATCATGGTTCCCATTCTCTGAAATTCTCTCCGGTCTGTCCATCGTATTCACCATGAACAGGACAAGAGCAAGCCCAAGGACTCCTATAATTGCACCTACGACTGCCATCGGGCTCTTCGTGCCGGAATTGAGATGAGGGATCTTTCGCTCTCCCACTGCAGGCAATTCATGCTGCAGGCCTTTCCTCTGCTCCTCCATCGGAAGAACCTGGAACTCGAGGTCGAACCCGCAGTTCTTGCACTTGCCCTTATCGTTATGGTTCTTGTGACCGCATACGCGGCAGTACATCTGGTTACCTCCCGCCTGAATCCTGTTCAGATTCAGCCTGTTCGGATGATGTAGTGTCGGGGTCTTCCGGAGCGTAGTAACCCGCAAAATAATCCCAGTCGATTACGGGATGATACACAGCTTTCAGGCTGTCTACAAGCCCGACCACGATCTCCTCTTCGGCCTGCATCAAGGCAATATCCTTCAATTGGGGAAGAACATCTTCGAACGAAGCGTACCTTTCGGGAATCTCCTCCTCGAGTCTGAATGCGATTCTGCTGTCCACGGCAGTCGAGCAGACGACGACCTCACCGTAATCGGAATCGAAAAGCAAATCCCTGAACTGTTCCGGAATGTCATCCCTGCTCAGCGAATCCGTCAGCAGCTGTTCCCCGGGTGCGAGAAGAATACTCGTGGGAGTCAGATCTTCAATCCTGTCGAAAGGGTCACCGCCCTCCGCAAGAATGGAATAGAGCAGATCCACCTGGAAGGCATCTGCCGCCGTAACGCTGCTGAAGACCCTTGCTTCAGGAAGCAGGAAAGACTCCAGATTCTCTTCGTAAGCGAGCTGGAATCTGTACTCAGTAACGTTTATTCCAGGCTCGATGACCACGTCATGGTAGAGATCGAGGATGTAGTCCGTCTGGTTCCTTCTTATCTTCGAGGCGGTTTCCGGAATGGTATCCAGTCCGGCCGCTATTGCATTCATCCTCATGATATCGTAAAGCCCCAGAGTCTGACAGTAGTCTTCGACCCACTCGGGATCTCTTGCGTCCCTCGGAAGAAAAACGGGGATGTTCTTTACGTTTTCCGCAAGCCAGATGACCGGTCGCTCTCCTCCGTCCCAGGTGTACGCAGGGGACCAGGCTTCCTCCTCGGTGAATTCACTGAAGTTACCTACCCGATCCAGGGCGTGCGATGAGATCAATTCACCGATCCCCGGAGTGATCGCAAGGTGAAGGGTGTTCCTGAGGCTGTCCTCCAGGGCGATCTTGCATTGCTCCTTGACGTGCGCGTACACGAAATCCCGGAGCCAGTCACGGCGCTCCTCGAATGGAGGCGGGGGTTCGAAGGTCAAACTGTCAAGCCTGACAATCATCCAGCCTGGAGGTATCCGGCCCGGGTGCGAGATTTCACCTGTTTCCAGGTCCATGAGGTGCTCTCTGTCGGCAGCGATGGCGAGCATTCGATCTTTGTAGCTGGTCTTTCCGAGGGTCTGAGAGTAGAAGGGATCGATCGTGTTGTCCGCCACGAGTGAGTCGAATTCGTACCCGTCAAGAGCAAGTGTTCTCAGACTGTCTGCGGTCAGGCTGTCTTCGGTTACGAGAATTGTATACCAGACCATGGTTCCCAGTTGATCGTACAGGGCCTGAATAGTGTCTTCGTCTATCGTGACGTATGCAAGCATGTAATCGTAGTAAACCGGGATCAGTACCTCGCGCTCCTTCTCGTACAGCACGCGCTGGCTCTCCGGGAGGTCGTAGAAACCTCTGACAGAAGCGTCGAGAAGTATCAGCTCGCGGGATACAATGCTGTTGACGACGAAATCAACTCTAGCTGTATCCCCCCTCGCACGGTTGACGATATGGTCGATATCAGCGGGAAACAGTTCTCTACCGCCGACCTCGATAACGGCCCCGGTTTCATCGCCTCCGCAGGAGAGCATAAGCCCCATAACCAGCAGCAATACAATTCTAGACATGAACCGCCTCCAGTATATCGGTTGTACCAGGTTTGATGATAATGTAGTATTTTTTATGATCTCAGAGATGCAATCTTAGTCAGGATTCGTCACCTGTCAACAGGAGGAATCATGCAAGCGCTCCTACTATTTCTACTTCTCGGTGTTACCGATTTCCCCGGATGTCCCGCAGGATGGAGATCCGGTATTCTCGTCATGGACGGAGCCGACGGAACCGTTATCTGGGAAGAAAACGCACATGAGCTGTTCAGACCTGCTTCCACAGTGAAGCTGGTTACGACCCTTCTGGCGCTCGAGACCCTGGGGCCCTCTTACGTGTACAGCACGAGCATTCTTGCCGATTCCTCGAGCAATACGATATACCTGAGCGGTAGCGGTGCCCCGCTGCTGAGCGCTGAAGACGTGGTCAGAGCTTCGATGGAGACCGTTGCGCAACTGGGAAGTGAATCGTCCTGGAATCTACGTTTTGACGTATCATGTTTCATCGAAGAAAACCACCTGCCAGGATGGGATACCGACGACTGGGGAAGGACTTACTGCCCTCCAATCGAAGCGCTCTGCATCGGAGACAACATCGTGGAGATAATCATCTCATCGGTTGATGGAGTGATCAGGACATGGGTCTATCCACCTCTGGCCGATCTGACCCTGCACACGAACCTTCTGATAGCTCCGGTGGAAACGGTGAGAACAACGGTTGGCGGATGGGAGACTGGATTTCACGAGATCACACTCGATGGCTCCGTGAAGCCGGAGACTCGGCTGATCATCTACAAGCCCTTTCCGGGGGCGCCTTTCGAGCTTATCTCATGGCTCGAGATGAACCTGGAGAGAAGCGGTCTCTCCATCCTCTCCGTCGGAGAGGGAGAAGCTGGTGATGATTCTCTACTGATTCCGGCTGCGGTCATGTACTCCGATCCACTCTACCAGATACTCGCTTCGATGAACAAGTGGAGCCGGAACATGGTTGCCGAGCAGGTTCTCAGAACCGTCAGCCTGGAAGTATCCGGTTCTCCCGGGTCTACGGGAAGCGGCTGCGATCTCGCCGGACAGATGCTTGCTGAACTGGTCCCGGGCTCCACAGGATTCCAGCTTGCAGACGGTTCCGGGCTCAGCCGCCTCAACAGGCTTGCCCCCATTCATCTCGCAGCAGTAATCCTTACTGGCATCTCCTCCCTGCAGTACGGTCCCGAGTTCCTTGCGTCGCTCCCCGTCAACGGAGTCGATGGAACGCTGGGCAGCAGGATGGGAAACCTTCCTCCCGGTTCGTTCAGGGGAAAGACCGGAACACTCAACGATACCTGTTCGATTGCAGGCGTTCTTCATTCATCGGGAGGGAAGAATCTCGTAGTGGTTATCATGTTGGAAATTCCGGAGGGACATGTATTCAGGGCAAGAAGATGGCAGGATGAAGTGATCAGTTATCTCTACGAATCCTTTTGAAATATCGAGGACAATCCCAGTCTGATAGGAATCGAAATCGATTCCATGAAGACCCCGAAAGACACTTTCGAGTCCCCCTTCGTTCTCTCCACGAACACGATCTGTGATTCTTCAACGGATGCGCCGCTCTTCCAGACACGGTACAGAGTCTCCACCAGAAATGCGTAACCGGCTGCATGTATCTCGCCGGAGAGCAGAACGGGAAGCATCGACGAATGGAACCCTCTGAACCCGCTGGTACAGTCGGAAAAAGGCATTCCGGTGAACACACGGATGTACGAATTCGCTGCACAGCTCATGTTGAGTCTCAGGATTGACCAGTTGAGAACACTGACCCCGCTGATGTAACGGGAGCCTATCACGAAATCACAACCGTCAAGAGCATGGTCAAGCGCGGGGATATGACAGGGCTGGTGTGACAGATCGGCATCCATCATGAACACACGTTTCCACCCCGGGTTGTTCTGTACCCTTCCGTATCCGTCTCTGTAAGCCTTCCCTAACCCCTCCTTGGCAGACCTCGAAAGAAGGCTGACACCACTGTCATTCGAAGCGATCTCCGAGATTATCGAGGCGGTTCCATCGGGAGAATTGTCATCGATGAAAAGCAGATCGAAATCGCACTCCATCCGCAGAGAACGGTGGAGATCTCTGATATTATCCGCCTCATTGTAGGTCGGTATGAGGATTACCCTGTCAGACATACCTGGAACCTCAGCTCTTTGCCCTCTCCATATAGCTGTCCGTCCTCGTATCCACTCTGATCCTGTCTCCTTCCTTTATGAAAAGGGGAACCTGGATCACCAGCCCTGTTTCGAGAGTGGCGGGTTTTGACCCGCCGCTTGCCGTATCACCTCTGAGACCCGGATCGGTTTCCCGGACCACGAGCTCGACGAAATTCGAGGGTTCGACGTACAACGGCACATCACCATGGAAGAGGATTTCGACAGGGCAGTTGTCGACGAGGTACAATGCTGCATCACCGACGAATTCCCTGCTGAGGTTCACCTGCTCGTAGGTTCGCGGGTCCATGACCACGAACTCGCTCTCTGTCCTGTAAAGGAGTTCGTATATCCTGCGCTCGATTCTTACTTCCGTAACCTTCTCGCCGGCTCTCCATGTTCTATCTACTACCTTTCCGGAAAGGACATCCTTCAGTCTGGATCTGACGAATGCTGCGCCCTTACCCGGGTTCACATGCATGAAATCGACGATCTGCATGTAGGAATCATCTATCCTGATAACCATGCCCTTGCGAAAATCACTGGTAGTTGCCATTCCCCGGTCAACCTCCATCCGAGATGCAGATGATGTGTGAAATGTCAGTTCTTCAGAAAGCCGGTTTTCCCGGGATACTCCTCACGTACAAGATCCAGTGCAAGCAGATACCCTGTGATACCTGCTCCAGCGATAAAGGCTGAAGCTCCGGTTGCCGTAACGAGATTGCTCCTGAAGGACTCTCTTGCGAATATCTGTGAGATGTGCACTTCCACAACAGGTCCGTCGAATGCCCTGATAGCATCGAGTATCGCTACCGAGTAGTGAGAATAACCTCCTGGATTGATGATCAGGGCTTGCGAAGAAACGGAGGCCTTCCAGATGGCCGATACGATCTCTCCCTCGCAGTCGTACTGCTCGAAGATGAGATCGAGGCCAAGAGCCTCTGCACGTGAATCAAGCAGCTTCCTGAGCTCCGATTCATCGATCGCGCCATACAGATCCGGCTCTCTGATACCGATTCCGGCGAGGTTTGGTCCGTTGATGACCGTAACGGTATGCCTGGAACTCATTCCCCGGCGTCTCCGTATTCCTCGAGCTTCAGATCCTTACGCTCGTCTTCGCTGAAGAGATCGATAAGGCTTCTTGGCTCTCTTGGGCCATTGGGAAGTGGTTTCGTTTCCTTTGGAGCAGGGGACGGAACAGGCGGATCTGTAACGGCCGTGCTCTCGGACTGAACCGCCGGTGAGGGTTCGGGCGGTGCCTGAGCGCCCTGGGTTTGTAGTATGCCGGTCATTCTATCGGTCTGAGGGAACACGTCGGGAGTCTGTTCGGAAGCTTCGGCGCCAGTGGCGCTGTCAGCTGTACTATCGGTCGAGTCATCCGATTCCCTCGAAGGTTCTGACTTCGATCTGAACTTTGCCTGCTCCAGCATTTTCTCGGATTCGGAATCGGCGGGATACTCGAAGAGATACTCCTCCAGCAGTCCGACCGACCTGGTCCATTGTTCGGATTCGAATGCGATCTCCGCAAGATTCCGGAGAGCAATGAGATTCAAGGGATCGAGTTTTCTGACCTGCTCGAAGATACCGGATGCGAGATCGGCCTTCTCCGAATTCCTCAAGCTCCTGCCGAGAACGACGTTGATGGATATGTTATCCGGCCATTGCTCGAGCCCGTCAGTTGCAACTTCGATGGATTCGTCACACCTGCCCGATTGCCTGAGCTGGTCTGCAAGTCTTGCGCAGATCGCAGGGGTAGGTCTGGAAAGCCATTCTTCGTACAGGTTGGATATCTCTTTCTCCAGTGGATCAGCCATGTCAGTCCTCCGGAACGAATGAGTTCATGATCGTCCAGCCCTCTCGGATGTAAGGCTCCTTTTCCCGTCCGGGATTGTATACTTCCATATCAAGAATATAACGATAGCCATCATGGTCAAGGACATAAGTCGTGAAGGCTCCTGCGTTGAGGTGCTCTGGATTCCGCCAGACGCCGGTTAGCCTCCATCCCTGCATCGTGTTGAGAGTGAACCGCTCTGCGAGCACTTTGTCCCGGTCAACCGAGTCCGCAGATGCATCGTAGAAGAACCTCCTTGCCATTGCCTCCCTGCGAAGAATTGCGTCATCCGAAGTGGATTCTGCAACGGTGGATCTCCAGAGGAAACTCAGAATAAGAAGGCAGTTGTCGGAAACCTGTCTCTGGTATTGAACGAAACCGTCTTCCGGGCGCCATGATTCTAGCCTGTACGATTTCGGGACATCGACCGAGAATCCCAGTGTGAGCAGGCTGTCTATCCTCTCCGGGCTGCTCATCTGGGTCGTGACAAAACTTCCGTAGATGTAGTTGTACATCTGCCAGTCGTACGCTTCCTCGAGAAGGGAAGAGACAAGGGATGAAGCTACTGTGCCGTCCGTGACTACCCCCAGAACCGTCTGTCCCAGAGCCCACGTATCGTATCCCCGGAAAACACCATCAGGTGAACGCTCGAGTTCCTCGGGGATATCGCTCTCTGAGCCTGCCAGGAACAGGATCGTCCTCCTGTTTCTGAGGGAACCACCGAACTCGTCCGTTCTCGCGAAGGAGAAGTCGAAAACCGGTTCGACCGTAACGGTCTCGATGTATATCTGGATATCCTCTGCCCACGAATCGACCACATCCTCGGTTTCGTCGGAGTAGACGATGAGAACACTCTTGAGGGGGCCTTCAGCAGGTGCCCTGCAGCCGGTAAGCAACACAAGGACGATCGTGCATGCCAGATATCTCATTTCTTTTTCCTTTTCGAGAATATCGGTCGAATCAGGTTGAAAGCGGAAATAAGGATGGGCAAGTACGTTACGGCATTTCCAACAACGGTTGCTCCCGGATGTTCACGTACATTCCTCAGAATGTCCTTTGCCTCTGAAACGGTCTCTTCCACCTCTTTTCCAGTATCGGTGACCTGTTTCAGTGTTTCTGAGACGACCGGTGAGAGCTGTTCGATTTCATCTCTCATCGAATCCAGTGTCTTCTCCACGCTCGAGAGGGTGTTACGAAGCTTGAGGAAGAGAGCAAAGAAAACAATGGTCGCTACCCAGAAGCTGCATACACCTATCAGAAGCACTACGGAAGTAGAATTCATCCTACCCTCCCCGTCAGTCAGTACAGGAATACATTCATTCCCTCTATAATAGCATTCCTATTCTTTTCGGGAAAAGGGCAGCCTGCGGAGAAGAACAATATCCACATCGAACACACCACTGGAATTGGATAACACTGGCTTGATTGCCCTGGCGAACGAACCTACGGGCCGAGCTGCAGCCCTTCCCTCTTTCTCCAGGATAGAAGAGTATTTGCCAGCAGGAACGCTATTGTAAGCGGTCCGACTCCTCCGGGTACAGGAGTGATCGCGCTGCAGATTCCTTCCACCGCGTCGAAGTCGAAATCACCTGCCAGGCCCTCTTCGGTCCTGGTGATTCCAACATCGATAAGAACCGCTCCGGGTTTGACGTGATTCTCACCCAGGAAGTGTGGTCGTCCAACCGCGGCGATCAGGATATCTCCCAGCCTGCAGGTTCCAGGCAGGTCAGATGTACGTGAATGACAGATAGTTACCGTCGCGTGTTTGCGGAGAAGCAGAGCAGCAAGAGGTTTCCCCACGATGTTGCTTCGCCCGACAATAACTGCATGCTTTCCCTTTATTTCAATACCGTTTTCCTCGAGCAGAGCGATTATTCCAACGGCAGTACAGGGAAAGAGACCGTCTTCCCCCCTCCAGAGGCGTCCGACATTAACCGGATGAAAACCATCGACATCCTTGTCGGGATGGACCGCGGATGCGATCAGGGAGGGAGAGATATGGTCAGGAACTGGTAGTTGACAGAGGATGCCATCGATCGCTGGATCGGCATTGAGCTCTTCAATCCGCTCGATGATTTCCGATTCGGACACATCGATTTCGAGGTGGATTATCCTCGACAGGATTCCTGCCTTACGGCAGGCGCGCTCTTTCGACCCGACGTAGACTGCACTGGCGGGGTCGTCGCCGACCATGATCACTGCGAGCCCTGGAGGTCTGGTGGTTGAACACTCCACCTCTTCCCGGATTCCCCGCCTTACGCTTTTCGATAGCGCTTTTCCAGAGAGTATGAGCGACAAGACTATCAGCCCGGGGTAATCGACTGGACTACAATTTCCGTGTAACCCTGTCTATGCCCGGTCTTCTTCATGGAGCCCTTACGGCGCTTTCTCTTGAAAACGTACACCTTCTTGCCCCTGAAATGTCTGACTACCAATACCTCGACAGAGGCACCCTCGAGATGGGGAGCACCGATGTGAGCTTTCCCCTCATCGTCGGACAGGAAAAGCACTCTGTCGAATTTCACTGTACTGTTCTCCTCCGCACTAATTCTGGGTACGGAGAGTTTCATGTCAGGTTCCACGCGGAACTGCGTTCCGCCTGTTTCGATGATCGCATACAAAGCACTTACCTCCATATAGATGCAGTTTGGCTAACGAAATCCTGAATCCGAGTTGATCAGCGGTTTTATAAGGATTTCACCCCTGCCGGGTCAACGTTTGACACCGGAGCTGTAGAGATCGGTAACCTCGGAGTGCGTATCGAGTGAATACACCTTGAACTCGTCAACCCTCAGTCTGCTGTCCTGATAGATCTCGAGGTTCAGCTTGTCCGAGTGATCGAGGTAGTCCAGCCAGCTACCCTCGTCATCCATGAGATAGGCTGCGAGATCGGGATGAACCGTGACAACAAGGTTTCTGTGCTTCTTGCTGAGAGATGCACGCTCCAGGAATCTCTCCAGTTTTGTTGCTGCCGATATCGCTGAAAGAACCCTGCCCGAACCCTCACAGAGAGGACAGGGCTCTGAAAAGGACTGCATTATGCTGGGCCGCACCCGTTTTCTCGTCATTTCGACCAGTCCGAATTGGCTGAGCTGGCAGGTTTTCGTCGGTGAACGGTCCCTTCCCAGTTCGCTTCGCAGACAGCCTATCACCTTGTCCCTGTGTTCCTCTATGTCCATGTCGATGAAATCGATCACGATAATGCCTCCGAGATCCCTCAGTCTCAGCTGCCTTGCGACCTCTTTCGCCGCTTCCATGTTGGTCTTCAGAATCGTGCTGTCCTGGCTCTTCTTGCCCACGTAACGCTTCGTGTTGACATCGATGGCGACAAGCGCCTCGGTGTGATCGATGACCAGCGAGCCGCCGCTCTTCAGCCCCACTTCCCTGGCCATGATGCCGCCGATCTCCTCTTCGACTCCGAAATGATCGAAGATGGGGGTCTTGCCTCGGTAGAACCTCACTTTTCCCGCAAGGTCGGGGGCAATCAGCTTGAGATATTTCCTTGCTCGTGCAGCCACCTGTTTGGAATCGGTCACAATTGAAGATGCTTCGGCGCTTACTATATCACGAAGTGTCATGGTTACTACGTCGTGCTCTTCATGTAGAAGAAAAGGAGCCTTGCTCTTCAGCGTGCGTGCGCCTATCTCTTTCCACAGCTGCACTATCCTCTCGACATCGCTGCGGAAAGCGTCTTCATTCTGGGAAATGCCAGCCGTTCTCGCAATTATTCCGAATCCATCGGTTCGAACTCTGGCGAGGATGCTTCGGAGCCTCGTTCTTTCCCGTCTATCCCCTATCTTCCTGGACACGCCGGACACGGGATCTCCGGGCATGCTGACAACGAATCTCCCGGCAATGGAGATTCTCGTGCTCACTCTCGCACCCTTTGTCCCCATGGGTTCCTTCGTTACCTGAACGAGGATCTCCTGTCCTTTCCTGAGGATGTCTTCGATGGCACCGGAGGTGTCTCTGGTGCTGACCGGCTTTCCATCGACGAGAGTCTGGGCGAATCGTCGAGTGTCAACGATACCCGTCCTCACATCTGATACGTGCAGGAATGCGCTTCGCTCGAGACCCAAGTCTATGAAAGCCGCCTGCATCCCCGGCAGTACTGCGTTGACGGAGCCCAGGTATATATTGCCGACCAGTCTGCGTTCCGCAGCCTTTTCGACTATCAGCTCCATCAGTCTCCCATCCTCCAGAACGGCAATCCGTGTAATTTCCGGATGAGCATTTATTACAAAATCGATCTTCAAGGAGTATCATCTCCTTCTCGGGTTGAATGTATTATCTCATGCAGCTTCCTGCTGCCTTATTTCTTGTTTCCTGACAATTCCGTCCTGCATATGATTCGGTACGGAATTCCAAGTCGGCCGAGAATGCGATCCGGTCTTGCATCACCGATCGCGTACTCGACACGCAGTTTAATCATGTCGGGCCCGTCAGGGTCGGAACTGATTACACCTGGCTCCCGGGAGATCCTGTTGGCAATCTCCCCCGGACCTTCAATGCCGCAAATCGTGTATCCTGCCATGACCACTCCGCTATCGGGAGGTCGTGTGTCGGCAGGAAGCAGCTGAATTCCCGTGACACTGAAACCCTCAGGAAGTGATGAGTCCAGACTCTTCTGCATCTCTGCGATGGAATCCGGCTCCGTGCTCAGGAGCACATCCAGACACTCAGTCGTACTCTCATAACCAAGCGGGAGAGGTGGACCAAAATGCAGCCTTGGTCTGGTAACATAGCCCCCCGAGTAACTGACGGGCAAACCCGCTCTTCTGACGGTTCTGATCCAGAGCCTCACCGTGTCCAGATGTGAAGAGAAGCGTGCGCACCCGGTTTTGGAGAATCCTATCCTGAGAATGGAGCGGACATCAGCTCCATCCGGGATGTGTTCGATCGGAGCACTCGAGCTCCGTTTAGTTCGAGGAACAGGCTCTCCATTACAGGCTCCACATCCGGTGCATCCGGCGTCTCTGCAGTCGGGAAGTGGAAATCCGTCGATGTAGTGCCGATACTCGCTCCTGAGCCATTCCGGATCGACACCTGTCGAAACGAAGCCCCAAGGAAGAACTTCTCCGGGATCGAGTCCCGTGCCGGTTTTCCAGAGAACCCCTGGGTGTTTATCGAGGAGCGCCTGCCAGATATCCCAGCGGATGAGATCGTTCCATGCATCATACCTTGCTCCCGAGAGAACAGCTTCTTCCAGGATATCGGCCGTGAGGGCATCGTCTCCAAGACCGAGAACCGCTTCCAGCATGGCAAGCCTGGGGTCATTCCAGCTGACGGTCACACGTCTGCATGCCTTCCTGACCAGGGACAGCCTTCTACGAATCTCCTCGAGTGGTAGTTGGGGCGCCCACTGCAGCGGGGTATGTGGCTTGGGAACGAACGGGGACAAGGCCACGGTGATATCCTTCCTGGACCTTCTTCCGAAGCCTCGGGCGATTTTTGAAATTCTGGCCACCAGGCTGGCAATCCCCGCGAGGTCTTCGTCCGTTTCTCCGGGCAGCCCTACAATGAAGTAGAGTTTCATCCCCTTTGCTCCGAGCTGAAACACCTTTTCAACAGTGTTCAGTATATCTTCGTCCGACAGAGGCTTGTTGATCCTTGACCTCAGGGATTCGCTCCCGGCTTCCGGAGCAATTGTTACACGCCCTGTAATGTCTTTTACGGCCAGCCTGCAGAAAGTGTCCGGCCTGAGCGATGGCCTGCCGACGTTGACCTTCAAGCGGCGCTCGACAGACTCCACTCCCTTGATCAACTCATTGACCTCCGAGTGATCGGAGAGTGAGAGTGTGAGCAGCCCGGCCTTCTCCCACCCGGTGCAGAGAACCGCCCTTTCGAGGATCTCGAGCGAGTCGGATGCGGATCTCTCACGAACGGGTCTTGCCAGCTGGGTCGCGGAGCAGAATCTGCACCCCCTGCTGCATCCTCTGGCCACTTCCACGACGGCTCTGTCCTGCGAGATCCTGGAAAGCGGAACAACCTGCCTTACGGGAGCCCATTCCCTTCGAAGCTCCCTGACCCGTTGAATCTCAACAGGATACTTGCCAACCGCGGGAACCCACACACCAGGTATACAGGCGGAAGCTCGGAGACGCTCCTCCCTCGAACCCTCACCGGTGATGATCTTCAAGAGTCCGATGATCTGCTCCTCGGCTTCTCCAAGAAAGAACAGGTCGGTGAATGGCGCCAGCGGGAGAGGATTGGAAGTGCCGACTCCGCCTGCGAGTACAATGGGGTGAGATTCGATTCGGCGGTTTGCTCTCAGCGGAATTGAAGCTCTCGAGAGAAGGTGGAGATAGTTGGAGTAGAGCGCTTCCCCGGGGATACCGAAACCCAGTACACAGCTCTCCCGAACGGGATCGCCCGCTTCCATATCCACCCAGTCCAGGCATCTGCTATCCAGGAGTGCATCCATGTCATGTGATGGACAGAATGCCCTCCTGACATCGAATACTCCCGATTCCAGGAGAACGTGTCTCACCACTGTCAACCCGAAATTGGACATTCCTAGCTCGTATACATCCGGGTAGACAAGAGTGACTCTGGGAAGATTCCGGTCAGGTTCCGGGATGTTCCATTCGCAACCGGTATACTGCTGAGGTTGCCTTACATCTAGAAGGACTTCTTCGTAAGGATGTCTGCGCACTGTCTTGCTCAGATACCTCTCTGGAGCGTAATACTCTGGGAAACAGGATTACCCAGCAGACCAGAGCTCCTGGTCGTGCTCACCGACACTGCCATGGCCATTGCTTCTGCCCGATCCAGAGGTGTCCCGCTGGACCATGCAAGACGCCAGAGCGTCTCGAATCTGACTTTCTCTACGGGAAAGCCACGCTTCACCATGACCGATGTCCAGTTTTCGGATTTGCTGTTGTCGTGATCGCTGATCACGATTCCGACCCATGTGAGGTCAGGATTCTCTCCCGGAAGGAAATCCGCTGAATCCTCCAGGAAGGTGAACTTCTGTTTGTTCGGATTGACGATATCGGTGAAGTGTCCGACGACCTCCGAAACGGATTCTCTTCCACCCCTGGAAACGTGGAATTCCCAGAGATCGTACCTCTCGAGGCGGGCAGGGCATTCATCAGGCATCAGTCTTCTCAGGGTGTACTCGGCCGTCACTGCAGCGGGATCAGGCGCTTTCAGCTTGACCGCTATCAGTATTCTGTCCACTCTCACTTCACCCCCAGACTCTCGGCCAGACTGCGGAAGAATGCCTCTCCCGGGCCCGGGTGTAAAGCAATGCTCTCCACATGACTCATTCTGCGTCGCAGTTTTCCCCATTCCCCGGGGAGGTTGGGTGGAACGTGCCACAACCGGAACGCCCTCTCGGGATGAGGCATCATTGCCAGTACGTTGCCGCGTGAATTCATCAGCCCTGCCAGATCGAACTGCGAGCCGTTCGGATTGTCTGGCCATCCTCCGGCAGGGTTGCCGAATCCGTCGGTGTAGACGAGACCTATATGCCCTGCAACCCGGTCCGGATCACCGGACAGGACGAATCTGCCTTCCGCATGGGCTATCGGTATGGGTACAGGATTGCCGTCAAGCGCACGCAGCCATGGGCAAAGGCTCCGCCCACTCTCGGTCGGGGTTAGAAACACCCACCGCGTGAAGTATCCGGCTCTGCCCGGGGCAAGGTTACCGGCAAGTGCCGATTCGATCCTTCCGGGTGTCCAGCCTGGAACAAGGCCGCTTTCAACGAGTATCTGAGCCCCGTTGCAAATACCCAGTACCGGGCAGCCGCGTTCTGCCTCCTCGAAAAGGATATCCATTATCCTCTCCTTGGCTGCGACGGCCCCGGCTCTCACCCTGTCCTGAAAGGAGAATCCCCCGGGGAGTACGTATGCTCTGCAGTCGGTTGAACGGAGTTCTCTCCACTGATTCCATCTGAATATCCTGCCATCCAGCCCGACGGAGGAGAGAGCGCGTGCGGTCTCGTACTCGCAGTTGGAGCCTGGAAACTGTATAACTGCCACTACCGGAGGTGAGGTTCCCATCACAGACCCTCCTCTCTCCAGACAACTGCGGCAAGCAGATCCCTGTAATCCTGCTCGATGGAGGACAGGTCCAGGTTCCATCCCTTGCCGGCAATGGTCATTC